>DGBH01000021.1 GCA_002384205.1 Bacteroidetes bacterium UBA4009
AGAGCTTAGCGATATTAGCCATTTCATTTTCTTCAATTACTCTATCTACGATAACAATAGCGTTATTTAAGTCTCCACCTTTTATTAAGTTGTTTTTTACCAGCGCTTCTAATTCATGTAAAAAACAAAAAGTACGGCAACTTGATATTTCGTCTTTAAACTCATTCAGGTTAGTAATACTCGCATGTTGGCTTCCCAACACAGGCGAGTTATAATCAACCATTACGGTAAGTCTATAATCGTTGGCAGGCAGCGCCATCATTTCTACTCCTTTTCCATCGGCATAATTAATGCGATTAGGGATTTCAAAATATTCTCTTTCTTTCTTCTGAGTTTCTATCCCCGAAGCTAGTAATATATCAATAAATGGTTTACTGCTACCATCCATTATTGGGGTTTCTGGAGCATCTAGTTTTATGAGACAATTATCTATTTCTAAACCTGCTAAAGCTGCCAATACGTGCTCTACGGTGTTGATTCGAGCGCCATTATCTTCAATAGTCGTTCCTCTTGAAGTGTCCACAACCAGGTCACAATCCGCCTTCACTTTAGGCTCTCCTGGCAAGTCAACTCTCTGAAAAACGTAGCCATGGTCTTCTGGTGCAGGTTCAAAAGTTAAAGTAACCTTATTCCCGGTGTGTAACCCTACACCCGAAATACTAATTACCTGTTTTATAGTGGTTTGAAATATTTCCATTCCTTATTTATTCGATTTTAATTGTTGTTCTAATTTTCTTACGCGTTGCTCTAACTTAGGTAAATTCCTCCACATTACTCTTGATTTCATTTCTTCTTTAAAAGGTTGGTGTGGTGATCCCGCATAAATACCATTAGGTTCGGTTATATCCTTATTTATTCCTGCTTGTCCACCTAATTGAGTGCCATTGGCCACTGTAATATGTCCAACTACGCCTGCTTGTCCCGCAAAAACACAGTTAGATCCTATTTTCGTACTGCCTGCGACAAATACACCACCTGCGAGTACAGTATTTTCACCTATTTCAACTCCGTGAGCAATCTGAACAAGATTATCTATGCGACATCCATTCCCAATTATAGTACTTCCCATATTGGCTCTATCAATGGAGGTGTTACTACCTATCTCTACCTTATTCCCAATCACTACATTACCTATCTGAGGTATTTTTATGTAGGTTCCGTCTGGTAAAGGCGCATGACCAAATCCGTCTGCTCCTATTACGGTACCTGAGTGGATTAGACAATCATCACCAATGATAGTTTCATAATAAATAGACACATTAGACCGTATGGTTGTGTTGTTTCCTATTATAGAATTTTCATAAATGCAGCTGTTAGCTAGTACTTTAGAGTTATCTCCTATAATCACATTGTTGCCGATATACGCATGTGAACCTATGTGGCAATTAGCCCCGATTTTGGCAGATGTTTCTATAACTGCCGTAGGGTGAATGCCTTGATTGGGATCTTTGTAATCGAAATACTGTATAAGAATAGTGCAAAAGGCTACATATGGATGCGAACACCTGATCACCGTTTTCCCTTCTGGTAGGGGTTGAATAGTATCGTCTAGCAACACAATTCCGGCATCGGTTGTCTTCAAATAATGTATGTATTTCTTGTTAGAAAGAAAGCATAAACTATCTGAGGTGGCATCCTCTATCTTAGAAACCCTAGTAATACTTGTGCTAGGATTACCTTCTAAAGTACCGTTTACAATTGTTGCTATTTCTGCTGCTGTAAGTGTCAATAGACCGCAAATTTAACTTATTTTAAAGAGGTTATAAAATATTTAATGTGAGGTTTGTTAACTTGAGACAGGTTATAAATTTCGGAAGTCTCCGAAAGCTCTTTTAACCCACCATCTTTCATTGCTATTTTTAGGCTATCACCTTCAGCAGAATACGTATTATTGCTCAATTTACCTGTAACAACAAAGTAATCAGCCTCTTCTTCTGATATGCCGAGTTTTGTGGCTACATACTTTTTTTGATTTGCTACATCTTCTGCAGTAATAGCTTGATCCGCTACAGCTATTTTAAGTAGGTTACGATTAATGATCATCTTGCATAGTTCGCTCAAGGTTTTGTCCTCAGCGTATTGCCAAACCTTTATAGCACTTATTATTTCATTATCGTCCAAATTACAAAAATTCTCAATTACATCCGGGCGTTGTAAATCTTCCGTTCTGAAATTATTGGCCAAGAAAAAGGATAAAAATGGACTTGCAAATAGCTGAACATCCTTGTTTATCAAATACTTAGCTCGTCTTAAAATACTGAGCAACATGGTATCTGCAGCGATTGAAGTTTTGTGCAGATAAACTTGCCAATACATAAATCGGCGTGCCATCAAAAATTTTTCAACGGAATAGATGCCCTTTTGATCAACGATAAGGTGGTTGTCTCGTACGTTTAACATTTGAATTATACGTTCGATGCCCACGGTTCCTTCAGATACTCCGGTATAAAAACTGTCTCTTCTTAAATAGTCTAAACGGTCCATATCTAGCTGACTACTTACGAGTTGATGAAAGAATTTTCTTGGATACCGGTCTTCAAATATCTCAATAGCAAGATCTAATTTACCCTCCATTTTAACATTAATCTGTTGCATAAGTGCACTCGAAATATGCTCATGGTGAACATCTGTTAGTATACTGTGCTCTAAGCTGTGCGAAAATGGCCCATGACCAATATCGTGTAATAGAATAGCCAATAATGCACCTATCTCTTCTTCCACCGAGACTTCAATTCCTTTCCCACGTAGATTTTTGAGCGCCATATCCATAAGGTGCATTGCACCTATAACATGTTGAAAACGAGTATGTAATGCGCCAGGGTACACTAGATGAGTAAGGCCTAGTTGCTTAATTCTTCGTAGGCGCTGGAACTCAGGTAGCTGGATACAATCAAAAACGATGTCGTGATGAATGGTGATAAAACCGTAAATCGGGTCGTTAATTATTTTCTTTTTATTCAAAGTGTAATAAATTATTGTTTTATGAGTTGAATTATTACTTGCTTTGCAAGGTATAACAAATGGTCTTGCACTTCTGCAAAGATTACCTAATAAAATGATAAAATACGAAAACCAATTATGAGTAAAATTAAAATACTGTGGGCAGACGATGAAATTGATCACCTGAAGTCTCATATATTTTTTTTAGAAGAGAAAGGATATGAAATAACGACCGTAACCAATGGCTTAGATGCCACTGAAAAGGTTAGAACACACCATTATGATTTGGTTTTTTTAGATGAAAATATGCCTGGTATTTCAGGACTGGAGGCACTTAAAATAATCAAGGAGCTGCAGGGAAATCTTCCGGTAGTGATGATAACCAAAAGCGAAGAAGACCATATTATGGAAGACGCAATTGGCTCTAAAATAGCAGATTACTTGATTAAGCCGGTAAATCCAAGGCAAATATTAAGTACCATAATCAAACTTACTGAAGGCAAAAGACTTGAAACAGAGAGTGTAACGCAGCGATATCAACAAGATTTCAGAAACATCGGTATGGCTTTTATGGATTATTTAGACTGGCCTAAGTGGAAGGAAATGTATAAGAAGCTGGTGTATTGGGAAACTGAAATGGCAGGCTCAGAAGAAACCGGTATGGAAGAAATCCTAAAAACACAGAAACAGGACGGAAACAGAGAGTTTAGCAAGTATATCGCTAGAAACTACATCAATTTTGTGCATGCTAACGGTGACAACGAAGAAACTCCGCTTTTGTCACATCACCTTATTCAAAAAGGAGTCTTACCACACAAACAAAAAGGTGAACCATTTTGCTTGTTGTTGCTGGATAACCTTCGGTTTGACCAGTGGAAGGCCATTCAAGTAGAAATAAGTAAATATTATAGGACGACCAGTGAAGATTTGTACATGGCCATTTTGCCCACTACGACTCAATACGCGCGAAATGCGATATTTAGCGGTTTAATGCCTAGCGATATTGAAAAACGATATGGCGATAAATGGAGTAATGACGAAGATGAAGGTGGAAAAAATCTACACGAGGAGTTTTTCTTAAACGATCAGCTTAAGAGATTAAGAGTTGGCTATGAATCAAAGTATGTAAAAGTAACTAATCTAATTGGAGCTAAACAAATGGTTGAGCAACTACCGAATATGGCCCGTGAAGAATTTTTTACCATCGTTTATAATTTTATTGACACACTTTCTCATGCGCGAACAGATTCTAAAATAGTACGCGAACTCGCAGAAAATGAAGCTGCCTATAGAGCATTAACGTCAAGTTGGTTTGATCATTCGCCGCTGTTAGATGCTATTAAGTACTTGAGTAGTAAGAAAGTAAAATTGGTAATAACCACCGATCATGGTTCCGTTAAAGTGGATAATGCTGTAAAAATTGTGGGTGATAAAGACACCACAACAAATTTGCGTTATAAAACAGGAAAACGCATGACCTACGATCCTAAAGAAGTATTTGAGATCGCAAAACCTATAGATGCTTTGTTGCCTACTCAGCATGTTAGTAGTCGTTTTGTTTTTAGTAAAGAGAATGATTTTTTCGTGTATCCCAATAACTTGAATCACTATGCTAAGTATTACAAAGATACTTTTCAGCATGGAGGAATTTCGATGGAAGAAATGCTGATTCCTCTAATTGTTTTAGAACCAAAATAAGGGATTATGAAGATAGAGATTTGTGATTTAGGATCTGAGTTTTCAAAATTAGGAGATGTTTTGGCAGGCCAAATAGCGTCTGGAAAAAATATTATTCTGCTTCATGGAAACCTTGGAGTGGGTAAAACAACGTTAGTTAAACGTTATATTAACGCTACCGGCGGAAATGATACCGATGTAGATAGTCCAACTTTTTCAATAGTTAATGCCTATGATGTATCCAAAAAGACTATTTATCATTTTGATTTATATCGTTTAAATTCCCTTGAAGAGATTGAAGATATCGGTTTTATGGAATATATAGATTCTGGTTACTTATGCTTTATTGAATGGCCAGAGAAAATTGCAGCGTTCTTACCGGCGGAGCGTGTTTTAACCGTTAACATATCACTATCTTCGCAAGAATGCAGAGAGTACTTAATTTCTTAGGATTTTTAACTATAGTTCTTTCATCCCAAGCTCAAGTGTGGGAGTATCGTATTGCCAAAGAAGCACAACGCGTAGATAGTGTCGAGCAAATAATATCGGATTTACAAGATATTGGCTTTCGTGTGACGGGCAGCGTAGCGTATGACAACGCAACGCAATGGCTGGTGAATAAATATACCCAATTAGGTTATGCTCCGGTTATAGACACCTTTAAGTATGGAACTAAAAATTCTTATAATGTAATCATTGAAAAGCCTGGATCGGAGTCAGATGCTTGGATTATCGTAGGTGCTCATCTGGACGCAGTTAGTGTGAGTCCTGGGGCAAATGATAATGGTAGTGGAGTAGCTGCAACACTTGAAATTGCACGTATTCTTAAAAATGTAGACTGTAAAGTGGGAGTGAGGATCATTAATTTTGGGGCGGAAGAGCAAGGATTACAAGGAAGTAATCATTATGTTAGCAATACTCTTTCTTCATCTGATAACATCGAACTTATGCTCAATTTGGATCAGTTAGGTGGAACATTAGGTCAAAATAATACGAGAATAAAATGCGAAAGAGATGAAGACGACAATCCGTCTAGTAATAATGCTACGTCTAGCTTAAAAACAGATACGCTAGGTCGTTTAATCGATCTTTACACAACACTAATCCCGGTGCAATCAAATGCCTATGGATCTGATTATATGCCTTTTCAAAATGCAGGATATGTGATAATGGGATTGTATCAGGAGTCTGTTGATCCCAATTATCACAGTGCAAACGACAAGCTAGAAAATATGGATATTGAAGCTACCACTGAAGTTATTAAAGGAGCTGTAGCCGCTACGCTTTATTTTGCGCGGATCAATACTTCAGCGTATTTGGCTCAGAAACCAATGAACATTGGTCACCTGTATCCAAATCCGGCTTCAACTTGGTTGAAAATCATAGATGGTGAAACGGGAGTGAATCGAGTGACCTTAACCAATGCTTTGGGTCAGCAACTTATGAGTAAGGAAATTACTTCGAATGAGGTTATTGATATTCATAATTTAATAAATGGTTTGTACTCTGTTAGCATCTACAATACCCATAATTCTGTTTTACTGCAATCTAGACTTATAATTGCACGCTAAGTACAGAAGGAGATGAAATACACATGTTGGGGAGCTGCCAAGCAAGTTACAGGCAGTATGCACTTATTGAAATTAGAAAATGGATACACTATCTTAATAGATTGCGGTATTGATTATGAAGATAAATCGAATAAAGAAATAAATGCTAACTTTCCTTTTGATCCAAAAACGGTAAACGTTCTGATATTAACCCACGCTCATATAGATCATAGTGGGAATATTCCTAATTTGGTAAAGCAAGGTTTTAAAGGCGAAATAATTTGTACAGAACCTACTGCGTTTTTACTCGAAAAGCTTTGGGCAGACTCTGTTAATATCCAAAATAATGCTACTAATCGTAAAAAAAGTGTTCGATTGTACGGTTTTCATGAGGTGAAAAAGGCTGTAGATCAACTATTAACCTTAGGTTATTATAAATATTTTGAGTTAAGTGATGGAGTCTCATTCTCCTTTTACGAAGCAGGACATATTATTGGTGCTGCAAGTGTTCGCTTGGTTATAGAGGAAAATGGAAAGCAGAAAGTAATTGGCTTTACAGGTGATATAGGAAATCCAGGTTCCAAACTTATTGTAGATGCGAAACCTATGCCAGGACTACATGCGTTAATCACTGAAACCACTTATGGTAACAGAAAGCATAAAGAGACTCGTAGTCCAGAGGAAGTACTTACAGAACAAGTTACTGCAACTTGTGTAAAGCAAGATGGACGACTAATAATTCCTGCGTTTAGTGTAGGACGTACGCAAGCGGTTTTATTTACGCTCAAAAAACTATTTAATGAAGGAAAACTACCGCCAATTCGAGTGTTTGCTGATAGCCCATTGGCTCTAGCTAGTAGTAATATTCACAATAAGTTTTCACACTATCTAAACGAGGAAGCGCAACTATATAAAAAAGAAGAAGGAAGCTTGTTTGATTTTAAAAGCCTCTATCTCGTAGAGGACAATGATGATGTCGAAGATATGGAGCTATTCCGTGAGGCGTGTATTATTGTGAGTAGTGCAGGAATGCTGGAAGGTGGACGTATACAACAACATATTGGAGATCATGTCCAAAATCCTATGTGTGCCATTATGATTGCGGGATTTTGCTCTCCAGGTACACTTGGGGCACAGCTTCTAGAAGGTAAAAATATCATTCGTATTAAAGGACAGGATAAATATGTATATGCCAAAATTGGGCAAACCGATGTATTTAGTGCTCATCCTGATATTGTAGGACTTACAGATTACTTTGTAAAGAGCGATAATAGTGAATTACAAAAGGTATTCTTTGTGCATGGCGAGGAAGCAGCTATGCATGATTTAAAAGAAACGTTAGATCCTGATTTTCAGCATAAAGTGATCATTCCAAGTAAGGGAGAAGAATGGATTCTCTAAGTGGTTTAAAGTTACTTAAGATGCCTAATATTTACTAATTTGCTTTTTAGTAAAGCATTATCATAAAGAGCACATGTGTTTAATTAGGACTTGGTTACTAAAAGTTTAGGTTTCGCTTAAATTATCTTTCAATCCTTTAGCTTTGTAGCTTTAACGGCATTTTTACCAATGCTAGAATCTATACTTAAACAATATTGGGGGTTTGACTCATTTAGGCCATTTCAGCGAGATATTATTCTTTCGGTAATGAACGGTGACGATACCTTAGCATTGCTTCCCACGGGAGGAGGAAAGAGTATTTGTTATCAATTGCCGGCAATGGCCAAGGACGGTGTTTGTTTTGTGTTTAGCCCACTTATAGCACTGATGAAAGACCAAGTGGATAATCTTATTAAACGAGGTGTTTCTGCAGTAGCCTTACATAGTGGAATGAGCAACGGTGAAATAGAAACTGAAATGCAAAACACACTTAACGGTAAATATAAGATAGTGTATTTGAGTCCTGAGCGCGCTGCAACAGCAAATTTCAGAAGCTATTTAGTGAATATTTCTGTAAGTTTTTTGGTGGTAGATGAGGCGCATTGTATTTCTCAATGGGGCCATCAGTTTAGACCAGAATATCTCAAATTAGGAGAGCTAAGGGAATTACTTCCTAAGACTAATTTTATTGCGGTAACAGCTACGGCAACAGATACGGTGCAAGCAGATATCATTCGTTTTCTTGGATTTAAGACTACCCATAAAAGCTACCGAAAATCTTTTAAACGAGATAACTTGAGCTATTTAGTACTTCGCGATAGCAATAAACTAGCGCGAATCAATAAAATATTATCTAAAGTAAAGGGCACCGCACTGGTCTATGCCAATACACGTAGAAAGTGCGAGGAAGTAGCTGCATTTATACGGCAAAGTGGTATTGTCGCATTGCATTATCACGGGGGGCTGGATAATGACCAAAGGACTAAAGTACAGCAATCTTGGATAGATAACCAAACCCGAGTGGTAGTTTGCACCAATGCTTTTGGTATGGGTATAGATAAGCCAGATGTACGAATAGTTATACATTATGAGAAACCAGATAGTCCTGAAGCATATTATCAAGAGGCAGGAAGAGCAGGTAGAGATGGTCTAGAAGCATATTGTGTGCTACTTGCAGAAAAAGAAATAGCCTCAGAGTTATGGACGAGTTACCCTACCACATTGCAATTGGAGCATGCACTTAATTGCTTGTACAATCATCATCAGATAGCTTTTACTTCGGGCAAAGGAGTTACTTATCCAATTGACCTTATTCAATTTTCAGAGAAGTTTAAAATTGCAACTTGGAATGTCGTTAATAGTATTAATGTGCTTCATAGTATGGGATTTGTAAAACTCAACGAGCAAACCTTCCAATTGCCTAAATTGAGATTTGTAGTAAGTAATGAAGAACTTTATGCTTATCAAGTAAAATATGAGCTTCAAGATTTATTTATCAAGCTCCTTTTGAGATCATACGGAGGGTTATTTGATCATTATGTGGGTATAAAAATCAAGGAGCTTGCTACTCGTCAAAAATGCAGTGCGAGTTTGATCAGAAAAGAGTTGCAAAAATTACACACAGACGGGATCATTGATTTTGTAGATGCTCAAGAGGGAAACACGCTAACCTACCTTGGGGCTAGACCTACCAAGATAGAAATTGACAAGAAAAGCTATCTCCTACTTAGAGAAAGAGAGGACCATAGGAAACAATATATAGCAAACTATGAGTCAATTAATGTCGTTTGTAGGGAGAACTATTTACTTGCTTACTTTGGAGAAAAACGTGAGGTATCATGTGAAAAATGTGATGTTTGCAGACTCTCCAAAAAGTCACAATTAACAACGATTCAAACGTCAGAGCTTATCGAAAAGTTAAAAGAAATTACTGTGAATAAAAATTTGGATTTAGAGACAATACTATCTTCTTTTGGAGCGTTCGAAGAGAGTCAAATAATCACAGTTATTAGATGGTTATTAGACAACGAATACCTTACCAAAATTAATCAAAAGTATACTTGGACAAAAAACCAAGCTTAATAGCAATTGTCATAAATGATGTTATATACGATCAGCGCATGATCCGTATATGTACTTCGTTGTCTCAAAATTTTGAAGTAGCACTTTGGGGTAGGGCTAAGAGTGCTGCAGTGGTTGTACCGCAGCCATACCAACAAAAACGATTTAGGTTCATGGTCAATAAAGGGCCACTATTTTACCTTATGTTTAATCTTCGGATTTTTTGGAAGCTTATTTTTTCATCGTTTGATGTTATTCATGCAGTTGACTTAGATACCTTACCTGCAGCATATTTTGCGTGTAAGTTAAAAGGTAAAAAACTTGTTTATGACTCACATGAATATTTTACCGAAGTACCTGAGCTTATTGAAAGACCGGTAAAACGAGCTGTTTGGCTTAGACTAGAAGCGTATCTTATACCTAAAATAAGCAATGCTTTAACCGTAAGCCAAGGAATAGCAGAAGCCTATTATGAAAAATACCGCGTAGCATTTGAAGTGATCAGAAATTGCCCAGTGAGTTTTGACCTTGCTAGTAAGAAGAAGGATAAAAAATATCTCTTATATCAAGGAGCCCTTAATAAGGGTAGAGGACTCGAAGCAACTATTGAAGCTATGCAAGATCTGCCTATACTCCTATATATTGCAGGAAATGGAGACATTAAAGAAGAGCTAGTAAGGCACGTAGCAGAACTAAAACTAGAGGATAAGGTTATATTCTTAGGCGAACTAAACCCTATAAAATTGAGAGATTACACACTAGGTGCTTTTGCCGGAATAAATGTAGCTGACAATTTAGGATTAAGCTACTACCTGTCGCTCAATAATAAATTTTTTGATTACATACAATGTGGAATACCGGCGATAACTATGCCTTTTCCTGAATATAAATGGATGGAAAGCGAATATCAATGTGGGTGTTTAGCCGCAGCAGAGCCAAATGAAATTAAAAAAGCAGTAAATTTACTTTTATCTGATTCAGAATTTTATGGTATACTAAGAAAAAACTGCTTAATTGCACGTCAAATTAGAACTTGGGATAACGAAGAAAAATCCTTGTTGAAATTTTATGCAAACCTTACCTAGAAAATTACATATTGTAGCATTTGACGTGCCTTATCCTGCAGATTATGGCGGGGTAATTGATATCTACCATAAAGTGGAGGCGCTTCACCAACAAGGAATTGAGGTTGTTTTACATATGTATCAGTACGGAAGGCAAGAAAATAAGACCAAATTACGTAAGATTACAAAAGCACTTTATTACTATAAACGAAGGACGTTCAAAAATCCATTTGTGGGCACTACTCCCTATATTGTAAATTCAAGAAATGGGAATGAACTTTTAGATAATTTATTGAAAGATTCTGCACCTATTCTTTTTGAAGGGTTACATTGTACCTATCATATTGCGAATCCTTTACTTGCTAAGCGTTTCAAAATAGTGCGTACACACAATATTGAGCATCATTACTATAAGCATTTAGAAAAGTCGGAATTTAGCTACTTTAAAAAATACTTTTTTAGAATAGAGGCTGAAAAGCTTAGAAAATACGAAAGCGTACTTAAGCATGCTCAATTAGTTGCAGCCATAAGCCCTAATGATTACGCGTATTTTGCTAAAAAATATGCCAACGTAATGTATGTGCCCGCTTTTCATAGCAATAACGCTATGGATTATCCAGGAGCGCACGGTAAATACTTACTGTATCATGGTAATCTTTCTGTTCCAGAAAACTACATGGCAGCTATAGAGTTAGTTAATCAAGTATTCTCTAAATTGCCCAATTTGCCGACAATTATAGCAGGTAATAATCCTCCAAAGGAACTAATCCAGTTATGTGCGCACTTCGATAATGTAGAACTTAAATCTAATTTGACAACGGAACAAATTCACGAATTAATCCGCGAAGCACACATTAATGTTTTATACACCAATCAAAATACAGGAATCAAGCTCAAACTGCTAAATGCCTTGTATAGTGGTAAATTTGCGGTGGTTAATCCACTTATGGTCGATGGTTCGGGTCTTGAGTCTCTTTGTGCGATAGGTAAAAATTTGAATGATGTATTGCTAAAAGTTAAAGAATATTTGCTGCTAGACTATTCTTCTTTATACTTTAATAATCGAAAAGTATTTCTAAGTGAACATTTTAACAATAAAATAAGCTCTCAATTGTTGATGGAAGCTATTGACTTTTCATCCGATAGTATGCCTAAACAGAGGTCAGACGAGAAAGTATTACAGAGTTTATCTCAATTATCCTCTTTTATGTCTTACTTCTCACTGTAATCCTTCCGTTTTTAGTGAATACTTTTACATTTGCACCTAATAAATTTTCATGGAAAAAAATTCTGTCATTGGTTACGTTTTAATCTTTTTTTTGTTCATAGGGTTTTACTTTTTTAGTAAACAAAATCAAGAAGAACTAACCAATCAAAAAGTAACTACGGAAGATTCCGTTGAAACTACTCCAGCCTCAGCAGATACTGCTCAAGTTTCGTATAACGATAGCCAGACTATTCTGTTAGATTCTAATCTAACGGAAACGATCACCACCTTGCGTAATGACCTTTTGGAGATTGATTTTAGTAATATTGGAGGTATACCTAAGAAAGTAACGTTAACGAAATACAAGAGATATGATTCATCTGCATTGGTATTGTTTGATAAAGGACAGACTAAGTTAGGTTATACTATACCGTTAGCCAACGGTGTAAGTATTAATACACTTAACACTAGCTTTGCCGCGCAAATAATAGGAGATAGCCAGGTCATTATGACGGCTCATCTTATGAATGATGCCAAAATAATCCAAACGTATACACTCTCACCTAATTCATACAAGATCGATTATAAAGTCAATTTTGAGGGGATAAAAGATATTATCTCTCCTAACAATAGGTATGCTATACTTGATTGGACTAGTGAATTACAAGGGCAAGAAAAAACGGTAAAAGATGAACGTGCGGTAAGTACGGTGTACTATAGCTATGCTCAAGACGAAGATGTAGATTACCTAAGTGAAACCAGCGATGACGAAGAGAAACTTCAAGCCAACGTACAATGGGTTGCTTTTAAGCAAAAGTTCTTTAATCAAACACTTATAAGTAATACGCAGTTTTCGGAGCAAGGAACACAAATAGAGGTTAGAACCCCGGAGAATGAAACAGCCGATTATGTAAAAGATGTAAAAGCGCAATTTTTTATTCCACTTGAACAAAATAGTGTACTGGAAGATATGGACTTATACTTCGGTCCTAATCATTATCCTACTCTTAAAGAAGAAGGAGTTGGTCTTCAGAAAATGATACCTCTTGGTTGGGGTATTTTTGGCTGGGTAAACAAAGGGTTGGTTATTCCCATTTTTAATTGGCTTAACCAATATTTTACGAACTACGGACTTATTATTATCCTTCTTACTCTTATTATTAAATTGGCGTTGTTCTTCCCTATGTTTAAGGTGTACAAGTCTACGGCTAAAATGAAGCTGTTAAAACCCGAACTAGACGAAATTAAGACTAGAACGGGTGATGACATGGCCAAAGCTCAACAAGAGCAAATGAAACTGTACAAGCAAGCAGGAGTTAGTCCTTTGGGAGGTTGTTTGCCACAACTGGTTCAAATGCCCATACTGTTTGCTATGTTTAGATTTTTTCCTTCTAGCATAGAGTTACGTCAAAAAAGCTTTTTATGGGCTGAAGATCTAAGTAGTTATGACAGTGTTTTTGATTTTCCTAATGGATTTGAAATACCATTTTATGGAGATCATATAAGTTTATTTACGTTGCTAATGACGGCTGTAACGATTGTATATACCTACATTAACAGTCAAAGCTCAGCGCAAATGGTAGGCCCTATGAAAACCATGATGTACATAATGCCAATCATGTTCCTTGGGTTCTTCAATAACTATGCAGCGGCACTAAGTTTTTACTACTTCTTGTCTACTTGTATTACCATTTTACTTAATTTTATTATTCGCAAGTTTGTAATTGATGAAGATAAATTACATCAACAAATACAAGAAAATAAAAAGAAAAAGATAGTAAGTAAAAAATCAGGTTTACAGAAAAGATTAGAAGATATGGCCAAGAAACGAGGCATTGATCCTAAGTCTGGCAAACCCACTAAAAATAAGAAAAAGTAATAAAACTATCTGGCTAGAATTTATCTAAGGCCTGCAATTAAAAATTCAATCTCTCTTTT
>DGBH01000015.1:0-1061 GCA_002384205.1 Bacteroidetes bacterium UBA4009
TACTTTTATTTTTTTGATATTACCGGGTTTTACTTTATGAAGGCACGAACCATAACCTGCACCCACAACTTCATTCTCTTAAAACGAGGATATCTCCCCATTAATCGAGTGCCCCAATTGATATGCACGTGGCCCATTACATTTGAGGACTTTACAACCACCATCGCTATGTACAAAGCCATTCTTATCTTTCTATTATTTGCTACACTTGGGCTAAAGGCTCAATCTACCGAAAAATGGAATCTTCAACGCTGCATAGATTATGCCTTGGAGCACAATACTGCCATACAGCAAAACAGTCTGCAGGGTGTTATCCTAGCTAATAATTTACAGCAAACCAAACTTAGCCGCATACCAACACTTAACGGTAGCGGAAATCACAACTACAATATCGGTAGAACTATCGACCCCTTTACAAATACATTTAACAATACTACTATACAGAGCAATAGCTTCTCGCTGAGTAGCGGCGTCTTGCTATACGGAGGTAGTCAGGTAAATAATCGCATAAAACAAAACCAAGTTGCTACCGAGGCTAATGCACAAAACAATCAAGTTATTCGGAATCAAATCGCCTTATCTGTTGCCACTACGTACTTACAAATTATACAAGCAGAAGAAAACCTAAAGGTGGCAGAAGGACAGCAGCTACTTACCAATAGCCAGTTACAACGTGCTCAAAAATTGGAAGCGAGCGGCAGCACCAACCAAAGCGCTACTCTCACGCTAAAAGCACAAGTAGCCAATGATCAGGTAACCATTATTAATGCCCAAAACGCCATAGAACTAGGCTACAATACACTTATTAATTTAATGCAACTGCCACTGGACGCAACCCTAGAAATTGAGTCATTGAACAGTTTAAACATACCTGAATTGCTAACCGATGACGTTGCAGACATCTACCAAAAAGCACTACTGAATCTTCCCGAAATACAACAAGCAGAATTACAAATAGCACAAAGTCAATTGGGAGAGAAGATTGCAAGTGCAGGCCTACAACCTACCATAAGTGCCTATGGAAATATAAATACAGTTTACTCACAAAGCGGTAAATTATA
>DGBH01000015.1:1208-4742 GCA_002384205.1 Bacteroidetes bacterium UBA4009
AAATCAACTTTCAGATAATCTTGGGCAGCAGGTAGGGCTATCCTTGCAAATGCCTATTTTTAACGGATACAGAAGCAGAGCTGCACTCGAAAACGCCAAACTAAACACACAAATCACGGAGCTTGGCTTAGAAAATACCAAAAACCAATTGCGAAACGATGTCACTACCGCGTTCACTAACTTGAAAGCAGCCAAAAGCAGATATGAGGCAGCGCTAAGCAACCAAGAAGCACAGCAACTGAACTTTGATTTTAGCCAAAAACGCTTTGAAGCAGGTGTAATGGGTAGCTATGAATTAGTCACTGCCAAAAACCAATGGGGTGCCGCTCAGATTCAGGTACTCAACGCAAAATACGAATACGTTTTTAGAGCGCTAATTATTGATTTTTATAAAGGAAAACAACTACAACTATAATGAAGAAACGAACTATATTTTACATACTAGGAGGGCTCACACTGGTCACTACTCTTATCTTAATAGGCAAAAACCGAAGTAGAGGTGAGCTGGAAGTAAACGTGGGCAAGGTAGAAAAACGCACGATTATAAGCACCGTAAGTGCCAACGGAAAAATACGACCAGAAGCCGAAGTAAAAATAAGTGCCGATGTGAGCGGTGAAATAACCGAATTATATGTGCAAGAAGGTGATACCGTAAAAGAAGGTCAGCTGCTGTTAAAAATAAATCCTGATTTGTACATAACCTCTAGAGATAGAGCAAGAGCCGGAGTGAGTACTTCTAAAAGTAGCTTAAAAACAAGCGAAGCACAACTTACACAAGCCAAAGCAAGATTTACCGAGCAACAATCTGCTTTTCGTAGAAGTGAAAAACTATTTGCCGATAAAGTACTAAGTCAAGCGGAGTATGATGCTGCTCAGAGCGCATACGCCATTGCCAAAAGTGAGGTAGTAGCTGCGGAACAACGCATAGCTGCCGCTCGTTTTGGTATAGACAATGCCAATGCATCACTAAGTGAGGCCAATAAAGCATTAGGACGTACCAGCATATACGCACCAAGTGACGGCATAGTAAGTGCGCTTAACAATGAAAAAGGTGAGCGTGTTGTGGGTACTGCTCAAATGGCGGGTACAGAGATCATGGTCATTTCTAACTTTGACAATATGGAAGTAATTGTAGATGTAAATGAAAACGATATTCTACTCGTAAAAAAAGGAGATACCGCCGTAGTAGAGGTAGATGCGTATAGCGACCGAAAGTTCAAGGGTATTGTAACCGAAATTTCACGAAGTGCAAACAACGCTGGTGGTATGCAACTAAATACGGATCAGGTAACCAATTTTGAAGTAAAGATACGCTTGGTTAAAAGCAGCTATACCGATTTGCTGGCAATAAGCAAATCTCCTTTTTTGCCAGGCATGAGCGCCAATGTAGAAATACAAACCCAAGTTAAGAAAGACATTTTGTGCTTACCCATAGAAGCCATTGGCACCAGGGTAAAAGATAGCACAAAAAGCACTTCCGAAGAAGATGAACTTGACGAAGTCGTGTTTAAAGTAGAAAATGGGAAGGCCGCTAAAATTATCGTATTTACAGGGATACAAGATAGCCGATACATCGAAATTCTAAGTGGATTAAAAGATGGTGAAGAAGTTATTGTAGGTCCTTATGACGCCGTTTCCAAAAAACTTGCCATCGATAAAAAAGTAAAAATCGTAGCGAAGAAAATACTGGATAAACTAGAAGATGAGTAAATCTCTATCCTTTTTCTAATGACCGGTTGCTTACTTATTACATTTTCACCTACTAAACTAAACGCCGGATTTAAATCCAAATAAATTCTTCCACTAAAATAAAGTGTTGGAGCGCAAGCAATATGAAAAAACACTAATTTTGAGGAGGTATTAGCCCAAATGTACTTGGCATAATTAGCTAAACTTAAAAAATAAACATAGACCCCTTGATACTAACTATTTGCTTTTTACTCTTATTGGCGTACATCTTTGATGTAACCTCTGCTAAGACGAGAATACCATCGGTGATTTTACTTATCGCGCTAGGAATGGGCGTGCATCAGTTGAGCATTTTTTTAGGTTTACCTATACCTGATTTAGAAGCCATTTTACCCCAACTGGGCACTATTGGCCTTATTCTTATCGTACTTGAAGGTACGTTAGAACTAGAACTAAACAGGTCAAAACTTCCGCTTATCGGCAAATCAGCCCTGCTCGCCATTATTCCTATGTTGGCTTTAAGTTTTTTACTGGGTTATGCATTTCACTATTTTGGAGATGTTTCGCTAAAAATAGGATTAGCCAATGCCATACCCTTTGCCATTATAAGCAGTGCTATTGCTATACCTAGTGCACAAAACTTAGGCAAATTCAACAAAGAATTCATCACGTACGAAAGTAGTCTGAGCGATATTTTCGGGGTTGTTTTCTTTAATTTTATTACCCTAAATGATAATGTAGGGAGTAAGTCCTTCTCTGATTTTTTTGTTGAACTTTTTTTCATTCTCATCATCACGTTTATTGCCACATTAGGCTTAGCCTTTTTGTTAAGTAAAATAAAACATCATGTTAAGTTTCTGCCGATTATCCTGATTATCATTTCGATTTATTCGCTTTCCAAAATATACCATTTGCCAGCACTTATTTTTATAATGTTGTTTGGTCTATTTTTAGGCAATCTAAAACTACTCAAAAAGAACAAGTATATTCATTTACTAAAGCCTGATATACTCGACAAAGAAGTGCACAAGTTCAAAGAACTTACCAGTGAGATTACTTTTTTGGTAAGGGCTCTATTCTTTTTGCTTTTTGGTTATCTGATCCAAACATCAGAGATATTCAACTTAGATACCATCGTTTGGGCTTCTGGCATAACCTTTGGTATTTTCTTTCTGAGGTTAATATGCCTAAAGTTATTTAAACTCACTATCGAACCTTTATACTACATCGCCCCACGCGGATTGATTACGATATTGCTCTTCTTAACCTTACCAGTCACACAGCAGCTTGACTTATCTAACAAGTCACTCATAGTACAAGTTATTATCATGACTGCTCTTATTATGATGGTTGGGTTAATGGTAAATCCTGAAGAAAAACCGTTAGAAGAAATAAAAGAAAACTCTGCAGAGGAAACAACTGAAGAAGGAACAGAAGACGCACCCGCAGATCATTAAACGAATGAAAAACATCCCATTCATTCTATTATCCATTGCCTCCATTTTTAGCCATACTGTACATGCTCAACAAGACAGTAGTTTTGATGCCAAAAAATTAATTATCCCAAGTGGACTTATATTAACTGGCACGGCAGCTACCTATAGTAATTGGGGGCAAGACTTAAATAGCTCCATACAAGGGCAACTGTATACCCCAGGCAAACACACTAAACTAGACGATTATATCGCATTATCGCCATCTGCTGCTGTGTATGTTTTAAATGCTTTAGGGAATAAGGGAAAGCACAGCTTTACGGATAGAACTGTCATTATTGGCACGTCTTACCTTATGGCCTACCCCATTGTCATCGTGACCAAAGAAGCCACAGGGATATTGCGCCCAGAC
>DGBH01000015.1:4895-5380 GCA_002384205.1 Bacteroidetes bacterium UBA4009
GAATGGAGTACAAAGATGTTAGTGTATGGTATGGCATTGCCGGATATACTGTTGCCACAGCCGTTGCCGGACTTCGGGTGTATAACAACAGGCATTGGTTTAGTGATGTGTTGACAGGTGCCGGAGTGGGCATATTAAGCACCCAATTAGCCTATATTGTACAACCTTGGTTAAGCCAAAAACTTTTTAAACGACACTACAATAATGCAATGATCTCACCTCAACTAGATAAGAACAGCAGGGGATTAGTTTTAAGTATCCGTTTTTAGTTACACACCCCATTCTGCAGGGTTTTCTCGCCATTGGGCAAGACTAGCTAAATCAGATTCTTGCACATAGCCGCTTGTCACTGCCTCTTCTATCATACTGGCATAGTTTCCCAACGTGATATACTTACAATCCGCATGGTTAAAATTATCATCTGCAATTTGAAAACCATAGGTAAATATAGCCGCCATTCCCATCACATTATACCCTTCAGCTCT
>DGBH01000015.1:5562-8038 GCA_002384205.1 Bacteroidetes bacterium UBA4009
AGTACTACTATTTTAGCATCTTTATCTACTTTGCCTTCTAACTGACGTTTTAGGCCGTGTGATTTAGGCTCTGGTCTGCAATATGCATAACTAAGAGAAAGTTCATCTGCCACAAGTGCACCCATAGCAATACCCGCAGTGGCCACACCTATAATGGTGTCTACACCTTCAAACTCTGCCGCAATCTTAGCAGAAAGCATTTCTTTAATCGCCTTACGATGATGCGAATACGATAGAACCGTTCGGTTATCACAATAGATTGGGCTATTCCAACCACTGCTCCATTTGAAAGGTTTTTCAGGAGATAATTTTATTGCACTTGTTTCTAAAAGTATTTTGGCGATTTTTGCTTCTGTATTGATCATATAACGCAGGCAAATGTATCGAATTTTTCACGGCAAACACCGTATTTATCTCTCAAGCGATGAGAATGATATAGAACGCTACAAGCCTGACTTTGTCTTCAAAAAACCCAAAGAAGAGCAAATAAAAGAAGCCCTTAAAGTAGCCAAAAAAGCTACTAAACCCCTTAAAATACTACTACTCGGCAATCCTGATAAAATCTTAAAACGGGTTATTTTAGAGTTTAAATACAAAATAGCGGGTGGCGGAATTGTAGAAAATACCAAGGGACAAATATTGCTTATGAAGCGTCTTGGAAAATGGGATTTGCCTAAAGGTAAATTAGATAAAGGCGAAACAATTGAAGAATGTGCCTTGCGCGAAATAGAAGAAGAGACTGGTGCTCAAGATTTATCCATCATTTCTTCGTTTGCAGAAACCTACCATACCTACTTCAGAAATGAAAAATGGGTAATCAAACACACCCATTGGTACACGGTAAAATGCAAAAGCGATGCTGAGCTCATACCGCAATTAGATGAAGATATAGAAGAAGTACATTGGTTGGATCCTCTTAGCCTAGATTTAGCAACACTAGACACGTATCCTGCCATACGCAAGTTACTCAAACTGTATAAAAAAAAATATTCCGAATGGGCTAATGCGTAGCCTTTATGGCTAAGTAGATAGATTCAGGAAGGTATTTTTTGTAAGGGCCATTATGCCGTATTAAATCCCTAACAATAGTCGAGCTGACAGAAGCATTATGTTGATCACTCATCACAAATACACTCTGCACAGCGATAGTGATGTCCTCATTTACATACGCAATTTGTTGTTCATATGAAAAATCTTGCGTAGTGCGAAGTCCGCGCAATATGAATTGAGCGCCTATAGTCTCTGCAAACGTAGCCGTAAGTCCTTCGTAATGAATTACACTAACACGAGGCTCATTACTGAAAATGTCTTCTAGCCACGCTGTGCGTTCCTCCAAGGTAAACAGATGATTTTTGCCACTATTCACTCCAATGGCAACCACCACTTCATCAAAAAGTTTTAGTCCCCTGTTTACTATATCTAAATGTCCGTTTGTAAACGGATCAAAAGTTCCTGGAAAAATTGCTTTTTTACTCATTCTTCTTCGTCAAAGTTAAAAAAACTAAATGTACTTTGACCATATTCTCTCTTATCTGTGATAAAAGAAGGATCTACCATGGTCATAGCTTGGTGTTCTAAGATAAATAATCCTCCTTTTCGCAAATAATTACCCGTTGAAATAGTCTCTACCAAGGCGTGAATTTCTGCATTGTCATTATATGGTGGATCGGCAAATATGATGTCGTACTGATTTTCATCCTTCGCTAAGTAGGAAAGAACCTTTTCTTGCTCAAGCTGTAACGACATCTCTAATTTAGCGACCAATTCGTTTATATAGGCTATGGACTTACGATTAAAATCTACTGCGGTAATATCTGTTGTACCCCGAGAGCAAAACTCTAAGGCTACACTGCCCAAGCCACTGTACAAATCAAGTACTTTTATATCTTCAAAGTAATACGTTTGATCCAAAATATTAAAAAGGGCCTCTTTAGCTCTATCTGTTGTAGGCCGAGCATGCGGCATATTTTTTTCAGGAAACCTGAAGCCTTTGTGTAAACCGCTTACAATGCGCATTGAGCAAAGAAATAAGCCAATAACTCTTCTTCCTTATTCTCATCAAGGGTCGTTTGGCCAGAAGGGAAAGATACGTTTGCCAAATGAAGTGGACTTACATAATTTTTAAAAAAAGTAATATATGTTTCGTGCATTCCTTTGGTACTAATGCACTCAAAATAAAGTTCGTTTGGGTTTAGTTCTAGTTGCTCTATCACCAACATAACATAATAAAAAGTCTCATCAGCATTTTCACTAGGGTATCTATTGGCTAACATAAACTGACCCTCTTTCCATGCAAATACGGTAATTTCATTCGCCTGGCAATAGAAATAAACCGCATTCTTGTGTGACTTCTGAGCTGTATAGGTATACCCCAAGTGAATATCACTCGTACGCTGTAAGCCTACCACTTGCTGTGAAATAGCTGTAAAAGCATAAGGGGAGTTATAGGCAATAGCAAATAATTCAGATTCTTGAA
>DGBH01000187.1 GCA_002384205.1 Bacteroidetes bacterium UBA4009
AAAGGTAGTTACAATTTACACAAGACCCGCCTTAGAGGGTGTCCGAGAAGCTAAAAATATGCTATAGTATGTCCTAAAAAAGGAGGTTGCTATAGAAGAGAAGATTTACCCTTCGGATTTAACAGATACTCAATGGGATTTAATTGCCCCACTGATTCCCAAGGCGAAAAAAGGAGGTAGACCAAGGGGAGCAGATATGCGCAATATATTAAATGCAATATTATATATTAGTAGAACTGGTGCTCAATGGCGTTATTTACCCGAGAAATATCCTCCTCGTTCAACGGTTTTCGAGTATTTTAGTCAGTGGCAAAAAGATGGCACATGGGATTTAATGAATAATACCTTGAGGGAGAGTGTGCGCTTGCAATCTGTACGTCAGTCTACTCCCACAGCTAGCATCATTGATAGCCAGACGGTAAAATCTACACAAGAAAGCTCTATTGCATCAGGGTATGATGGAGGAAAAAAAAATCAAGGGTCGTAAACGTCATATTTCAGTGGATGTGCTTGGATTATTAATATGTGTATCTGTGCATAGCGCAGCTATTTCTGATAGAGAAGGAGCAAAACTGGTGATAGCAAGAGCTCTTGCTATTTGTCCTACAATACAGTTGTTTTGGGCTGATGGTGGATATACTGGCAAGCTTATTACTTGGGTTATGTTGTTTTTTCAACGGACTCTTGAAATTATCAAGCGTCCAAAAGGAATGTTTAAAGTCGTTCAATGGCGTTGGATAGTAGAACGTACCTTTGGTTGGCTGAGCAGATATAGACGATTGAGCAAAGATTATGAGCGAACAACATTTAGCAGCGAAGCTTGGGTAAAAATATCAATGATTAATCTAATGATACACAGATTGGAGCCTGGATAATAACTTCTCGGACACCCTCTTAGGAAAGGCAAGTTCAATAATCTATCGCAACACTGTATATTTACTTTTAACAATATACAAAATACCAGTGTTGCTAATGACAAAATATACAAGAATTTGCCTCGAAGAAAGAGAAAAGATATTTAAACTAACCGGCGAAAACTATAATCAAACAGATATAGCTAAAAAACTTGGTCGTAATAAATCTTCTGTAAGCAGAGAGATTGCTCGCTGCACCTGTGACCCTTTGGGTTATTTGCCAGATAGAGCTCACCTAGATTCAATAAAACTTAAGCAAAGAAATACAGCTTTATTCCGTAGTTCAAATCTTTGTAAACACGTAGTCTCTTTGTTGCAGCAGGGGTGGTCACCGGAACAAATATCTGGTCGTTTAAAACATGAAAATAATGGCGCAGGAGTAGTGTCTCATGAAACAATCTATAAGTTTATTTATAGCCCAGAAGGTCAAGCACAGAAACTTTATCTTCTGCTAACCAGACACAAACCAAAACGAACGAGATGGTTTAGTAGAAAACCAAGAAAGAGTCATATTCCTGAATCAGCTAGCATTCTCAATAGACCAAAATTCATTGATAAAAGAAATAAAATGGGTCATTGGGAAGGAGATCTAGTTGTATTTGGATCCTTAAAGGGGTCAAATGTTACTACTTTAGTTGAGCGCAAATCAAGGTTTGCTCGGCTAATACACAATAAGAGTAAATATACTGATGAGGTGATAGGTGGTATAGCAAAAACCATATCTTGTTTACCAAATAATCGATTCAAAACTATAACATTTGATAGAGGAACTGAGTTTGCCTCATTTAGAACTCTTGGAATTGATACATATTTCTGTAATCCTCATTCTCCTTGGCAAAAGGGAGGCGATGAGAACTTTAACGGCAGACTACGAAAATATCTACCAAAGAAATTTGATCATAGGAATTTATCTCAATATTTACTAGACAATATTGAAGAAAAAATGAATAATCAGCCTAGAAAATGTCTTGGCTTCAAAAGCCCCGCCGAAGTTTTCTATAAACAAAATTTACAGTATGTTGCGCTAGATCCTTGAATGTACCAAATAATTATATGAAAACTATCGAAGATACTAAGATTGAAACTGCCTATAATTACGCATTTAATTACTACAAGCAACATGGTAGAAGCTTAGATCATCAAAACGCTTGCATTAACCAGATGGTAGGTTTAACTGGTTTTGATCGTGGTACTTGTATAGAAATACAAAGTCCAGTGCAAAGTATCATGATGTATAATGAAACCGTAGAATTAGCTCATGACATAGTACAACAACATCTTAATAATGTTACTGGTATAATTAGAGGGCGTTTACTTGATATTACTCATAGCAATGTACAATCATTAAAAACCATACAAAATCTCAAATCATACCCTCATGCTCACTTGTTCCCTGATTATGAACAATTTTGTTCTTATGCGTTTGATAATCCAGAAAAAATTGGCGGAAGGTTTGTAATATCATTACCACCTGAACCAGCTAAGGCTATAGCTGCGCTAGGTAAAACTATTGCTGATAGAAGTTTAGCCCCTAATATAGCTTCTAATAAAGTAGGGTGGGCTGGTAATGTATTGGCTAATGTAGACGAGTTATTATTATGTCATAACCGCTTATCTGATCTAGAACTTAATCCTTTAATAGAACCCTTGCACTGGCAACAATTCAAGTTAAAGACTTTAGATTTAAGTCATAATTACTTATCCTGCGCTAGTATGCAAAATCTAATGTATGCAATAACTAATGTGCCGTTACCCTCAAAGGCGGTACATAATATAGTTTTTCTTAATCTAGCTAATAATAATATTGATGATGTTGGTGCTAAAATTATTAGTGATGCTCTTGTTGGTGAACAGTTGACTGCTACTAGCGTTATAGATGTTTCAGGGAATAAGATTACTGAGGCTGGAAAAGATTTCTTTGTTAGGGCTTTAAACGATCCCATTGTTAAGCGTCTTGCTATTCTTATCGACGACTTAAGCCACAATCTTAGAATTCAATCTGGTATAAAAGAAGATGTTGTTGCTGAATTACATAGTATTCTAAAGAGTGCAAAAAATAGAGGAGTTGATGTTGATAATCTTGTTGTCGATACAAGTTTTTTAACTTGGGTTAAAAATATAAAAGGTGCTATTACTGTGGCAAAAAATGGCTTTATAAAATGTAATTGGATTG
>DGBH01000081.1 GCA_002384205.1 Bacteroidetes bacterium UBA4009
CTCTGTAAAAGTAGCCTTGACCGAAAAACCAAAATATTTTATAAGCTTTCATCATAGAAATACCCTTGTTCATGCTACCCCAACCACTCTTTACGGTATAATCGCTGGCGCTACCTTTAATTCAAAAGTATCTCTATACGCTGGAGGATACGGATTTAGTGGCATACAAGAAACGTTGCTTAAGCAAAGTAGTTCCTTTGGTAAAGATTCTATATACCGGTATGTGAGCACCAGAAATGCGAGCATAGGCATAGAATACACCTATTACCATCACCAAAGATTAAGTCTTAGTGCTCCACTACAAATAGGTATTGGAAGTGTATCTCATGAATACAAATCAGCAGATAAAACGACATTGGTTTTAAAAGAAAAGTCTAAAATGGTGCCCTTAGAAATAGGAACCTCCGCCTACATAGAACTGCTTCCATGGGTGGGCATTAGGGGCGGTGTTGGTTATCGATTACAGCTAGGAAAAAAAGCGGCATATCAATACTCTTCTCCCTATTACAGTCTTGGCATTTCAATACTGCTGGAGCAAATTTATAAGGATTTAAAAAAGAAATTAGAAGCGTAACACGCTTAAAATAAATCTGCTTATTCTTTCTTTTCAGGCTCTACGACACCTTGCTCTTCGAGTAAAAACTGAATGGTATTCGCTATATCATGCGCACCTATTTTTTTAAAGCGAATCTTTTTGTCTTTATCTAAAACAAAGATTTGTGGCGTGGTTCGTATGTTGTAGTATTCTCTGAATTTATCGTCGCCAAACGCATTAGCCACGTTAACAAAATCATATTTTTCCTTTGCCAACCTTTTTTTCCAACCCTCCCAGTCACCTTGAGTATACACTGCGTAAATTTCAAAGTGCTCATTAGTCATACTATCGTACATTGCATTTATGATAGGCATTTCTTTTTTACAATGACCACAATTTATATCCCAAAACACCAATACGGTAACAGGCTTATCAATAGCTTGCATGCTTATTCTTTTGGTAAACGTCGTGTCGGGCATGCTCATTTCGGGAGCTAATACATCACAAAGTGTAGGTTCCATTTTGTTGCTCTCTTCACACATTTTTGCGACATAAGCAGAATCAGCCCAAAATGCCTTTCCTGCACAGTAATAATTTTTAGCCATGTGCCAAAGAGCCTTATCCATACACATAAATTTAGACTCTTCAAAGTAGCGTAACAAGTAATGTATAGTGTATTTATATTGCTCTTTACTGCCGCCCTTTTCAATTTTATTAATTAAAACATCTGCCATGGCAATGGCAGAATCGGGCACTGGAATCATGTAATTGTCAAAATAATCCTTCAGTTTATTGTGAAAAACAGGAGATAACATCAATCCATCTTCAGCCATTGTTACATTATCCCAGTAGTGCTCTCTCATCCACAGATATTGATTTTTTCTTGCCTCTTCTTTGTCTATATCTGGTTGAATTTCTAGGGCTTTAACTTCTTCCATTGCTAAGTATAATTTACCGATAAAAAGTGTCGGGTTTGACTTTGCTATAGCACTTCGTTTAGCTGAAACCAACGTGCCAATATTTTTTAGTTGTTGACTTAGTTCTTTCTTAACCGCCTCATCCGTTTCAGCATCGTAGCTTTTCTTTAATTGTGAGCCTAGAATGCCTTGCTCCACTGCTAATCTATTGAATTCGAAAAAGAGTTCATTTTCATTAGAACCTTTACTAGTAGTAATCTTTGGACTTAGCGTAGTATCTGTGGTAAACGCGTACTTCATTTGATTCTCGTCCGATGAAACTAGTATTTCAAAATAGTTTTTCTTGGGCAATACTACCAAATAAACGCCCGTTTTAAGTTTTTCTTTACCTATAAAATGAAAGACCCCGTTTTTACATTCCGCGGTGTCCCGTAAATACTGTTTGTCACCAAAATGATTTGCAAGTAGTAACTCTTCATTACAAGTCAGACCATTAATAGTTACTGCAATATCATATTGCGCAAAAGCACTAGAGCATAAGAAAAGGCTCATAAGTAAAGTCAACTTTTTTATCATTTTTTTGATTGGTATTATTTTGTACAAATATAATAAGGCAAAGACGTTTATAAAATACTTAACGTTGCGTATACCTTTTATTGGTAAACAAAAATGGTGCCGAGTAAGATTTCCTTTTTTGAAAATGTATATGAAGTCGCTAGACTAATACCAATGGGACGCGTAACTAGTTACGGGGCAATTGGGGCATATCTAGGATCTGCCAAATCAGCCCGAATGGTTGGCTGGGCCATGAATAACGCACATCACCAAAAACCTACCGTACCTGCCCATAGAGTTGTAAATCGAAATGGAATGCTTACAGGCAAGTTTCATTTTGCATCAGCTAATGATATGCAACGTTTACTTGAATCGGAAGGGATAGAGGTAAAACATGACCGAATCGTGAATTTCAATGCCTATTTTTGGGACCCAAGAGAACATTTGAAAATAGGTCCTAAATGAAAAAATAGTGGCTCTGTGTCCCTTTCTTCAAGCAGGTATTATCTGTTCCGCGCTAATAGCTTCCCTAAAAAACCTTTGCCATAATTCTGAGATGTCCATAGAGGCTTCATATGAATTTAGCACAGATGTTAACTATAGCTTTTAACCAGCAACTGCCCTGCTTTCTATCCCTATAACTAAATTATTTTTTTCGTTCTATCACGTAATCTACAAGCGCTTGTAGATACTCCGTAGATGAAAGGGTAGTTATATTGGCAAGCACACTTTCTGCCTTTGCTTTATAATAGTGCATTTTTTCTTGGGCATATTCTATTCCACCTTTGCCCTTTACAAAAGCTATTACTTTATTGATCTCATCCTTCGATTTTTTCTCTTTTTTTATGATTTTGATGATGGTCCTTTTTTCACTTTTATCGGCGTGACGAAGCGCATAAATAAGTGGAAGTGTCATTTTCTTTTCTATAATATCAATTCCAGTCGGCTTCCCTACTTTGTTATCTCCATAGTCAAAGAGGTCGTCTTTTATTTGAAAGGCAATACCAATAGCTTCTCCCATTTCAATAATTTTAGCAACAGATTCTTCATCAGCATTAGCACTATGCGCCCCTATTCCGCAGCAACTAGCAAGTAATGAAGCTGTTTTCTTGGTAATAATATCAAAATATACATCTTCCGTAATATCCAATTTACGCGCCTTCTCTATTTGAAGAAGCTCTCCTTCACTCATTTGTTCTACAGCGGTAGACAGTATCTCAAGTGCTTTAAAGTCTTTATTTTTAAGAGATAGCAATAACCCTTTAGACAGAAGATAATCGCCCACCAAAACAGCCACTTTATTTTTCCATAGGGCATTTATAGAAAAGAAACCACGGCGGGTGTTTGCTTCGTCTACTACGTCGTCATGCACAAGGGTAGCTGTATGCAGAAGTTCTACTAGAGCCGCACCACGATATGTAGCCTCATTTATGTCTCCAAAAAGTTTTGCGCAGTGAAGCACGAGCAAAGGCCTCATTTGTTTACCCTTACGTTTTACAATGTAATTCATAATGGTATCTAATAATGGAACTTTACTCTTAACGCTATCTTTGAATCGTGCTTCAAAGATTTTTAGCTCCTCTTGTATAGGTGCTTTTATATAGGCGACAATATCTGCCATATTTTATATGGGGTGCAAGGTAGTATCGTAAACCAAAAAAAGAGAGCAATTGCTCTCTTTTTTAGATTCTATAACCTATTAAAACTTAATCCTTAGCCGCTTTAGCAGCAGTATAACTTAGTTTTAAAGCATTTACCTTTCTTAATTCTTGCTTAATATCTGATACTATACCCATTTTAACCGTTTCGTCAGCCTTGAGAGAAGTGGTCATGTAAGGCACCTCTGCTTCATCTTTTTTGGCATTTTCCATGGTAATGTAGGTTTGAATATCATCTACCGTTGCAAAAGCATCTGCGAGCTGAATACGAGGAGAAGTACCTAGGGTCTCATCTAGAGGTGGGCCTACGAAGATATAGTGTAGTCTAGACTTTTTCTCTAGCTTCTCTACCTCAGTAGCCTGTGGCAACTTTGTTCTAATCTTCATTTCTCTATCCCTCATTTTGGTAGCTACCATGAAGAAGAACAAAAGCATAAAAACAATATCTGGTAAAGCTGAAGTATTAATAGCTGGGGTGGTTCGTCCACCATCTTTTTTAAATTTTGACATTTTACTTCACTCCTATATTTACTGGTTCTGCTTCTGATAATTTTTTAGGATATTTTGACTTAACCTCCTTGATCTTATTCTCTTCTCTTTCAGGACTTAAATCAGAATAATTTTTCCCATATGTTCTCATAGAATACTCATCTCGTACTTCATTGTATGCTGCAGTAAGTTCATTATAAACTTGTACATACATTTTATATGAAGTCCCTCTATCATTTTTCAGTGAAACGATTGCTTTGGTAGAACTACTCGCAAGGCTTGGATCTCTCCCCTCATTAGTTAGGTGATCTTTACACTTTTGCTTCAGCTTATCAATAGACATAACATCCCCCTCTACCAAAAGTAAATCTGCTGAGTTGACCAACACTTCCAAAACCTCTCGTTTTTTCTGTTGAGAATTCTCTGGTGGAGTTTCAGATATTGGTGGCAATGCAACTTGCAATCCAGTAGGAATATCCATAGTAGTAGTTACCAAGAAGAACACCAATAGCAAGAAGGCGATATCTGCCATCGAACCGGCGTTAATTTCTGGTATATCTCTTCTTCTCTTTCCCATATTATATTAATCTCTAAATAAGCCGATGCCTTCTGAAACTATAATAGACCCTACCGCAGCAAATGTTAAAAATGCAGACAAGTAAAGTCCCATATCTATTCTTTTAGACACCACTTTTGTTGTCACACCATATTCCTCATAACTTGGAGAAAGATTTCCCGGCGCAACCACATAACAAATAACACAAACCAATGCAATTGACCCAATGGTAATTAGCATTTTTTTGGCACTTGCAGGATTTTCAGCGAGAAACTTACCCGAAGAGAAAATGATTGCTACAAGGCCTATTACGCCTAATCCTAAGGCAATATAAAGACCCATTTCGGCTCCTTCGTAATCTTTGCCACTTAGTATCATGACAAAGAATATTAGAACGAGTAGTACTACTGAAGCGTAGTAAATTATTTTCCCATATTTATCCATTATCCTTTTATTACTTTGTTTTTAACTAATATATCTATCAATGAGATAGAAGCATCTTCCATTTTATTTACAATACCATCTACTTTAGAAGTGATAAAGTTAAATGCTATTTGAAGAATGATTGCAACAATAAGACCAGCTACTGTGGTAAGTAGTGCTACTTTAATACCCTTAGCAACTACCGCTGGAGAAATGTCACCTGCTGCCTCAATAGCATCAAATGCATCAATCATACCTATTACTGTTCCTAAGAAACCAAGCATTGGCGCAAGAGCGATGAAAAGTGCTAACCATACTAATCCTTTATCTAATTGTCCCATTTGTACAGAACCGTAGCTTACCACAGATTTTTCTACAATATCGATAGAACCTTGATCTGCTCTATCTAATCCTTGGTAAAATATACTTGCCACTGGACCTCTAGTGTTTCTGCAAATTTCTTTAGCGCCTTCTATATTCCCAGCTGCAACTTGCTCTTCTATTTGAGCTACAAATTTGTCAGTGTTAATGCTCATCCAGAATAAAGATATAATACGCTCAATTGCGATAGCCAATCCTAGAATAAAACAGATTAAAGGAAGTGACATAAAGAAAGCGCCACCTTCAATAAATTTCTTTTTGAGTACTTGTATTCCTGATTCTTCGACTACCGCTTCTGGCGTCTCTTCGACAACTTCAGTGATTACTTCATTTGAATCTGTAGAGACTGCATCTGCAGTGTCAGTTTCTGACGATGCTGCTGCAGAGTCTGGTTGAGCGAATACTGATTGAACATTCAATGTCATTATACATAACAACATTACTAACGATGTGATTTTTTTCATTTTAATTTAAGGCTTATTACGAATTGCGGACAAAAATATAAAAATTTAGGCACCTAAAGCATGTTACCCTCTTTTTTTAATTTTAATCCTTTGTTATTTTAACACGAAACTCATCTTTTAAAGTATAATATTTTTTATACGTTATAAAAACAACCATTTTCGCTTTACCAAAGGGAAATAATGGCCAAAACTAAAAAAGCATACATCTGCTCAAACTGCGGAAACAATTATCCCAAAATGACGGGAAAATGTTTTTCGTGTGGAGAGTTTAACACGATAACGGAAGAAATAATAGACCACCCAAAGGCTACTATGATGAATCTTAATGACATAGACGGTGTGGTTACCCCTATTATTCATGTAGATGCCATCGAACTAAAAAGACTCAAGGCCCCGGGTATTGAGCTAAACAGGGTGCTAGGTGGCGGAATAGTGCCTGGCTCTGTTACCCTGCTGGGTGGCGAACCTGGCATAGGCAAGTCTACGCTCTTGCTTCAAACTGCATTGCGTATGAATAAATCGGTACTATATGTAAGTGGCGAGGAAAGCCTAAATCAGATAAAAATGCGTGCCGACAGGATAGGTATAACCAATGAAGAATGTCTATTGCTTAATGAAACGTGTGTTGAAAATATAGTGCAACGCATGAAAGAGGTAAAACCCTCCTTTGTTATCATCGACTCTATACAAACCATGTACAGCAAGTATCTAGATTCTACGCCAGGTACTATTTCACAAATTAGAGAAAGCAGTTCTCATTTAATACGGTTTGCCAAACAAAACGAAGTACCCATTATATTAGTAGGCCATATTACCAAAGACGGACAACTAGCAGGACCTAAATTGCTAGAGCATATGGTAGACACGGTATTGCAATTTGAAGGGGAAACGCAAAATAGTTATAGAATACTGCGTACACTCAAAAATCGTTTCGGAAGTTCATTGGAATTAGGCATTTATGAAATGACATCTGAAGGTATGCGAGAAATAGATAACCCTTCCGAAATTTTGATCAACCAACGAAGTGAAAATTTAAGTGGCGTGGGAGTGGTTGCTTCGTTAGAAGGGAATAGAAGTTTGCTTATAGAAACACAAGCTCTGGTAAGTGCAGCGGTTTACGGCAATCCGCAGAGAAACACGAATGGTTACGATATAAAACGACTAAATATGTTGCTTGCCGTACTTGAAAAACGTTGCGGTTATAAACTATCACAACAAGATGTATTTGTGAATATAGCAGGCGGTTTAAAGATTAATGATCCCGCTACAGACCTGGGTATTGCAGCGTCTATTATATCCTCTTTTGAAAACCTCGCCTTAGGAAACAAAATGGTTTTTGCAGGTGAGATTGGCCTAAGTGGGGAAATACGTGGTGTAAACAGAATAGACCAACGCTTAAAAGAGGCCGAAAAATTAGGTTTCAGCGACTTTGTAATGTCAGATCAGTTAGAGGTAAAAAAAGCGGAATATTCCATCAAGATACACAAGGTTGGTACGGTTAACCAATTTTTTAGTTTAATCTTTGGATAAAGATAAATCCTTTATCGCTTAGTTGGTTCACATCTATATTTAGATTGAATCATTAGATTACAGTCGCTCCTTTCATACTTCGTATTAAATCAATAAAATGTACCTTTGCCCCGTTTAACGACAAGTATGTTTATACAAGTACTAAAATCAAAGATACACAGAGCCAAGGTTACACAAACAGAACTTGACTATGTTGGCAGCATAACCATAGATGAAGATCTCATGGATTTGGCCAATTTAATTGAGGGGGAGAAAGTGCTCATTGTAAACAATAATAATGGAGAGCGTCTCGAAACTTATGCTATAGCAGGGGTTCGCGGCAGTGGGATGATATGCTTAAATGGCGCAGCAGCGCGCAAAGCCGCTAAGGGAGATATTGTGATCATCATATCATTCGCTATGATGGAGTTTGAAGAGGCCAAAAAATTTACTCCTTCTCTGGTATTCCCAGATAAAGACAACAAAGCTATCCTTGACTAAAAATACCAAAACAGCATTACAAACCATTATTTTTTTAACGCTTGGTGGCGTGCTGTTTTATTACGCCATTGGCAGTCAAGATACATCATCTATATGGCTGGAGATTAGAAATGCCAATAAAAAATGGATTTTGATTGCTATAGTATGTGGTATTCTTAGCCATTTAGCACGAGCTCTTAGGTGGAATTTACTGTTAGAACCGCTAGGCTATAGTGCTTCAGTTGCGGCTAGTTTTCATGCTGTTATCTTAGGGTATCTGGTAAATATGGCATTGCCGCGCGTGGGCGAGGTAACCAGACCCGCTGTACTCAGCAGGTTAGAAAACATCCCCTTTAATAAGCTAATGGGTACGGTGGTTATAGAACGTATCGTAGATTTACTGATTACCATACTTATTGCTATTGGGATTTTCATTATTCAATTTGGGCTTATCTCAGATTTTTGTATGAATCTATATAGCCAAATGAATTCTAATTCCTTACTAATTAGTGCACTTGTTGCTACAATCTTGATCGGTATGGGCATCGTTGCATTTATCAAGAGAGAATGGTTTTACCAATTGCCCATACTTACAAAACTGAAAGGATTTGTAGAAGGCCTTGTCGAGGGTTTTAAAACTATTTTTAACCTCAAACGCAAGTCTCAGTTTATAACCTACAGTCTATTTATTTGGGTCATGTATTTCTGCATGCCACTTTGTATTTTTTATGCTTTAGCCGGAACGGCTCATTTAGGAGCATCTGCAGGGCTTACCGTATTGCTTTTTGGCACTGCGGCCATGATTATACCCGTACCTGGAGGTATAGGTACCTTTGAATTTCTTGTTCCTAAAGCGTTAGACTTATATCAAATTACAGGATCAATAGCAAGCTCGTATACGCTTATTACCCACGCACTACAGTTCCTTGTCATCATAGGCGTTGGAGCTTTTTCGATAGCATACTTTGTAATTAAAACCAATAAAAAAATCATAAAAGATGTGGAGTGAACTACTAAACGATAAACTATACGCGGATGCAAGTGCGCTTGCTAAAAAAGTAACGCAATGGCAACTTTACAATGAGAAGGTAGTTTTTACCAATGG
>DGBH01000031.1:0-1025 GCA_002384205.1 Bacteroidetes bacterium UBA4009
CTGGAGGACAGGTTAGTTGCTTGTGCTGGAGAGATTGCATTGTTTGTAGAGAAGTAAAAGAAATACAAACTCAAATGACAAACGCAAATACAAACTCAAAGGCCTTTGACATAGAAGAAAGACTAATTGCTTTCGCTGGAGAAATTGTACTTTATTCCATCAGTATCAAAAAAGATTTCACTTCCGAATACTACACAAAACAGATGATTAGATCTTCTGGAAGTGCAGCTTTAAATTTCGGGGAGCTACAGGGAACAATTACGACAAAAGACTTTATTTTTAAAGCTTCATTAAGCATAAAGGAGCTAAAAGAAACAAGAATGAGCTTGAAAATATTGAGGTATGTTGGGGCTTATAAAAATGAGGTGATTGATAATATACTTGGAGAGTTAGAGCAATTAATTGCAATCGTTTCTAAAATTAGTATAAACAAGCGGAATGTCTAATAGACTAGTTTTGAAATTTGAGTTTATATTTGGATTTGTACTTTAAATAATGTTCAGCGGAATAATAGAAACCATAGCCACCCTAAAGCAAATAGAGCAAAAGGGAACCAATATTACTTTCACTTTTGAGAGTAAGTATACACACGAGCTTAAGATAGACCAAAGTGTAGCTCATAATGGAGTGTGCCTTACTGTTGTAGCCATAGACGGTGATGAGTACAAGGTTACGGCCATAGACGAAACACTTAGACTTACCAATCTAGGAAAGCTAAAGGTAGGTGATAAGGTGAATTTCGAACGCTGCATTCGTTTAAATGACAGACTAGATGGCCATATGGTCCAAGGTCATGTGGACGGCAAAGCAACTGTTATACAAGTAGAAGATAAAGACGGTAGTTGGGAATATAAGTTTGAATTAGATGTTGATTTCACAGACATAAATGGTTATGCTCCCGAAAAGCTCATCATACACAAAGGCTCCGTTACTATAAATGGTACAAGCCTTACCGTCACACATGTACGTGATCGTAAATTTGGCGTCGCTATAATACCCTATACGTATGAGCACACCAATTTTCA
>DGBH01000031.1:1254-4390 GCA_002384205.1 Bacteroidetes bacterium UBA4009
GTGGCGAGGTTGACGAGTAAGTAGACTTAAGCATTCTGTGTACAGTATTTCTTAGGTAATAGTCTCTATTTATAAGCTAGGTATCTCTCGAAATAACGTAGTTTTGTCCCATGAACGTAATGAAATACATCGGCATTTTTATGCTATTTATAGCTGCCGGATTTTACGGATTGATTTTACTTTCTCCATCAGAAATTACATTCCAGGTGAATGAGGATGTAAGTGCTCCTATACAATCTGCGTTTCAGGCATTGCACGAACCTCAAGCCTTGCCCAACTGGATGCACGGTCTAGATATAGCAAAACAAACAAAAGGGGACGGGGTAAGCATAGAAAGTGAATACGACTTATTTTATCCAAAGGAAATGGTTATGCACCGTGTGATAACTGTTTGTGACACGTTTGCCCGTTTGGCTTTGGTTGGTGATGTACCCGATTTTTTTAGCCGAACAGATGATTATACCCTCGAAGTATTAGACAGTAACCACACCAGAATATCTGTAATGGTTAAAATGAAGGCATTAAGCATGGGCAGCAGAATGATGTTAAGAACCGAAGAAACCCATAAAATAAATACGGCGAATAATCTGTCGGCGCTTAAAAAATACATAGAGAATTAAATACCAATTCTAAAAGTTGATTGGTTTAGACTGAAAAAAAAGGCTAAGCTTTAATCTAAGCTATGCAATTTTCTCCCAAGCCTTATGGCCTTGTCGCATTGACATGTGTTTTTTGAGGTTTTGGTGTTCGCTTAATTCCGGATCTACTTCTAACAATGCAATTATTGCTTTACGAGCTTCTTCGGCGATAGGAGCGTCTGTGCTCAATGAGGCGAGTGTCAATTGATCTAGCCCACTTTGCCGTGTTCCTGCTATATCGCCAAAGCCTCTTAGCTGCATATCAATTTCACTTAATTCGAATCCACTTGTGGTATTTACCATTGCCTTTAAACGGGTTTGTGCGTTCTCGCTTAGATTTTTATTGCTAAGCAATATGCAATAGCTTTGTTCTGCGCCACGTCCTACACGACCTCTTAATTGGTGCAACTGTGATAAACCAAATTTCTCTGAACTCTCTATAACCATAATGCTCGCATTAGGTACGTTGATGCCTACTTCTATTACGGTGGTGCTAACGAGTATATGCGTTTTCCCATCGGAGAAGTCTTTCATCTTGGCTTCTTTTTCGGCAGGTTTCATTTTACCATGGAGCATTTCTACTTGGTATTCTGGCCTAGGGAAGTAGGCTAACAATTGATCAAATCCATTATTTAAATCTTTGTAATGAAGGGTCTCACTTTCTTCTATAAGCGGGTAAACAACGTATGCTTGTCTGCCTTTGGCGATTTCTTCTTTAATGAAAGCCCATACTTTTTCGCGCGCAAAACCAAATCTGTGTGCGGTGCGAATCGCTTTTCGACCTGCGGGCATTTCGTCAATAACACTGTAATCTAAGTCGCCATATACACTCATAGCCAGCGTACGCGGAATAGGAGTTGCGGTCATTACCAGTACATGCGGATTTAGCTTGCCTTTATCCATTAGCTTAGCCCGTTGAGCAACTCCAAAACGATGTTGCTCATCTATAATAGTAAGTCCTAAATTCTTAAATTTAACCACATCTTCTATCAAAGCGTGTGTGCCGATAAGCAGTTTTATCTGCCCATTTTCTAATTTCTCATGCAAAATTCGGCGTTCTTTTGTTTTGGATGAGCCTGTTAAAATACCTATTTCTATACCTATTTTGTCGGCTAGCTCTTTTAAACCAATATAATGCTGAATGGCTAGAATCTCTGTAGGCGCCATTAAGCTAGCCTGATAGCCATTATCCACGGCCATTAACACGCTTAAAAACGCAACTATGGTTTTTCCGCTTCCAACATCACCTTGCAGGAGTCTATTCATCTGCTTACCTGAACAGAAATCTGATTTAATTTCGGTTAATACCCTTTCTTGAGCGCCTGTTAAAGCAAACGGCAAGTGATTCTCGCAAAAAGTTTCAAAAAGCGTATTTTGGTTTCCAAAGGTTATGCCATCGGCGGCGTCGCCTCGTTTTAATTTTTGTTGTATGAAGGGAAATTGTAAGAAAAATAATTCTTCAAATTTAAACCTATAGGTTGCGGCATCTATATGTCGCGCACTTGGCGGATGATGAATGAATTTATAGGCTTTGTCGCGGGGTATTAGCTTGTAGGTTTCACAAAATGCAGCAGGGAATATTTCTGGCACTGCAAACTGCTCATGGGTTAACACATTTTGAATAGTTTGTCGAATGGCTTTACTCTCTACCCTGCGGGTTTTCATCATTTCGGTAGTGTTATATACCGCTTCTAGCGCGGCTGCATTACTTCTACCATAAACGGTGTCTACTTCTGGATGGGTAATATTTATTTTTCCGTTAAAGAATGTAGGCTTCCCAAATACGATGATTTCTTCTCGCAACTTAAGGTTACTCTTAAAATAGCTCACACTCTTAAACCAAAGTAGTTCTATCTCTTCTTTACCATCTGTAAACGTGGCCACAAGCCTTGTTTTACGTTGGTCTCCTAGCTCTTTGATGTGGGTAACATATCCCTTTAATTGAATATAGCTTGAGTTCGAATCTATCTCGCTTATAGCATAATACTTGGATCGGTCTACGTAACGAAATGGATAATAAGACAGTAAGTCTGCAACAGTAAAAATGCCAAGTTCCTTGTTTAGCACTTCGGCACGCACGGTACCTACGCCCTTTATAGTTTTGATATTGGTGCTTAAGAAGGTGTTCAAGGGAAAAAGTATTTACTGATAAAAGCGCCAAGTTCCATCATCCAAGCTATGCCCACATGAACTATAATTCCACCAACGATACTTCTGCTGTAATAGGCTATTATTCCCAAAAGACTGCCTCCAAAAAAAGAGCTTATGAGTTCGCCCATAGGTTTGTTCCAATGGATAACCAAATATACATAAGCCATAGGAAGTATAGCTCGTGGTCCAACTATGCCCACAAATGCTAGTACCATAAAACCCCTAAAAAAGAATTCAATACTGAAAAAATCGAGGCCATAAAGGAGTTCGTATAAAGCTAAATGCTTAAAATGAGAGGCGTTAGAAAAGTCAAGAGATGCAAAATCTTGTACTTGCGGGTAGGATGC
>DGBH01000035.1:0-430 GCA_002384205.1 Bacteroidetes bacterium UBA4009
GCCTCCGCTAGAACATTGGTTTCTGGGGCACTACAACCTATTAGGGCTAACAGTGCGGTTACAAATGCTATATGGAATGAACTAGCCACTAATTATATAATCTTTTAACGTTTTGTTCGTAGACTTTTACAGGATATTTAGATTTTAAATTCTCTATCCAATCTCGCTCCAATTTAGTTTGATAATCTGAGGTAGCTTGTCCCATATTCTCAGAAATAGGTTTAGTGCTAGGCGCTATTATTTCTTTTATTTGAACAAATTTATTTCTATCATTCTCACTTTCTAAAGCGTAAATACCCGGAGTCCATGCTATTTTATCCAACAAAGAATTGGTTCCTTTTTCGTATTTCTTTTCTTCTACTTTAACAGCAAGTGGATCTTTGGCATTACACTTAGTCAATATTTCACTTGATGATTTTCCTTTTTTAGC
>DGBH01000035.1:562-2524 GCA_002384205.1 Bacteroidetes bacterium UBA4009
ATGTATTTAAAATCATCGTATTTCCCTTCCAAGACACTTAACTCATAATCTAGGTTACTTCGTCTAACAAAGTCTGTATACAAATCTGCAACTGCATTATCTAAAGCCTTACTGCTTCGGGATTGGTTAACGACTACAAAGTCGTAAAAATCTGAATCAGTATACTTTTTCTCATTAATCGTAAACAGCACCATTCCTTTACCCGGCAGTTTCTCGTATTTCCCTTTTAACAACTCTTCAGTAAAGTTTCCTTTCACCGCGCTTAAACCTGCGAATTCTTTGAATTTATTTTCCACCTTTACACGACTTACTACTACATCTTTATTCAATTCGCTGCGGCTATCTCGCTCCACTTTGCGTCTTATAGCATCCTTCACTTCCTCGTAGGTCGCGATTTCTTTTAAATCTACTCGCTTTACGATGTGCCAACCAAATTTAGTTTGAACAGGAGCAGAATAATCTCCATTATTTTTTAGGGTATATGCAATATCTTTAAACTCGTTAGGTATGTTGGTTGTTGTTCTGTTAAACCAACTTAACTCTCCACCATTTGCATTGGTGTTAAAATCCTCTGAAAATTCTTCCACTAATTTATTCCAATCTCCACCTGCTTGCAATTTAGCATATACACCCTCAGCTCGCTGTCTGGCACTGTCTATTTGACCTTCGTTGTAATACTTAATCATCAGGTGAGCCACTTTTACATCGCCAAATGATTTACGGCGATCTTGAAGATACACTAAATGATACCCGAATTGGGTTCTGATTGGCATACTAACTTCACCCACTTTCATGGTATAAGCTGCATTTTCAAAAGGATAGATCATTTGAAAAGCTGTAAAGTAGCCCAAGTTACCCTCATTTGTTTTTGCAGAGGGGTCATCCGAAAATTCCTTAGCAACCGAAGCGAAACTCTCGCCTCTACTTACTACTCTGCTTCTCATGCTCAATGCTTTTTCGTAAGCAAGCATGGTGTCTGCTGGCTTGGCATCTAAAGCACAATTTATCAATAAATGGCTCGCATTTACCTCTTCATTACTTCTTGCGTAGGCCTCTTTAATCAGCATTTCCGTAACATTCTTATCGGTAAGGTATGGCTGCGCTAATTGCGTGCGGTAACCTGCCAATTCATTTATAAAACTGGGAACTGTATCCATTTGTAAACGATAGGCCTCTTCTACTTTGAGCTTAAACTTAACGTATAAGTCCAGGTACTCTTCAATCTCCAGTTGTGAAGGCGCTGCTTTATCTCGTTTATTCTTGTTAAAAACACGCATAAACTCATCGTTGTAAACCATTTTATCTCCAAAACTAAAAACAGGAAATTGATCACTAACTTTGGTTGCGTTTACCGCTTCTAACTTAACTTGTGCACTGACTGGAGCTGCCGTAATGGTAAAAATAATTAATGCTAAAAAATAAATTGATTTTCTCATTGTTACTTGATTCTGATTACAAAATAGGTTGCGAATTTAGTAAATTATACCCTTTAGCTTGTGCCTCACGGTAAATATTCATACGTAATTTGGCAACGCTCTACAAACTTGCATATTTTTGACTTAAAATAGCCGCAAATTGACACATTTCATCGCTACTTATTCAAACGATTTTACAGCAATACCCTTAGTAGAAGCAACGGTAAAAAAGTGGGTCAACAACTCACTTTCATTTACGCTGTATTCTTCTGGAAGTACTGGAAATCCCAAGGAAATAAAACTAGATAGATCCCTGTTAGAATGGAGTGCTATGGGCACCAAAAGTGCACTAAACTTGGGCGATGATATCTCTATTTTATGCTGTTTACCTATTGAAAAAACGGGCGGATTTATGCAGCTCATTAGAGCCTTGGTCTGGGACTGTCCTATTCATTTTGTAAAACCTACCAACGACCCTAGTACCCATTTAAACAGCTCCCATTACTCGCTCACATCTCTCACTCCCACCCAGCTCGAAAATATACTT
>DGBH01000035.1:2678-2971 GCA_002384205.1 Bacteroidetes bacterium UBA4009
TTGCGTTTTATCGAGACTTATGGTATGACCGAAACCGCCAGTCATATTGCCTTGCGAGAAGTGGGAAAGGATTCTTTATTTAAAGCGCAAGACGGGGTTGTACTTTCGGTTATTGAAGATTGCTTATCCGTATCCATTCCGGAATTAGGACTAAACGTACTCACCCATGATATAGTAGAATTTACTAATCATCGGTTTAAATTATTGGGGCGCTCTGATGACGTTATCAATAGTGGAGGTGTCAAAATCCATCCCGTGCTCATAGAACCGTTAATCGCTGTTTCCTTAGCTTC
>DGBH01000125.1:0-215 GCA_002384205.1 Bacteroidetes bacterium UBA4009
CCCATCGGGGGAAGGGAGGCCGTTTAGCTCTACTTTCAATGTTGCTCGCATTCTGTCTAGTCCTTCTAGTTTTATGCCGCCCAGTACCGTGATGCTCAGTATCTCGTTTTGGTAGGTGAGTTGGTCGGGGTTTGCGGTGTTGATTTGGCTACTCATAAAAATCTCTTGACTTTAAAATCATATTGCAAATGTATTTAATATGTATATATAAACAT
>DGBH01000125.1:365-2560 GCA_002384205.1 Bacteroidetes bacterium UBA4009
TTTAAAGATATTTTGGCAAGAATACTATTGCATTTGAATCGGTTGTAAAAGGGTTTCAGCCAACTACCGAGTATTTCTCGGTAGCTAAACATACTATTTTTAATAGTGCAATGGAATATTAATTTGAAATATAAGCATTGTCGGATGGCATTAGAAGATAGTTTTGTTGCAGATAAAATCATTGATTTGGAACTATCAGACAAAATACGTGCATACCGCACTAGCAAAAATTTCTCGCAAAAGGAAGTAGCCTTATCCATAGGCATAGACCAAGCTCAGTACTCACGGATTGAAAGCGGTAAGGTAGAACGTTGATGACAATAGTTTATTTTTGACATTTGGCTACACATCAATCTTTCGAATATAAGCACAAATTTTATTTTGTTACGTTTACATGTTATAGATTGATTTTATTACTGACTATCGGGAGTATTTGTAGTCTCATAGTATAGTTGGTCATCAACGTCCCCTTCTATCGGTGGGAGACGTTGAGGGAGTCGAATTACTATCCTACACAACGGTTTGTAGATACCAATTCTCTTTTATCTTTCTCACGTTTTCTAAATAGCTTTTTTCCGAAAACCACACTTTTACATAACATGCTGTAGATCTTCTAAAAACAATACCGTCCATAATAACTACATTTCTGGCAGAATGTGCAGGAGGGGCAGCTTTAGCGATTACCTTTGCACCCAGTATTAAAAAAATAGGAGTGAGGTCTTTAACCGATTGTCATTTCAAACAAAAAAAATATGACATTCAAAGAACTAGGCCTTTCCGAAGCCTTATTAAAAGCGGTAGCAGATAAAGGGTATGATACTCCAAGTCCCATTCAAGAAAAAGCAATTCCAAGAGTACTAGAAGGTAAGGATATCCTTGCTTCTGCTCAAACAGGAACTGGTAAAACAGCTGGTTTTGCTATGCCAATGATACAGTTACTATGCAAAACAGAACCTCAAAAACGAAGAGTAATAAGAGCATTGGTACTTACTCCTACGCGTGAGCTAGCAGCACAAGTACTAGAAGATATTCAGACCTATAGCAAGTATGTAGACCTCAGAAGTATGGTGATATTTGGGGGGGTTAATCAAAACCCACAAGTAAGCAAGCTTAGAAGCGGAATTGATATTTTGGTAGCAACGCCAGGTAGATTAATGGATTTGCAAAATCAAGGATTTATTTCGTTACGCGACGTCGAATTCTTGGTGCTTGATGAAGCCGACAGAATGCTAGATATGGGTTTTTTACGTGACATTAAGAAGATTATGAGTATGATGCCGGACAAGCGTCAGAATTTACTTTTTAGTGCTACGTTTTCCCGCGAAATAAGAACCCTTGCCAACGGTATCTTAACTAATCCCGTGACAGTAGAAGCTACACCAGAAAATACTACTGCCGAGCTGGTAGATCAATTGGTGTATAGATGTGATGCTAAGCGAAAAATAGAATTAATTACTAAGCTTATTTGGGATGGTAACTGGCATCAGGTATTGGTGTTTACCAGAACAAAACACGGAGCGAACAGACTGTCAGAAAAATTGAATAAGGCCAATATTACAGCAGCCGCTATTCATGGAAACAAATCACAAGGAGCGCGTACCAAAGCATTAGCCGGCTTTAAAGATAAAGAAATAAGTGTACTCGTGGCTACCGATATAGCCGCTCGTGGACTCGATATCCCTTTACTTCCCTATGTGATCAATTTTGAACTACCAAATGTGCCAGAAGACTATGTGCATAGAATAGGTAGAACGGGTAGAGCAGGTGCAAGTGGACAAGCTATCTCACTCGTAAGTGCAGATGAAATAGAATATGTACGAGGCATAGAAAAGTTACTTGGTACGCGACTAGAAAGTACCGTTATAGAAGGCTTTGAGCCAACGAGTGGTCCTGTGGATGGCGGTAAGAAAAGAACGAAAGAAAATAAACCAACCGGAACTAATAAACCAACCAATAGTAGACCCGCAAATAGAAACCAAGGTAGGGGCAATGGAACTAACGCTACCGGGAGTGGAAACAGTAACAGTGGAAACAGCAATAGTGGGAATAGCAACGGTCGTAATTTTCGCCGTAAGCCTCGAAATACATCTGGTGGAAATACCGGAGGCAATTCAAGAGACTAACATCTAGTATTATTTTGCTAAATCTAAAAAATGATTTAGCCTCTTGTGTTTAATTGTGTCAATGCTTATTTT
>DGBH01000125.1:2740-3159 GCA_002384205.1 Bacteroidetes bacterium UBA4009
GACTTTTATTACTTTGAACTAGTTTTGGAGTCATTTATGTTATTGGAAACATACTCCTATACTAAAAGGATTAACCATGAAGATTAATTATATACTCATTTTAATAAGTTGCTTGACGCTGGCAGCGTGTAATTCTGGAAAAAAGCGTATGGAGCAAGGTGATTATGATACAGCAGTGTATCAAGCGGTTAAAAGGCTTCAACAAAAACCACAAAACGAAAAGGCAGAAAAAGTATTACGCCAAGCCTATACGTTAGCAGTTAATGAACATACTAACGTGATTGTATATCAGGACAAAACCAATAATCCATTTAAGTATGACGTGATGGTGAGTGAGTATGAGAAAATTGCCATGCTCAATAACGCCATTAGAAGATATCCTATGTACAAAGACCTTGTAGAACTGTGCGTCGTTGCGT
>DGBH01000125.1:3435-3614 GCA_002384205.1 Bacteroidetes bacterium UBA4009
AGTGCCCACAGAAAAGAAGGTGTCCGATTGCTGAATTTAGGAAACAAGCAACGTGCAAGGGAAGCGTTTATTCAGTTGATAAAAGCCAATGAATACGTGGTAAGAACGGTTACTGAAGAAGAGCTTGATAATGCACAGAATGCAGGAACAGTAAATGTGATTATACAGTTTGCCAACAG
>DGBH01000152.1 GCA_002384205.1 Bacteroidetes bacterium UBA4009
AGCTTAAATAATACGGCCAAAAATTTTAAAGGAAAGATGCAAGGATTGCGTCGTACCGATGTATTAGCGCAAACATATCAAGATCAAATAAAACTAGCGCAATATGTAGCTTCTACTAAAGAAATGAGCTCATACCTTCCTATTTTTAAAAAAAATAATGAGCTATACATGCGAAAATTTGAGCTAAGTAGAGATTTTATCTACCTTAATCAACTGTATGGAAATGGCGTTTTTGGAGGAGCTGCATATACAGCTCTTTATGCCAGTAAGATTGCAAAAATGAGTAAAGAAGAGAAGGCTTCTTACTTAACAGAATCGAAGGCCCAAATTGAGAAGGATCTTGCGGGATACAAGGGTATAAGCTCAATAGAATCAATGGAGCTGAAGTTGTTTTGTGAGTTATATTTTCAGTTAGGACAAAGTAGTTTGCCTCAAATAAAAGAAATCTTTAAAAGTGGGAATGGCTCTAAAGACAAAGAGTCTTTGTATGCTGCTGCTAAACATATTTGGTATAAATCAAAGTTGAAAAATGTAGAATCAAATGCTGCATTAATGACGAAAGATTTAGAAAAATTCTTAAAAACCAAGGATGCTTTTATAGCTATGGGGCATAAAATTAATGGTGTTTTTAGTGAGATGCAAATAGAAATGAATGTACTTAATGCAGAAATTGACGCGCTTATTCCTAAATTTAATGATGTAGAAATGGCGGCAAATGGGGGTAGTTTTATGCCCGATGCTAATGGCACCTTGCGATTCACTTATGGATATATAAAAGGATACGAGCCTGAAGATGCCATCGCATTCAAGCCATTTACCACTATTAAAGGGATTTTAGAAAAAGCAGAAGGTACCGATAATCCAGATTATTTTTTACAAGAAGAATTTATTAAAAAGCTTAAACAGATAGAACCTGCAGACGTATTACGACATCCTACGGAGAAAGAGGTTGTTGTTGGGATGCTTTACAATATGGATACTACCGGTGGCAATAGTGGAAGCCCCGTTATGGATAGTAAAGGGAGACTAGTGGGTGTAAATTTTGATAGGGCTTATACCGCTACAATAAATGATTACGCGTGGAACGAAAGTTATAGCCGGTCTATCGGCGTAGATATTCGCTATGTCTTGTATGTGATGAAGTATTTTGGTGAGGCAGACGAAGTCCTTGCAGAAATGGGAGTGAATCTATAGTTTTTCTACGCTGGTACTAATGTGCATGAGTGCATCACCTTGATTAACAATAGGAGCGTGGTTGCTGCAAATCACAAATCCATCACAGGGTGACTTTACTTTCTTTTCAGTACCACCATAGGGATCAGATAAACTACCTATATAATCTCCCTTTTGAACAAAAGATCCTAATTTGACAAAATTTCGATACATGCCAGATAATGGAGATCTTACCCAAGTGGTACTTTGTAATAAATATTGATCTTCGATTTCTGCCGAATTAATCTCATCCTCCATATTTTTATTGGCCATGTGCAAATGGCGCAGAATTTTAGCGGTTCCTTGAATTGCTTTTTGAGTTACGATACGATCCAAGTCAAGAGATTTACCACCTTCGAATAATAATACTTTTTTACCGAGATCAGTCGCTGCTTGTCTGAAAGATTTGCTTCTATTTTCTGAGTTTAAAATGAATTTTGTACCAAATACTTTTGCTAATTCTAGGCTTTCTTCATCACTAGCATCCATGCGTATTTGGGAGTAATTAAAACGTTCATCACCACCTGTATGAAAGTCTAGAATATAGTCTACATGAGGCACTATATCTTTCATAATATTGTATGCAAAGCGAGCTGCCAGAGATCCTTGCTTAGAGCCAGGAAACATTCTGTTTAAATCTCTTCCATCTGGGAATGCGCGTTCTTGATTTATGAAACCAAAAACATTTACCACGGGAATACAAATAATAGTGCCAATCGCTGGCACGTTGTATTTTTTTCTAATAATTTGACGTACGATTTCTACACCGTTTATTTCATTGCCGTGAATACCTGCAGTTAACAATACTGTTGGGCCTTGTTTTTTGGCTCTTTGTATAATAACGGGTAAATCTATAGGTGTTCCCGTATGTAGTTTAGCGATGTCTAGGTGCAAGATGGTTCTGCCAAAACCTATTTCTTTATTGAGTATAATCAAATACTAGTCAATACTGCGTTCAATGTATCTTATAATAGCTTTAGCTATATCCTTGCCAGTCGCAGCTTCTATTCCTTCTAATCCTGGAGATGAGTTTACCTCCATAACTTTAGGTCCATCGTTAGACTGCAGCATATCTACTCCCGCAATACCTAATCCCAATGCTTTGGCAGCTTTAAGGGCTGTATTTTCTTCTTCTTCAGAAAGTTCTATTATAGTAGCAGTTCCTCCTCTATGTAAATTACTTCTGAACTCGCCTTCTTTACCTTGACGTTTCATTGCTCCAATAATTACGCCATCCACCACAAAAGCCCTAACATCAGCTCCGTTTGCTTCTTTAATAAATTCTTGCACCATAACACGTGCATTTAGACCTTGAAAAGCTTCTAGTACCGAGTGAGCTGCACTCTTGGTTTCTGCTAAAAGTACACCAACACCTTGTGTGCCTTCTAATAATTTGATAACACACGGAGGACCTCCAACTTTCTTGATTAAAGAATCTGGATCTTTAGAATAATCAGTAAATGCAGTTTTAGGTAAGTTTATGCCTGCACGTGATAATATTTGTAATGAGCGAAGCTTATCTCTAGATCTTACCAAGGCTTGAGATTCTGTCGTTGTAAATACTTTCATCATCTCAAACTGTCTAACAACAGCGGTACCGTAAAATGTAACAGAAGCTCCGATTCTAGGTATGATGGCATCAAAGCCAGTGATTTGTTCTCCTTTGTAATACAACTGAGGTTTTCGTTTCTCAATAACGATGTCACAACGCAGGTGATCTAATACCACCATTTCGTGACCTCTTTTTTCACCCGCCTCAACTAATCTCTGTGTGGAGTATAGCCTCGGATTGCGGGAGAGTATAGCAATTTTCATAAACTGTATTTATTGTAACTATTTTACTATTTCCTTAGCGTAGTAAGTCGTTGCTAGCGCCGGTAAAGCTAA
>DGBH01000176.1:0-12940 GCA_002384205.1 Bacteroidetes bacterium UBA4009
GGTTTTCCAAAAGCTCTATGTGAAGCGATTGTTTCTCCGCCAATCAAAGGTACAATGCTTGCGTGTGTAATGTCGGTCATACTAGGAATTTCCTCACTGTGGCTAGAGCTGAATTAATGGCCATGTCCATATCTAAGTATGCATACAGTCCACAACGACCTATAAATTTCATATTCTCTGGCTGTTCATTTTTATACTTTTCGTACAATTCACGATTTTTGCCGTCACGATCTTTAACTGGATAATAGCGTTCAAAATTATTATCAACGTAGTCGCAAGGCTCTTCAAATGTGAGTGTTGTGCTATATTTATTGTCTCCGTGACATGGAATATTCTTCCACTCAGTTACACGGGTTTGTGGACCATCGTGAGTAAAGTTAACAGTAGTAGTTGGTAAAGCGCGCGGGATTGGCAAAGTTACAGTTGTAAATCTGATTGATCTGTAAGGCAAGTTACCGTGTTTAAAATCAAAGTATTGATCGATTGGCATAGAGTTAAATACGTGATCATACATCCAATTCCAATCTTTATCATAAGATGTTTCTAACATTACTTGAATGTTTTTATGATCTAAGATGTTTTCAACTAAAGCAGTATAGCCATCTTTTGGCATAGCTTGATATTCGTCGTTTGGAAAATACAATTCATTATCGTCGTCTCTAATAGGAACACGATTAATAATATCAGGATTTAGCTCGTCAAGTTCCATTCCCCACATCTTCTTAGTATATGGCCGGAAGAAAATATCAAGAACATTCTCTTCTCCTACCATATCTTTAGTTTCGCGGTTTACTGGAAGAGTAGCAAACCGGCCATCTTCAAGCTGGGCTTTTACTTTGTGTTGGTAAGGTACCCATTCTGTAAACTTACTAAGCCAATCATATACCGATTTATTATTAGTATGAAATAAGTGAGGACCGTATTGGTGTACTCTGATACCATGCTCATTAACATAGTCATAAGCATTACCTGCAACATGATTACGGGCTTCGACAACCCGCACAGTGTGGCCTGCTTCTGCAAGCTCACGAGCAATTACTGCACCGGAAAACCCGGCTCCTACTACGAGATATTTCATGCTTCTAGTGCTCTTCGTAATTCTTCACGTTGTACATTTTTATCAAGAGGATGGCTAGCGTAAAGAGCATCACGTTGTGCTTTTGCTGTTGCTACCAGTTGTTCGTCACTCATTGCTTCTATATCAGATACAGTAAGACCAGCGATCGCTTCATCTTGGTAATACACCATCATCTCTGCTTTATCACCAATAAGGATAGAACCAGCATCTGCTACTTGCAAAGGACGGGCTCTCCACCAACCAGAACCAGCGTGAAAATAACCCGGCATCAAACAACCCCATTGTTGTCCAAATACTTTTACCATTTCTGGTTCTGTACGACGTTCTGATTTGTACTTGCCACGTTTAGCACCAAAGTATTGAATTTCCCACTTCCAACCTTCTGGCTGCTGAGCCTTTAACCATTTGCGGGTTTTTTCTTGGACTAGAGAAGCAAAGTTCCATTTCTTTTCTTTTTCTGGAGTATCGCCAAAGAAGTTATCTAATGCAATAGTACCTGTGCCGTAACCGTTATCTTCAGTACGATTTAAGTGGTAAGGATTAGGATTAAACCGATAAACGTTTTCTTCTTTCCAGCCAAGATTCAGCAGTGATAGATTACCGTGGTCAAATGCGCTTACAAGTAAACGATTGCTACGGCTAGTAATGATTTTGCATGCTTCGATGTAATCATCTTTATAAGATATTACAGACTCTCTGTTTTCTGCACCTTGCCAAAGATCAAATAGGTAATCACGGAAAATACCTGGATCGTTTGCTTCCATCTTCTCTTGATATGTTTCGATAGCACCAAAGATTTGTGGCCATTGCCAATCATCAAAAGCTAAGATACAATCTGGGCGAGCCTTAACCGCGTATAGACCAGCCCACAGAAACTGACAGAAGGCCTGGATACTGTGGATATAAACAACTACCTCATCATAGCCAGATAAGTCCTCGCCTAAGGATACAGGCCGCTGTTCTACCTCATAGCCCATATCTTCAAGACATCGTATAAGAGAATAATGTGAAGGAACTACTTGAAGCTGCTGATCGAGAAAGAAGTCTTTCGTACATTGCAACTTGTTCATACCAGTAATAAGAATTTTTTTAGACATATTTCACCTTTTCATAATATATTGTATAGTTGTATTTATGACTCTACGAATGTTTCAAACTTGTTTGGTACAGTAACCCAAAGATCAGCGTCAGGCAATGGTTCTTTTTGTTCAGTAATGTTTGGCCATATCTTACTATATTTAGTGTTTCTGTCAGTCCAAATAACTAGCTCATTTTCAGTCAAATCTACATCTGCGTAAATAGCATCTACAGGGCATTCAGCAACACATACACCGCAATCAATACATTCATCTGGATTAATTACTAGAAAGTTCTCTCCTTCATAAAAACAATCAACTGGACATACCGATACGCATGTGGTATGTTTACATTTAACGCAATTATCCGTTACCAGATATGTCATATTATAACCCCAAAATAGTAACTTGTACACCGCTTTCTTTAAACATTGGCAAACTTTGTTCTTCCCATACTTCTTGCCAGTTGCCTTTGTCAGTATTTACACTAGGAATTACCACGTGCTTGATACCGGCTTGAATAATACACTTAGTACACGAAGGACAAACCGGTAATCCATAAACATAAAGTGTGGCATCTTTAAGACTAACACCAGAATACAACGCGTTCATAAGAGCATTCATTTCGGCGTGGATAATGCGAGGATACTTTTGATCGCGGTCATTTAATCGCTCTTCAGTATCGGCAATACCTTTCGGAAATCCATTGTATCCTGTAGCAAGAATGCGGCGTTCGTCGTTAATAGCAACAGCCCCAATTTGGCTTGAAGGATCCTTACTCCAAGTAGAAACCATTTTAGCCATTTCGATAAAGCGGTTGTGCCATCGTGTCGTAGATTCGTTTTTCCAGCCCCCGCGGAGCGGGAGAAGGGGGCTGAGAGATAAAGGCTCGTGTTCTTTATACATACGTGACATATATTGGTCATAAGGCTCATAATCGCTCATTCTGTCATTCCTCTAAACATTTCTTTGCGGCCAACTTCGCCTATTTCGTTATCGTAAATTATTCTAAGCCTTGTTAGCATTACAGAGGCAAGCATTAAAATTTCTTCACGTGTGTCGCAATACATAATAGCTTCATCAATAGGTTTTATCAACTCGCGCATGCGCGATTCTATTTCAACACTATCCATTTATTTTAACTAGATCAAAGTGGCGAGCGTACACATGCAATGACATCACTTGCCAGGTAAGAGTACCATGTTCAATAATCTGAATAGGATCTGGTGCAAATGTAGAAAGGTTATGTTTATTTGCCAAATCATTCCATTCAGCAACAACCTTGCCCATAAGATATTGCGCCCAAGCATAATCATTCTTGTAACCAAATACTACATCGTTAGAGCGCATTTGAGATACCATATGAAGTTTACCATCACGAATATAGAAGGTTTGCGCATTAGTACAGATGAAGTCTGACTTGCCACCCTCATCGAACTCGGCCCATATAGATGGACGATTGTAAACCATTTGAGCACGACGACTATCAGGGTTATTCCATAATTCAGAGAACGCACATTCAAATTGATTGAAGTACTTGTCAGCAAATACTAGATGTCCATAGTTAGAGTTGATATTGCCCCATTTGTCAGCAGCATATTCCCAAGCAGCAGGAGCTGGCTTATCAAACCCGTTGATATCATTAATATTAGTTGACATTGATTCATACCAAGCTAACTCAGCAGCAATATAAGATGCAACTGGTTTACCAAAGATAGCTGGTTCGTCAGCGATAAAAGATGCACCAAGAAGCTCGATAGTCTTTTGTCCAGTTTTATCAGTAGTAAAACGTTCAGCTTTTAATTCTTTAATAAAATGCTGTCGAATGTCTTTAACGTTCATCATCATATCCTCTATCATATTCTTCAAAGATTCGTATAAGCTCTTGCATCTTATCGCAATCTGCTTGGTTATTAGTATCTAATTCTATTTCTATTTTAATTATCATTAGCTGGACTTGTATTGTAGTCTGTTTCTTTATTAAAGCGATCATCGACGTCAGCGGTAGCTTCGGCTTGACATACAGTCAAAATCATTAGCTGAGTCATAGCATGATGCAAATGTGGCAACCCGCTTTCTGGATCAATATCTTCGCCATCATTCCAAGCTAACATATGACGTTGAATAGATGCGAAATGGCGTGACACTGGAAACTTATTTAGATCCCTGCGCCAGTTGTTTTCACCATATTTTTGTGCACCAAATGCAAATACATTAGCGCATGCTATGATAGCCGATGAAGGTACCAAGTTAATTGGTGGTTTACCAGTATCAAATTTCATATTGTTGTCCTTATCTTAAATATTGGCAATTTTTATCATTATAATGATTATAATACATTTGTCCGGAATTGTAAAGGCTTTTTTGCATATAGTTTTTAAAATATTTTCCGACTTTGGTTACAAGCATCCATTCTACAGCAAACACATTAGGTTCTAATACTTTGTAATCACCAACAATAAAATGTTCTACAATGTCTAAGTTCTTCAAAAAGGTTTTAACATAGACTGGATCATCATATGAATACCATTTTGTGTTATCGTTTGATAGAAAGTTTTTACGCTTTACTTCTGTTTGACCATTATCCCAAATAACATCCCAAGCATATGAGTCTCGATCTAAAGGATCAAACTCTTTTGGATTTTTAGTTGCGCCTTGATGTACCAAAGCAAATTCCAAAATAGCACCAGCCCGCGAAGCACTAAAGCATTCTTCATATGTGCGTCCTCTGCTTCTTACAGGGCATTGAGAAATTTCAAGTGCTTGTTTACTAAGATACTCTATTTCTTCGTCAGTCATAGAATACGTAATAGGTTGAGGTGTTTTGATCATTTTATTAATCCTTATGCGGAAGCGTAATGTTTTTTCCACGCTGATCCGATAGTGCCATAGCCGCTGCCAGACATGTAGACTTGCCACATAATACGAGACACTTCGCCAGAACTGTAAGCTTTAGATATATCATATTCAAGACGATTCAAGACAAGCTTTTTAGTTTTCTTCGGATCAATCAAAGCAACTGCAGCAATCCGAGCTTCATTGATAGGCATCTTGTCAAGCTTTTGCAATACGTTCATATCCATTAAACTTCTCCAATCCAAACGTTAATGTGGCAGAGGTCACCCTCTGTACGAGTAATAACATATTCTAATCCGGATTTTTTAAGAGCTACTTTTAGCGCAGCTAATTGTTTTTTATTTTTAACAGTCATTTGATATATCCTTATTAACGGTTGTAAACATAAACATCAGCGTGAGTAGCTAAGCCAAGAGGTAGAGACTGATCAAAGCCACGACGTCGACCTTTACCGTAACGAGCTTCTGAATGAACCGCGCGAGGGCCACGACCTTGAAGCTTTACGTATTTACGATTTGCAGTATCAAAAGCTTCGTTGTTCATTTTTACAACAATTTTGATACCATCCAAGATAGGTTCGTCGCGGTAATCTACTTTGCCGTTAACCATTCTAACAGTTGCATAATAGGCAGTTGAGCGAGAAGTAATTTTCATAATGTAGTTTCCTTTGATTTACTTTATATAGCTATTATACATCATCTGATAGTGAATGTCAACAGTTATTTTCATTTAATTTGAAAATAATTCATAATTATGCAGCCTCTTCTTCATAAGAAGCATAATCTACAATTTGAGCTAAGCGTTTTGTAAGCTCACGACCATAATCAGTGAAAAGGATTCCTTTGTTCCAAACCCAGTGCTCAACATCTTGCCCGTGGTAGAACACTTCGCTTTGAGTCAACCAACGAAGAGCTGTTTCTTCATCACCAGCACCAAGCTCAATAGTCTTCTGGATAAGTGATTTGAATTCAGCCAAGTCTGCTTCTTGCTGTTCTTCTTCACGCTTCATCTCAGCTTCTGCCGCGTTAGCGCAAGAGTCTGCTTCTTTACGAAGTTGATCCATAGACATAGATTCAAAATCCATGAAACGTGGACGAATGCCATAAGCTTCTTTATAAGCATCCCAAATAAAGCTTTGAAGGTCATCCCGAGTAAGTTTGAAAATAGATACATCCATAGTTATATTCCTTTGATTTACTTTATATAGCTATTATACATCATTTAAGAACGAATGTCAACATTTAATTTCTTTCCACAGTGTATTCATTAACTTTTCATCTGCAAGTTTAATGAATTTCTTATGAGCTTCGAAGAAATGCGCGTACGAATTACTGCTTAGACCTTCTAAGTTAACAGCGTCAACACAGTCTTCTTCTAGCTTTTTACCCCACATCCAGCAATTCTTATCGAAGCCTTCACTATCTTCATATAAGTCGTTAACTAGAACATATCCTTTATAATGAAAAGACTCAGCATAGCAAGTAATTTTTTCAGCCGGCATAGATTGTTTCCCATTTCTGAGGTTCATCAGAAAGTTGAATTGGATATCCATCTGCGTCCTTAACGCGCCAAACAAGTTCTGAAGAAACATCTAGTGTTGCAGCAATTGCTAACGCAGGATACCCTTCATTAAGCATTTCACGAATTTCTAATACTAACTCCGACATCATCATAGCCATACGAACTTCCTCTTATTGTGTGTAACCAAGTTTCATAAATTCTTCAGCTTCTTTTTTACCAATACCAGAAGTCTTCAATACTTCATCAAGATTTTTTGGACCCCAAGGAGCACCAAAGCGAGTAAGAGTGTCGCCAAAAGTACTCATACGATTTGTACGAGCAATACCTTCAGCATCTAAACCTTTCATAGGAGTGTTAACAGAAATATCCATCAGTTTCCGACCAATGTTAGAAACGATAAGTTGGTTTTTAGTAACATCATATTGGCTTTTCATATTTTATATCCTGTATATTGCGATTTGTTAAGACTATTATAACATAGTATGATAAGGCTGTCAACAGTTATTTTCAGTTATTTTCAAATAATTGTTGACTCACCTGCTAACACTGGTCACGCTTCTTCGATTGTGATTTTGTACTCCTTACCGTTGATGTCAGTGACCAGAATGGTCTTCTTAGTGGACATGAAGTAACCCTCAGTAGGATGAAGATCCATCTTAGGGTTACCCACATAATCTAGTATGGCCGTTCCAGTGCCCTCTAAGGCACGACTGTCGGCCTTCAGAAGTACCTTGATAGTGTCTGCAATGTAATCACAATATGCTAACATGTTATGCTACCGCCATTTTAGGGTTGAAAGAGAATGCTACGAAACCAACCGGAGCTACTACTGCGATCTGACCTTCTTCGTCAACGATAACGTCGCTAACTGAAAGAGAAGACATGCGTGATAAACGTTCGATCTTGTCTTCTGGGCCAATGTTGCCAATTTCAAAGACTTGGTTTATGTCTGAAGCTTCGATGTTAGAAACGTGAGTGTAGAAACCGTTGTCCCAAGCGTCTGAAGCCAATCCGCCGATTTTGCCACCGCTGAAATCCATCGTCATATCCATCTTAGCTACATGAGCTGGTACTGCCATATGACCCTTTGCGTTGATAAGGTCGTACTGAGCTTCTGATAATTGGATCTGGTAGATTGCGTATTTCATGGTTGTTCCTTTATTTGTTTATATAGCTATTATACATCATCTGATAGTGAATGTCAACAGTTATTTTCAAATTAAATGAAAATAAATTGCTAATCAAATCATTGGCTTAGAAAAAAGTTCAAATTATTTTAGCTGGTCATAGGCCCACTGCTTCTCTCTGCACCACCAGCATGTACCACAATGGCCTACTGGTTGTGTTGTACATGACTGAGTTCCAGATAGATCTATACCGAGATCTTTAGCCAGCCAAATGATATGATATTTGTACAGATGTAAGAAAGGGGTGATTAGTACATCAGAATCTATTCTCCAAGGACGTGGTGGCTCATTTTCCTCTTGAAATTCTGGAAAGTACTTGTAATGAGGAACTTGGTTTACGCCCGTATATAGCTGGTTTAAGCCATATTCTCTAACAAGCACTTTTAAACCATTCTTAACTGGCGTAGGATCTTCTGGCATAGTTGGCAACACTATAATATCATCTCTTCCAGTTAGCTTATATACGGTTTCTACATCATCAACACCGCTTGGTGTTTCAAAGGTATAAATAATTATGTTATCTTTGTTTGGTAACAAGTTGTATAGAACCCAGCTATCAATTCCGCCAGACATAGCGATACCTATTTTATCACCCTTAGGATCAATTGTAATGACTCTTTGATCCCATTTTGGGCCCACTATATATTGTTTCATGAGGGTATAATGTCTCCATTCTTTTTAAGTCCACCGAGAACAAGAAGTACAGTATTGTACGAGCTCACTGCAAACTACGTTAAGCAAAAATACGGATTACTAGAAATAAAAAATCATAGTGAATTATTTTTGCAATTTAATTCTAGTGTAGTTGTAACCAATCACAGAGTCAACCAAACATTCCCAACTGAAATGATACCGTTGGTTTATGATGATTGCATCCATATGCATTTTATTTATCCATACATGTTTAAAAATCTTAAGGAAAGAAATCTACATAAGCTTGATGTACTAAGACAAGAAAAAGAGAATGGTAGAAACTATCATATCAAAGGTACTTTGCAAGTAAGCGAAACACCTAAAGAAATAATTGAATTCTTTAGTGACAGACATTTTGTGATTACAAAAAGAAGGAATACTTTAGACCAGCTTCTTAGTCTTTTATATGCAAAGGAAACAAGACAATTCACAGTAAGGCAGCTAGACAATAGCATGCGCACTCATGCTGAAAATCTATCCAACGGAGTTGTTATCAGTGATTATGAAGAAGTTGCAAGAGCAGTTATTAAACAGAGTCAAGCCATCTATAATTTAGAAAGTGTTATACACGATAAAGGCTTGACTTGCAGTGTTGTATATTACGAAGATTTAAACACAACCGAAAAAATATTTACTGCTTTGAGTACAATATTAGATGACGCATCATGGCATCATTCATTACCAAACGATTATGAAAACAATCTGGTAATAGATATGAAGATGGATTATTCTAAAGCTATTGTAAATTACGAAGAGGTAAAATCTAAATTATTAGATCTTATAGAAGAATATCAGTTTTATGTTTAAATTACTTCAGTAGTTTCTGGTGAACAAATCCAACCAGCTTCTTCGAACGAAATTTTATTAGGGCCTTCTCCAGGCCAGCTTGCTTTATAAGAATTAAAATTAGCTTCACTTAACCAAGTTCTGTTTATAGTAACTGTTTGAGTGCTCAAATCAAACCAAACATCAGCAGTAAATTCGCCTGCAACATTACGAGTATCGAGTTCTTCTTTTTGCGCAACATCTACAAGTGCAGCATTCATTGAAGCCAAAGCTTGGTCAATGCTAGTAAAGCTTGCTGCTGAATTTGTAAAAACTACGGTTTGTTTAATAGCCATTATACGTTCTCCTCGGCATATAGATTGTGTGCACACGATGCTTCTTCAGGGATGGTGTACTCATCCAAATATTGTTCATTAGCTTCTAGAATACCGTTTTGGCCGGTGACCACGACAACTAGATGAACTCTGTCTACGTCACTATTATTTTTAACCCAGTGTTCGTATGCTTGATTCAAGAACCAAACACTACCATCTGCTGGCATATGTAACTCAACGGTTCTCTTTTTACCTTTTGTCCCAATCACTACATCTTCGTGTGTAATTAGTGGAATATGAATTCTTACGGCTTTATCAGTGTTAATATCAAGGTGCGGTTTAATTTCTTCGCCAGCTTTAAGTACAGCATAACGAGTACGAGCAACATGCCCAATGTTTTGTTCAATCATATCTAATACTTCAGCAACATAACCTGTACAGAATTTATTACGCTTATCATACATCTTTTCATCTGCAATAGGAGTATAGTCTGGGTGTGATGGATCACTAATTTTTTCCATGCGGCGTGCAAATTTACGTGGATCCATACCTTCTTCTGCAAGTTTAGCAGCAAGATTTTTATTGTGCACGTTAGGATCACCGTTAAACTCTGTTAAGCAAAGCATCTTATAAGCTTCACCACCGTCAGCAACAAGCTTGCCTTCACGTTCAGCTTTTTCTTCGTCTGTAAGAAAATACTCTAACAACACTCGACGCACTACTAAACCATCTTCGGTATTGCTACCGTAACTTAGTCCATTATATTTAGACCAATCATCATAGCCAAGTTCAAAGAACTCGTTTCTCAATTTATCGATATCAATCTTAAAATTAAGTTTAGCCATTAATGGTAGGTGTTGTCTTTTAAGCATGATGTGTAATCTCTCTAAATTTATATTTGTTTTGAATCATAAAAATAATAGTCTTTGCACATTCTTTAGGATCCATTATACGTTTCAATACTTCTTCTATCTTTTCTTTAGGCCAATCTTCGCAGCCTTTCCGAGCCAATGGAGTATCTACAAATCCAGGATTGTAAACCATACTGCGACAAACTAAATCATTTTCTGCAATCCAAAAGCTGTATGTCTCTAAAGCTTTCTTAGCTACGTTATAGTTCAAACGAGTTAGTGGTCTACCCTGTTGGTTATCTTTACCCCAACTACCTATATTTATTATCGTTTTGCTTTTATTTTGCCATTCGTTGTACACTGCTTCTAATATGTTTAGTTGACCGGTTTTATGATATGAATTATTAATGAATACATCACAATCAAAAATTTGAGAATAAAGCCTTTCATCAGATATATCAAAACCAGTTCTTCGGCTTCCACCAATTACATTGTACCCTTGCTCTTTTAATAATTCAAAAGTTGCTAAACCAATTCCACTTGTATGTCCTGTTATAAAGACTTTCATTTTATAAACACTTTTTCAATTAAAAACCCAGTTAAATCTAATTCCCACCAATGTTCTTTATAACTATATTTACCCGGATTATGGTGGTGATTGTTATGAAGAGTTTCACCAAGACAAAAAGTAATCATATTAACAAATACACTATTATAGCTGTTGTCTTTTGTTGCGTGATTTTTATAACCATCAAATACGGGTACACCATGCCCAAAAGTATTTTGTAATCCAAAAACAAATCGAACCATAAAAATTGGTAGAAAATACATATTAAGTATGAGTATTGGATTAATCAACCCAAGAATAACAACATAAAGAATAATATTTGGCCAATACCAATCATAAAAGAATTTTACTGCAGGATCTCTCATCATAATTACAATATCACGAGTCTTTATATCCTTATAGCTTCCAAGATCTTGAATGGCATGAAAGGCTTTCCAAAATCCTACAAATGTTGGCGAGATTGGATCATCTTCAGTATCAGAGTTTTTATGATGAGACCTGTGGTATGGTACCCAATGAGAAATAGAACCCTGTGTAGAAAGAGTGCCAAGCAAAGCAAGAATCCAATGCCTTATTTTGCCGGTCTTAAATGATTGATGACAAAAATATCTATGCAAGGCTGCACTTGACCCCAAAGAAGTCAGCAGTACTAATCCAATTAAAAATGCCGGCAAACTAAAAGTTGATGGAAAGACAAGAACAAACGGAATAGAAAGCCACGCAAGGTAATGGATAGATTTTACTAGTTTAAAACTGTGGTATGCTTTAATCTTCATTAAAGTTATCCTTTGTGAATTTATATAGTGCTGCTAATCTATCGTCATAAATTTTAGAGTGCTCTTCTTGGAAGTATGGATTGTAGTTTTTAATTTGAATGTTTTCATATCCATGCTGAATTCTTAGACCAAGTCTGTTGTTTACTTCTCCAAGACGGCGATGATTAGTAATACTGTTATCGAAGAATAACCAATCATTATCGTTTTCATACCAATGATCCCAAGCATACTGCATAAGTTCTTTATTAATTTTTTCAAAAAGCTTGCCGCTTTCTTCTTTAGACATACCAACAATACCATCGACAGTATTAATAGAATAATGCAAACCTTTGATTCCACCCGGACTTTGAATTACCATAGGCAGATAACTTTCTGGTTCAGGGTTCATATTCAACCGCATCATTTCTTCTTGATCTTTAAGATCTTTAACATGTAGCATTCCTGGCTTATGTCTATGAATTACTATCATATCATTGAGTTCTGATCTAAATGACTCTGATAAATTTTCGTAATAAGTAGCTGTTTCAAGAAATCCTGTCGAAGAACCTTCCATGTTTTGTACACCTAATAGAGCAACGCTTGGCGCAAAGACATGGTTTCCCGCTTCATTAGAATGCCATTTCAATTCGCCATCTGGAAAAATGCCGGTGTGATCGCCGCGCTTATCACGCATATCAGTAACACGTTGTGTACCAGAAGGACCTTTAGTTTTAAATCTATTCTTTACAAGATCACAATGTGCAGGAGCAATTTTAGGATTGTCCTTTAGTGCCATTATAATGATTTCTTTTGCAGAGTATTCTGGATAATGTAAAGAAAGAAAGTACATACCACTGTAACGACTAGGACCCCACTTTTTTGTCCATTTAGAAATATCTTTATGTTTTACGTTACAATTACGAATAATTGTAACCAAGTTTTTCATGTGGATTTTGCCAATTTCCATCCACAGATCATCAGTCATTTCATCGAAGTCTACATCATCAATATAGACGGCGTAAGGGTGTTTAGAGCTCATTTTCATAGTCAAAATCTTTCCTGTTGTTGTATATTATATATTGCCAGCTTTGGTCATCTTCTGGTGTAGTGCTTACTAAAACTTCGTCATTTGATACTTTCCATTCTATACCAGTATATATGCTCATTTGCTTTGCTATTTTTCTTGTTCTTCTACCTTTTGATTTCCAATCTTCTCTTCCAATAAAGAAATCGTTATATCCTAATTTTTTACATA
>DGBH01000176.1:13046-13600 GCA_002384205.1 Bacteroidetes bacterium UBA4009
ATATATCTATTTGTTGTATGATATGATCCATTGTATCTAATCGCATACCATCAGTACCTTTGCCAAAATTAACTAATGAGAAATCTGGGTCAATGCAGTAACGTGTACATAACCTTGCGATTCCGTTGTACATTGGTCGCGACCAAACTAAAGATGCAAGCACAGGTCTATCTTCTATCATTGTCACTGTGTAAGCAAGCGTGTTATGTATAAGGTACTCATCCATCTTATAATTTTTAGATCTAGCCTTTCCTGATACAGCAACTTTATTAAATATTATTTCTATTTCTTTAGATGGTTCAGTAGTCGTAAAAGTACGTGATGGATAATTCAACTTTGTAAACAATGTAAGAGGCGGATATCCATTGTAACCATTAGTTATCATAGTATAAACCTTGTCATCTTATGAAACAGCTTTGCTTTTGCTTTCTTAAGTATACTTGGTGTAGCTTCTTTTATTTCTAAAGAAATATTAGATTTTTTAATTGGAACTAGCTGGCACAGTGGTGTACCAGCTGGGATTGTAACTCTTCCGTTTTTAGTATGCCAGAAAA
>DGBH01000176.1:13689-20384 GCA_002384205.1 Bacteroidetes bacterium UBA4009
GCTCTTCCGATCTATCAGGTTTAGCTTCTTTTATTTTTATTTTCGACGCCAGAAAATATGAATATTAAAATCAGATTGGAATCCATCACACTTGCCATAACAAGCACTAAACTTCGGATCGTCATCATATTGAATAGGCATTATCAATAATTCATATCCCTTTGGAATATCAAAGCTATATGGAATGAAAATTTTAAAGATTTGATCGTAATTGCTTCCAGTTGGAATCTTCATTGGATTTGATTTAGTATCAAATGTCGTAATCTTTGGATGCGATAAATTTAATGGCTTTATGAATTCATCAAAATAAGTTGGATAAAATATTTCGTATTTCTCTTCGCTGGTTTCAATAGTAAAATCATGCCATGTTGTTACAATATATCCTGATTCCATAACATCACGCATGCCTGGACATTTAGCTGCAGTGATAAGAGAAGATCTTCCATCTATTACTTTTTTATATTTTTGAAATGCTAGAGCACAGTTTTTAACCCATTTGCGCTTATACTCTTTAGCAGGGTAAATTGGGTACTCATCAGTAATAAGAGTGGATTCGCTATGGAATTTTACAACTGGCTTATTTAAGAACGGAATATTCATAATCATAAACTCTCAGTGATTTTTTAAATGGTGTAAGTTTTCTGCCAAGTTCATCTTGGGCTTGTTCAAAGTTTTCTGCAACATGCATAAGTTCGTCAGATCTAAAAATGGTATGGAACCAGTATCTAATAGCACCTGTACTACGAATCTTGCCGTCAATCATAGCTTCACGCCAATGAGCACGGTGCTCTTCAACTCGAGCTTTCCAGAATGGTGTGTTATCTAAGTTATCAAAGAATGCAATAATTTCCACACTTGGTGTTTTAATATCAGATAGCATCTTTGTGTTATTAAACGTATTCATCCACCATGTGTAATCATACATTGTTAATAGCTCGTCAGTAGTAAAACTAAAACAACTATTAATAAGATCTTTTCTTACAATTTTTGTTTTATCACGATCAGTTACAAAATCATCAAACACTTTGTTTCTATTTCTATGGAAGAACTGGTTTGTTGTTTGGTAAATGTTATCTCTTGTTGCAAATGCGTGATGTACACTTAACTTGTACTCTAACTTATGCTTTAAAAGTAGTGGCATATTTGGAACAGCTTCCAGCGCGTGGAAAGCCTGTGTCTCCACACCGTGCCCAAAGTCTTTATCCAATGTATATAACCAACTCTCAGGAGTTTCACCTGGAAGCCCTAGAATGAGCTCTGAGTGATACGGAATGTCGTGTTCCTTATAGTAATTTAGTAAGTATTCTAACTGCTCCGTTTTGATATTACTACGATCGTTGTAAGCAAGAGTCTTAAGGCTCCAACTTTGAATACCTAGTTTTAAAGGAGTCCAATGACCGTTCTCGGCACCAAAATTATCTTTAAAGAATATCTTACTAATCTCAGGAACGTATTTAATACTGTTTTTAGCAGTACCGCAAAGACTAATGAATACTTCAGGACGCTTATAATCTCGCATATATTTTGTCATGTCAAGATCACGTTCATACATGCCCCAGTTGGCATCAATAATTTTAACACCTGACATAGCAGTACTAGACAGAATTTTACTGATTGTTTTATAGTTTACATCGTCATCATATTTACTTACGACACTACCAGTAGCATCACCCCAGTCACAATACGCGCACTTAAATGGGCAGCCTCTGTTGGTTTCCAATACGGCAACAAATTTCTTTTCTGTATTATTTAAGAACTTATCAAGCGTGCCATCTAAATATGGAATTGGTGTGCCATATTTGTACTTGTTAGTTTTATTAAGCTTGTACCACTTTTGTGTGAACTTAGGATATTCGCGAAGTAATTGTAAAAATACTTCTTCACCAGATCCAGCAACAAAAACATCTACCCACGGTCTTTCTCCTTCGTATTCTAACCACTCTACTGGAGAGACAGGAATATTTGGTCCGCCGTAAATGATTATGCAATTTGGATTTTTCTTTTTATGTTCTTCGGCGATTTTATCAACATGATCTTGGCTCCAAACATAAGCAGTTAATCCTATAATATCTGCTTCCGTGCTTAGCATATCGTTATATTCATAGATAGGATCTATGAACTCGCATTCGGGCGGATCTTCGCTATTTTTAATATAGGATTCTAACAAAGCTGCGCTGTATGGTATATACGGCAAACTTCGTGGAATACTAAAAGATCCCAGTTGTATTTTCATAACAATTTTATCCTCTGGTGAAAAGCTTTTCTGCTATCCAGCCCGCAGTATCATATTTGTGTAATCTAATTTTTTTAGAATCATAATGGTGTTCTTTATGATAACCTTCTCCGGCAATAAACAAGTTAAGCCAAGGAACATTAGCACCACCTTCGGTTTTATGTCCAACGGTGTTAAGTAAACCAAACCCAATTTTTGCAAATACAAACGGTACTAAGGCAAACGCTACGAAGAAGTAAGGACTAATTAAGAAACTTATAACCCAATTTGCTACCCAGATATGCTTCCAATATTTGTGACAAAAAACAAGACGAGGATTCGCATATAAATCTTTTGCATAACGGACGGGAATATTTGGAATATCCCAAGTGGTTAAAAGTACTTTCCAGAATCCAACATGTTTTACCGCGTGTGGATCCTCTGGTCCATCTGAATGGTGATGATGCATTCTATGACTTGCAATCCATCCAATTGGTGTTCTAATTACAGCAACCATAAGCATATAAAGACCAATAACTTCAAACCAAACTGGAACTTCAAATTGTTTATGGCAATAGTAACGGTGCAATAAGATGCTTGCACCCCAATGAGAAATAATTTGACTCCAAATTATTCCTATTACTATTGATATTAATATTAATAACGATTCAGCCATTTATACACCCAACAATATGTATTCTATATTCTGTTGAAGCATTAACAAATGTATGCTTCTTTGTAGTATTTATTAAGTAGTAGCTGCCATCAGCCGGGTAACGTGAAACTTCATCATCAATTACGAAAAAGCATCTTTCGTTTGTAATCAAAGGAATGTGCATGCGTTGAGTATAATCTCGGTGGTAAGTGTAACAAGTCTGTGGCGGCATGCGCATAACTCTTGTTCTATACATTCCTAGCTTTTTAATAATTGTGTTTGTATATGCTAAATCTTTAAATATTGGTTCAACAAAATCTTTTTCTTCATGATCTAAATCAGTTATTCTTCCAATTCCATAAAACGGATCAGGATTTCCCTCTACACACTGCAGCGAGATTTGATTCTGGTATTCGGGTAAATACGAATCAAGTTCTAGTAAGATAAGATCAATATTAACTTTCATTGCTTCTCTATTTCTATAAGTGTCTGTGCTATTTTTGCTTTATGCACTTTTCCAATTTTCATTATAAACTCTTCATCGTAAAATGTCAACAGTCTATTGCAATTATTTGGAATAATTTCTGATTGAATGTTATCCGTAATACATATGTAAGAATCATTAAGTTCATAGTTATCTTGATTACCAAATTCGTCAATTCTTCGTGACCGATACCATTCTAGTAGTCTCGTATCTTGCTGCAAACAAACAGTAACAAAGATACTGCCGTTTGGATTTAAGTATTGCTTAAGCTTTTCTATAGTCCAAATAAATTCTTCATATGAAGTATGTGTGAAAACACTATACGCAAAAATTATATCATATGTTTCTAGTTGATGCGAAAAAGTATCATTACCTTGAAAATTATACATTGGGTTATATCTATTATGATAAAGCCAAGTAGAATGAGGAAACCTTTTTCTTCCCATTTCAAGTGCAACATTATCTACATCTAAACAAGTATAGTTTTCTTCTTTAATTTTACCATTGCTGCTTATTATAAGATTACCAAAGCTACCGCCGTAATCAAGTACTTTTTTATTTTCAAAGTCTATTACGTCTTTAACACCAGAATATAGATCGCACTCAAATGGGTGCTTCACACCTTTCACTGGATTTAATTTTATGTCAAATACAGAGTCATCTTTATATATTGGAACAGGAACAATGTTCCATTCGTGCGGATCATTTTTCATCAAATACTAATCCAAATTGTTTAGAAATAAAGTGTACGAATACTGGATCTTCTTCAATACACCAAGCGTCAAACTCTTTTTTTACTATTTTTCCTCTTAAAGTATTTTCTATATTAAATTTATCATATGCTTCGGCATACTTTAAAGAACGCTTTCCATGCCATAACGGACTCCAAAGATTAGAAGTTAGAAGGTTATTCTCTTTACATTTATACGCAAAAATACTTTCGTTGTCGTATCCAAAAGAAAGACGTATGTTTTCTGGATACATTGAAAACTCATCTTCTTTTAGCTCAGTCATAGTATTAATTACTTCATCAATATCTGAGAAATAATCTAATTTTTCCATTACATATCTAGACGCGCCGATAATTCCTGTGTTAAAAACTGGATAGTCTCCATCTAAATCTTTTTCAGTCAATAGCGCATGGGTATTCCAATATTTAGAATGAGGGTTCCTAAAATCAACTATAAAAGAATTAAAATACTGAATAGTGTTAGTAATTTTTAACTCATCTTTAGTTTGAAATTGGCAAGCAATTGCGTATTCCATAGGAACATTTTCAAATATATCAACATCTTTTCTTCTGCAATAAACGTCAAAATCTAGATAACAAACTAAATCATATTGCTTGGTTAACTCGTCTAAACAGTAAATCTTGTATAAATTTACTACATCATACTCTGATAGATTTCTAAACCTTTTTTTAAACTCTTGATATCTATCATCATTTTCATATAATATAAAATCAGCTCCAATATTCTGAGCATACTCCTGTTTATCTTTTATAAGATCATCATAATGTTTTTCAAACTGAATCTGTGTTCTTTTGCTTTTATTACCAAGTGGTTCAATTTTTGAGGTTGGAGGATTATCTAATTTGTCGTCATCGATTTTTACGTATAAAGAAAATATACATTTAGTTTTATCATTGAAAAATCTATTAAATTTCTTATTGATAAAATGAATAATCTTTCCTTTGCATCCAACATAATCGGCTGGCTTATCGTAATACATCGTATGCCATTCATCAGCAAGCAAAACATAAGGAATACTATATTCTTCTAAAATATATGAAAAGAGTGCTTCGTTATTCGGATAATAATGTCTGCGGACATAAGAAGTATCTTTTCGTTTTGTATTGTTTTTCTTTATAGATTCAACAAGCTCGACCATTTCAGACAATCTATCTGAGAATTTTATCTGTTTAATATGTTCGCTTTTTCCAATGATAATTCCAGTATTAATTACGTGATTGTCTTTGCCACCAAGCATATCTTTTGTAATATGATACTTTAAAGTAGGTGAACGTAGTCCGTTAGATTTCAAAAACAAAGTTTCAATATTCTTATTAAGTATGTCTTCGTCTTGGTCTTTTACGTGAATACCTTTGCTGAGGTCTAAAGATTCAAATACGTTTTCGTTAGTATTAAACAAAACATCCATATCAACATACATGACTTCGTCGTATTCTTCTGCAAGCTGGGCCATAAGATGATGCTTATACAGGTTTACCTTTGTAAACTCTAAATCATCGGTAAGTAAAAAATCTTTCATCGTATTATGATAAAAGATAAACTTAACTCCAATATTATCAGAATAGTCTTTTTTGTTTTGAATTAGACGATCAAAATATTCTTTTACAAGCAACTCATTCGTGTTATCGAGATTGTTAGAATTTGATATATCGTCAAAAGTCGTGAAAATAACTCTTTTCATTGACCAATCACCATATATCTATCATAATCTTTTGCTTTAAGAGTTCCTGCATAATATACAGATACTAAATTTAATTCTTCAACAAATTCTTCTAAACTGTCGTAGGTATTAATATGACTTTGAACAGAATGATAATTGTTAGATTGTAAACAAACTACCGTTGAAGGCTTTTTTCCTTCTACTATAAATCGAATATCATCTTTTTCCATGTGTTCACAGCTTGTATTAATAAACACGTCATAGGTTTTTCTTTTTTCTATAACATGATCAACCGCGTCGTCAACTATAAATTGTGTATTTTTATGAGAAGAATCCATGCCTTTTAACAACCCATATCCGATCACTTCTGTAACTGGATCAGAATCAATGTTACGTATAATTACATCTTCTGAAACGTAATTTCTTAGGATAATAGAAACAAGTCCGTACCAACTGCCAAGGATCGCAATTTTTTCTGTCTTTTCTGGCAAGAAAGGAAGTAACTCACGCACCAGCCATTCTTTACCTTCGAACTGCCATGTACTCACTGAGTTAATTATATCTATAGAACGATATAGATCTACTTCAGGATCGTATTTTGATTTTTCATAGATTGCTCTAACTGATTCTAAAGCATTTCTATATGCTAACTCTCGGTAATTCATAATTTATCCCATTATACATATCAATTAGTGTTCTACCATTATATGGATTTGCCACGCTATTAACTAATCCATCTCTAAACGTGTTATGTGGTATCTTTTCGTGGACAATAAATCTATCAATACCAACATATTTTCTCATAAAGTAATCTTTGTTAGATAAAAAATGTTCCCAAATATGATGCTGTTCACCAGCCGTCCAAGTAATTACAGAACTATTTATATGAACATTATATGCGTGTTTTGGCATATACTTACCATCCTTCCAAT
>DGBH01000032.1:0-7926 GCA_002384205.1 Bacteroidetes bacterium UBA4009
CAAAGTTTTTCATACTTTGTATCAGGTTCCCATGGTCTGTGTGGTGCTTTATATTGTAATAACATCAAAAATGGTTTTGATTTATCACGACCTTTATCAAGCCAATCTAAGGCAAAATTAGTAGTAATATTAGTTGCATACCCTTTTTCTTTTACCTCCACTCCATTTTCATTATATATTGGATTCCAATAATTCCCTTGTTGGTCTGACGAAGCATGAAACTTAAACATATCAAAACCTACTGGATTTGTTCCTAAGTGCCATTTACCAAACAAACTTGTTTGATAACTATGGTTTTTAAATTCTTGAGGAAAAGTCCATTGTTCAGCATTAAATTGCCCGCCATATTGGTTTTTATAAAAACCATTAATATTACTGTGTTTCCCTGTCAAAATTGCAGCCCTACTTGGACCACAAATTGCATTGGTACACAAAACATCTTCCATAAGAATTCCTTCTTTTGCCAACCTATCGATATTTGGAGTAGGTGCAATGTCCTTATAAATACCGCCATAAGCACTAATAGCTTGGATTGTTAAATCATCAGCCATAATATAAATTATATTAGGCTTTTGCTGCGCCACTTGACTATTAGTTTTAATCTTACAAGAAACTATAAATAGTGAAAATGCATATAATAATATTGTTCTTTTCATAATCTTATTTGTATTTTTTATCATCTTATTTGTATTTCCCTAAAATTATTCCTTCACTTACATTTATTGAGGCTTTCTTTAATACTCTCTCTTGAGAAGTATTACTGGTCATATATTAACCCGTATATGTTCATTTTTTATAAATGTAAAGTGTACGGTTTAATCAGTTATAAATCGTGGTAGTACACGTATGCATAACAAATATTAGAAACAGTTATAGTATCTATTCTGGACTACTATTTTTTACAAATAATTAGTAGCAGTGCTGTTCACCGCTGATTATTTCATATAAAAAACTTCATTTAATTGAACTGTCACAGGTGAATTATCTTCATTAACTTCCATAATATCCGACATAAAATCCCACCATTTTTTTACAATATCTATTTGCCCCAAATCTTGAGAACCTTCGTCACCGTTCACTTTTTGAAAACCAAATAAAGTGTTAGTTTCTTCATCCAAAAAGATGGAATATTCATGCACGCCAGATTCTTTAAGTAGGCTTTTTAATTCGCCCCATAATTGATTGTGCCGCTTGACATAAGCATCTTTTTGCCCCTCTTTGAGGTGCATTTTAAAGGCAATTCGTTTCATAACTACTCTATTTATTTCTATTTAATCTATTAAAAAGTGTTGACAATTAATTCTATCGTATTTATTCCTGGCATCAAACGCAGACTTCCAAAGGAGGTGGCTATTTTTTTACCATTTACTTTTACAATATGCTCTTTGGAAAATTCCATTTCAAATGTGCCAATCATCGTTGATGGTAATGCAATGGTATAGATTTGTTTTCTAAAGGACAAGTATTCATAAGTTCCTTTAATCAGCCCTTTTGCGGTAGGAAGCAAGATGGAGCTATTTTGTAACTCTGTTAATTTCGGATGAATGGAAACAGCAGAAAAACCAGGAGTTTTAGGCTGGATTCCCCAAAGATTTCTAGAGACAACAATAGCTGGGATTTTTATTGTGACTTGAGTTGTATCTCCTTTTGTACTTTGCTTTTGTAACAATTTAGCACTCAACTTGGTTTCATCAGCATCGAATAATGATTGCATTAAAAACAAAAATTCGGAGTCTTGAACTTCTTTGAGATCTACCATAGTTATATAATTTATAACAATACTTCTGTTTTCTTTAGGAACCAAATTAAAAGCAAGTGCCAGTATATTTGCAGCGACTGAAGTAGTTTTATAACCTAAAACGTCTATAAAAATGCCTTTCTCATTTAATAAGCTTTTCTGAATGGCTTTTTTAACCATTAAAGCTTGCAAGTCATACTGCAACAAATCGCTATCTTCGTCCAACAATTGCGCAAATTTTGAAAGCAATTCCAAGTTTTTATAGTGGTATGCGTTTACAACCATTGTTTTCTTTTTATGCTCATCGAGTAACAAACCGTCTTTTTGAAGTTGATTTAGGTTGGTGACTTTTTTTATTTGTTGATAGTATTTTTGAATTAATGCATTATTTCCCGTATACATATAATCCTCCAAAAGCATTAAGGATATATATGTGATATCTTCAGCCTTAGTTGAAAGCGTTTCCATAAATTTTTCAATCGTATTTCTAGTGATGCTGTAATTCGTATCAAATACATAGTTGCTCAATTGTATACAATAAGCTTGGGAAATAGTCAACTTGCTTTCATCGAAACTTGGATCTTCTATAGCTGCAACTTTAGAAGCGTGCCACTGCGCATCCAAAGAAGCATTGGAACTTGAAAAAGTACTGGAACTATTATTTATAGAATTAGGGATGGATTTGTAATTTGTCACAATCTGAAATGCGCTTTCTTTTGAGTATTCACTCAATCTATTGTCAGTATCCCAAATACGCACCTTCCAAAAATAATTTACATTTTCTCTGAGTGGTTTTCCTTGGTATACATTGTTTGTAGAAGATTTTATTCTTACTTGTCCGCTATTCCATGCATCCCCAATATTTTTATCTAAATTCTCCTTAGAGGAGGCTACCAATATTTGGAAGGCAGATTGAAAGACGGCCTCTTTAGGCACTTCCCATCCAAAGATTGGATTTTTTGAAGTGCTCAATGCTTTTTCTACTGAGTTACTAAAGTTGATGTTTAAGCTTGTAGCAATTGAAGAATAAGGATCTTTGTGCTGGGCAATCAATGCATCGCAAGTCGTCTGTAACTCCTGTAAAACGCTCGCATACTTTTGATTTTTAGCAAGATTAACAATCTCTTTTGGATCCTTTTCTAAGTCGTACAATTCTTCAATAGACTTATCGTTTACATATCTAAAATATTTCCATTTATTCGTTCTCACTCCTTCACTAGGGGGTATTTTATCAAATTCCCACAAATGCTCAATCAATATAGCATCTCTATTTAAACTTGCATTTTCTGTTCGGATAAAAGGCATCAAGCTTTTTCCGTGCCATGACTTTGGTATTTCTAGTTCTGCCAAGTCCAAAATTGTGGCAGGAATGTCTACATTTAAAGCCATTGCTTCTACATCTTTGTGTTGCTTTTTAACACGAGGGTCAAAAATCATCAAAGGTACTTTGATAGAATTGTCATACATCAGCCATTTTCCTGCAATTTGACGTTCTCCCAAAAACTGACCATTGTCCCCCATTAAAATAATAACTGTATTTTTATCGAGTCCTTGGGCTTTTAATTTTTCACGGATTTTTTCAATTTCGTAATCAATGCCGGCAATCATACGATAATATCCTTTTACACTGTGCTGGTATTTTTCTTGAGTGTCATAGCGCCATCCCCATCTTAATCGGTTAAAACCATCTTTTACAATGTTTGGCAATGAGTCGTAATATTTTTGTTCTCCTAAACTTGCAGCGGGAACGGTTACGTCTTTTAATACGTGGTCATTCGCCTGATCCCAGAAATACTGTTCTTTTGTATTGTCACTTGCATGTGGAGCACTAAAGCTCAATTGTAAACAAAAAGGTTTATCTGTAGGCACATGATCTAAAAACTGCAAGGCTTTATATCCAGTATACCGTGTCAAATGGACCGTATCTTTGTCTATTGTTTTGTAATAATAACTAGACCTGTCTTTTTTATCGTAACGTAAATCGTACTCCTCGTAATCGTCAAATAAGACATCGAGATGGGTGTAAGAAACACCAAATTTACCATACATAGCAGTGTAATAGCCCGCATCTCTTAATAATTTAGGAAATGCATTTTGCATGTATTCATCTTTTATATCTGCTGTTTGAAAAGAATATTTATGTGTTCTCTCTTGCAGTCCACTCAAAATACTTGCTCTACTCGCCGAGCAAATTGGAGTTGTGGCGATGGTGTTTTTAAAAAACACACCTTCTTCCGCGAGTTTATTCATCTGTGGGGTGAATGCCAGTGGATTACCTGCGTAACCAATTGCATCCCAACGTTGATCATCTGTTAGAATAAAAATTATATTAGGTCGATCTGTTTTCTTTTTTATAAAATTATTAATTGTATTTGGAACAGTAGCTTCTGTCTGAGCTATGCATTCTTGCAAGAAGAATACAAATATAAATAATATCACAGTGCTTTTTATAGTTTTCATTATGCCGTTCATTGTCAATTATAGATTTATGTATTTTGAATGAAATTCAAAACAGATTAATATTTACTTTTTTTATTTCTATTTTAATTCGAAGAAAGAACAACATCTTTAAAAACTTTCAGTTCGTTCCGTATCGTTTCATAATAATACTTCAAATCTGGATTTGAAATACCTTTTAGTTCCTTTGCAATTAACTCTGCTGAGTCTTAACTTTAGAGTTCAATTAAATGAGTAGTGGCAAATTGCGCAGTACTTCCTTGCCAAACCATGATAAAGCTTGAGGGACTTACAAACCTTGAAATTTAGCACTTTCCTTGTCATTACTGATACAAACTATTGTTTTTTTTACCACTTTGTAACTAAAAGACTTCCTCAACGTCTAACTCTAATGATAATAAATTATGATCGACTCTTATATTTGCTTCTTTTCTTTTATCTCTATTTTTATTACCTTTTTCAATTCCAACATTTAAATAACCAAGTTCTTTACGGCATTTTTCATCCAGGTGACCCATGCCTCTTTTGCTTGGCCCTTTAGCGCTTCCTAACCAGTTGTATCGGCATTTCTTTTCTGGTAAACGTACATAAGCGAAGAGTAATTATACAAATCAGCATTCTCATAATGGGTTAATACTTGAGGCATATAGCGCTCATACCTAATCCTAAAAAGTAATCCAGCGCCCTCTTCAATATGAAAATTAACATCATTTTCCAATCGCAACGGCCCATCTATTATATATTTTCCCGCAGAAATATTAACCATACCTCCACCAAAACGAGAGATATCAATGATTGTATCTTCTATGCCTCTCTAGCTCCTTATAATGCCATCGGCTTTGGAATTATAAGGAGCATCTGTTACTCTAAGTGCTCTATCTGGGAAACTTGGCGCTTGAATTCGTGACAAGATAACTGGAACTTGGGCCCAAGAACCACGATATTCAGGATTACTTCCAACTACTTGCCCAAACCCTTTAGAAGGAGGATGAGAACATACAAGTAATGCTAATAAACAAGAAATAGTAGCAATTGTTTTTACCCATTGTAAATTTCCGTTTTTTAATTTATGGATATGAATAGTTTCCATTTTTCTAATCATCTAGTTAATTAATAGGTTTTTCATAACGCTTAAATACTCTTAACCCATACCAAGCGATATATATAAAACAAAGCAGCGGAAGGATAAATGAGAAGTTAACTTCAGACACTCCCATTATTTTAGAATCTGCAACGCCATTACCCCCAATATCTATAATAATACCTTGTAGTTTTGGCATTAAGGCACCTCCCACAATAGCCATTACCAAACCAGCAGAACCTATTTTGGACTGTTCTTCGGATAAATCTACCAATGCAATACCATAAATAGTTGGAAACATTAAGGACATACAAAAGGAAACACCCACCAGGCTGTAAAGACCTATTATTCCTTTTATAAAAATAGTTCCTATTACAAATGCAATGGCTAATAAGGCAAAATACATTAATAATTTACCAGAACTCAAAAATTTAAGCAAGTAAGTCCCTACAGCACGACCAATTGTAAATAAAACAAAGGCAGCCATTTGATAATAACCAGCTGTTACACTATCCATACCAATAGCTTCCGCGTATTGATAAATATAAGTCCAGCACATAATTTGTGCTCCAACATATAGAATTTGGGCTAAAACGCCTAATACATATTTTTTATTTTTCGCTAATACAGCAAATGTATCGCCAATATTGGGCATGACTCCTTCTTCTTTGGATTGGGGCATTTTACTAACTACAAATAAAATAAATATACCTATAAGGACTAACCCTAAAATAACATATGGATCACGGATTACCAATAAATCCGATGTTTTAATCAAAGTTTTAGAAGCTTCATCTAAAACGCTAAAATCTTGTATATCATCAGACTTTAAATTTTTCAACACAAACTGCTGTGCAACAAACAAACCAGCAATTAATCCAACAGGATTAAAGGCCTGTGCCAAATTTAACCGTTGGGTAGCCGTTTCTTTAGCACCCATCGCTAATGCATAAGGATTAGCAGCAGTCTCTAAAAAAGCTAGCCCGAATGTTAAAACATAGAGACCTAAACAGAAGAATACAAAACTCTCAGACTGTGCTGCAGGATAAAACAAAAGTGCCCCTGCGGCATAAAGCGCCAAACCAATTAATATTCCTACTTTATAAGAATATTTACGCATAAATATTGCAGCAGGCAACGCCATACAAAAATAACCACCATAAAATGCCATTTGTACCCAGGCAGCTTCAGAGTTTGAAAGTTCCATTACTTTTTTAAAAGCTATTACCATAGGATCGGTTACGGCATTTGCAAAGCCCCAAAGGGCAAACAATGAAGTCACCAATACAAAGGGCATTAGATTTTCTCTTGAGATTACTTTTTGTTTTATAGTAGACATATATTTATTTGCTTAATATGAGTTTATAATTAGTGGGAGGAATGATTTTTTATTTTTCTGTTGTGAATGGGGAAGCGGGCAAACCTTCTTTGTTAAACAAAACCATTTGAGGGTATGGTCTATACGCATAGCGTATGTATTTTGGTCTCTGTACCTCATTATTCCAAATATAAAGTGTGTTCCCTTTTATTTCAATCTGGGCTACTCTAAACTTTTTGTCTTCTCCTGAAATCTCAAAGGAATCGATATTTGTTTCACTTAATACTAAACCATTATCACAATAGTCAAAGCTTACTTTTGCTTTATTTTTGTAATAGTTCACCTTTTTTACTTGTGGGCCATAAGGAACGTGAGGTTGTTTGTAAACCTCTGCAGATATTGCAATCCCAAGGCGATCTCCTATTGGTTTTTTAACTTTTGGGTGAATGTCCTTCTCATCACCACAACCTTCAGACACAACCATTCCACAATGAGGAATTTTTACAAAACATTCTAATTGTGCTTGTCTAAATTGTGGCCACGTACTTCCTTTTCCATACGCCGGAAGTTGCACAAAATAGAGAGGCAATTCTGGATTTTGCCAACTTTTTCTCCAACCCTCTATAAAGGCTGGGAATAAAGTTTTAAACTCTTCGTGACGACTCGAATTACCTTCTCCTTGATACCAAATACATCCTTTAATTGTATAGGGCTGCAATGGTTTAATCATCGATTCATACAAGCCAGATGGACGCTGATAGGCTTTTGGACCCGCAGGAGCCATCGGTGCTTGTCCACTAGACCAACCTCCATTAGCTTTCCAATTTTTTAAGTCAATTAGATATTGTTGGTAAGTCTGCTCATAGTCCGCTTCGTCTTTGTATTTTGCATACTCACGGTCATATTTCTCAAATAAATATTTTAATTCAGGGGTGTTTTTTATAGAATTTGGGGTCATCCAATTTTCATTCCAAGTTCCCCCTCTATAACTTCCAATGATGCCTACGGTTACCCCCAAACGCTCTTGTAATTCTGTAGCGAAGAAATAAGCAACTGCTGAAAAACCTCTGACAGTATTTTTGTCAAAATTTTTCCATTGTAATCCGTTTGTATTGATAGGACCAAATTCGGTAAGTGGGATTTGAAGAAATCTTAATTTAGGATTCTCTGCTGTAGGTAAATGCTTTTCAAAATCAATACAGTTCTCCAGATTAAATGCCATGTTAGATTGTCCACCGGCAAACCAAACTTCACCAATCATTACATCTTTAAAACGAATGGTATCGCCATCACCAATAATCACTAATTCATAAGGTCCCCCAGCAGGTATTT
>DGBH01000032.1:8094-10199 GCA_002384205.1 Bacteroidetes bacterium UBA4009
CGAACTGTGATGTTAGCTCCGTCAGTAGCTTCTCCAAAAATACGAATCGGCATATTGCGTTGTAAGACCATTCCGTCTCCAAAAGTAACGGGCATTGTAATTTCAGCATTTGCCTGAATTGAACAAGCTAAAAAGAGAATAAACAGAAGGTTTTTCATGGTTTATTTTATGTTTAGGTTATACGTTCCTGATTTTAGTTCAAAAGTCATTTTTCCGCTTATATGCTCTTTTTTGCTTGTCAAAGCTATATCTGCACCAGTCAATTTTCCTTTAGGAAGAATCAATGTGGCACTAGAATTATGTGGAATCTCTATATTTAATTCTAATAGATCGCCTTGTTTTTTCCAAGCTACTTTTATATTTCCATATGCAGATTCAAAATTAGCAGCAGCCCACTCTAAAGAAGTCGTGAGTTTTGGTTCAATAAAGAAATGTTTAAAACCAGGTGCATTGGCATCTGGTCTAATTCCAGCAATATATTGATAAAACCAATTGCTGACATCTCCAAACATAATATGATTGAGCGAGCTTAAGCCTTTTGCTTCAGCTCCTTTCCAATGTTCCCATAGCGTAGTTGCGCCGTTTGCAGCCAAATATCCCCATCCTGGATAGCTCTTCGTGGTTATTATGGAATAAGCTACATCTGCATGTCCGTTGGTTGCAAGCGCATGTAATAGATATTTTGCACCTAAAATCCCCGCATCTAAATGATTATCTGCTTGCGTTACTGCATGCAGCATTTGTTTCACAACTTTTTCTTTTTCTTTTGTTGGTACTAAATCAAAATACAAGGCAATACTTTGAGCAGTTTGTGATCCATTGGCGTAGTATCCCGTCTTTTGATTGTAAAATTGGGTGTTGAATGCAACCTTAATGCTATCTGCCAACTTACGGTATTTTTGCTTATCCGACTCCTTTCCTAAGAGGGCTGCAGATTTCGAAATAATATCTGCAAAATGATAATAGTAAGCAGTAGAAGTTAAAGGCACAGGTGTTTTTGTATTGATATATGCCCAATCTCCTAAGCCAATGGATAATATATGGTCTTGGGTTTTACGAGTAAAAAAGTCAGTCATTTTTTTCATACCATCGTAATGCTCTTTTAAAACTCGTGTATTTCCATCAAATTGATATAATTGCCACGCGATGATTGGATAAGCACCTATCCAGGCAGGTCCATTGCCCCAAAAATATCCCCACTGTGAGGTAGGTACAATCGCTGATAAATTACCATCTGACTTTTGCTCATCTGCCATATCGTTCAAGTATTTTGCATAACCTCTACCTGCATGAAAATTAAACAACCCTGTCTCAGTAACCAATTGTGCATCTCCTGTCCAACCATTTTTTTCTCTTTGCGGACAGTCCATTGGATAGCCGAAGAAATTAGATTTATAGGACCATAAGGTCATCTCTTGAATTTTATTAATGACTGGATCCGAACATTCAAATGTACCTCTTACATCAAAATTTGAAGTTGCTGCCAATGCGCTGATATCTTCTTTTGTTAAGTCTCCCTTATATCCTGTTATTTCCACATATTGAAATCCGTGGAATGTAAATTTCGTTTCAAATACTTGATTCTTATTATCAGCTAAGATAAAACGGTCCGTTTGTATCTCATCTTCTCGCATATGTCGAATGATTCCCGTTTGATCGAGATGCCTATTGAAATCTAGGATTTCTCCATAACGTACTTTGATAGTATCTGAATGGGTTCCATTGACTTTCAATGTAATCCATCCGGCCATATTTTGACCAAAATCTACCAAATAGTTGTTTGTTCCTAGTTTTTGTATCGACTTTGGTTTTATTTTCTCAAATACTTTTATGGGCTCTATGGATTGTGCACGGAGTTCTCCACCAGGTGATGGCATCGTAAATACATCTGACCATTTTTGATCGTTAAAGCCAAAGTTAGCCCAACCTTCTTGTTCTAGGCGTGCATCATAGGTCATTCCTACTCTAATATTATTGTAGGTAACGGGTGCTGGTGCCGCTTTCCATTTGTCATTCGTCTCAACAATTTCTTTAGAGCCGTCTTTGTATGTGATTTCTAACTGCATGATCACACGTGGTTTTCCTCTCCAAGGTGCTTTGTCAAA
>DGBH01000032.1:10288-11457 GCA_002384205.1 Bacteroidetes bacterium UBA4009
TAAACGCGGGGTTTAAATGATCATCACTAATTCTTTTTCCGTTTAAATAGGCTTCATAATACCCAACGCCACAGATATACATTCTCGCTTTGTCAATTTCTTTATTTGAAGTGAAATCATGGCGTAACATTGGAGCGTTTTCATCCCAGTGACCAGTGTTTTCTTGATTCACATTCCTTTGCGTAACAAAAGATTTGAAATCCCATACGCTAGGAGCTGCTATCCATTTTGCTTGCCAATCACTCTCACGAAAAAGTGCTGTTTCAAAATAGTCAATAGCACTATAAGCACTAATTACATCCTTTATTTTTACTCTTACTTTCCAATAATAACGTTGTGAAGATTGTAATGATTTTCCTTCAAAAGGAATTTGAAAGGATTGCTCAGAAGATATAAGTTCTGAATCCCAAACATCAGCTGTATTTTTGTTAAGCAACTCGACAGATGTTGCCACCAAAATTTGATAAGCCGTTTGATCTATATCTGTCAGCGAATCAGATACTATTTTCCAACCAAAACGAGGAGATGAATTGTCTATCCCCAAAGGAGACGTCTGATAGTCACAGGTCAATCTTTGTAAAGATATATTTGTGTCTTCTCTGTCATCGTTGCATCCTACAAATGCTATTGAAATAAGAAAACAAAAGAACAATTTGATGCTGTTTGTTTCCGTTATAAATAGTTGGTTCACGTTATATATAAAATCGCTGTGCAAAGTTCTTTCTTATTTTAACAGATGTTGTACATTTTTACAAAATACGGAGGTACAAATACGTATTTAAAGAGTCGTGTTTTAATCAAAAAAAGAAGTCATATATACCCGTCATTTTTTATAAAAATGCAAAACAGCAATTGTTTATTTTTTTGCAAATCGTTTTGAAAGTACTCCATCTAATGTTGTTATCTGAAGCACATATAAATTCTGCTGAAGAGCTGAAACATCGATAGTTGCTTTATTTGAACCATCGACAGTCACTTTTTTCAATTTCTGACCTATAATATTGTAAATTTCTATCGCTAGTATATCCTTTGAAGTTTTGACATTCAAAACATTCTCAACTGGATTTGGAAAAACTGAAACTGCTTCCGTATCTTGCGACTCAATTTCATTTACACTTAGGCTAACATCGCCTCCATAAACAATAACCGTATCCAAAAGATCTCCTAGA
>DGBH01000130.1:0-5766 GCA_002384205.1 Bacteroidetes bacterium UBA4009
ATTCCTGGTATATCTGTAAAGCTTTGGGCCCAGCTCCGATTAACAGTGTCCTAAAGCCAAGCACACGATTCTTTATTTTATTGGCTATAATAGAGGAGAGTGCAATTCGAAGTATAGATGTAGGCAAGAAATGCAACAGAAAGAGAACCGAAATACTTGTATAAAAACTGCGGTATTGTGATACCTCGTCATCTAATATAAGTACGAAAAAGAGTATTAAAACCCCGATTACACTCACTATAAGAATTTGAAAAAATTCCATTAACCTACTCTTGCGATACACGTTTCTATACAAACCAATTAAGCTATATAATCCGATCCAGAACAATGGAACCGATAACATGCCTATATAAAGGTTAGTGTCGTTCCATACAAATTGCAAGTAGTATGGATTAAAATCCCCATTAACAAAACACTTACGATATACAAAGAGCCCCCCCCATGCGCACATCGCGGCTAGAAAGTCAAGTAGACCGTATTTTAATATGAGTTTAGTCTTATTCAATAATGAACCAATTTTACATTATCAATATAAATAAGTGGCGTTCCAGAAGTCGTATTGGTTTGTGCACGAATAAATGCTTTGAACTCAGCACCTGCATACTCTGGATTATTTACATCTTCTTTAAGACTTATATATGCTTTTTTCCACTGCATAATACCATCAGCATCTACAGTACTATAAAAATTTACAATAGGCACACTTGTAACTAAACTTCCCGTAAGAGGGTATATTCCTGTAACAAATTCAGTATTACACTTAAAATTCATCTCTAAGTATATTTCCTGTCCACTGCGAGGGAGACTAAAAGATTCTACCGAACTATTTTCAAAAATTCGCAGCCCATTTGGGATGGCAACGCGACCACTATACTTATTAGTAGTACCGTTGTATTCAAACACCTCTGAAGCATTCCCTGTAATCTCCATCGTATCATAATTAGTGGAATTACCTGATCCTTGGAAACTTAAGGTATTATCTTCAAAATCTTCAATCCATGGCATTTTTATATTTTCTCTGTACACCACTACCGGCTGAATGGTATCCACTTGTGCCGGGATAAAATTATGTTGGATATCATATGGTTTCAAAAAAGGATAAGCCTCACGTTCATAGAAAAGGCCGTTCTTTCGAATACCTGTAATTATGGTAAGTTGCTTGGAGCCACTCTCAAGGATAGGTATAGTAGCTGGCAATTCAAAAACACCAATTAGTTTATTATTAGCATATACCCACGCATCTACAAAGTCATGCGAATTACTGCCAAAGTTTGTATTCTCTGTATCCAACACAAACTCCGAGATATAAATATACGATGGTATTTGCTCTTCTTTATCACATCCTGAAAAAAGAAGAACCAAAGAAGCCAAGCTTACCAGAAGTAAACTCAGTATTATGCGTTGGTTGTGAAATTGCGTTCTAATTGTTCTTTTATTTTATCCGTCACTGACTGGAGCTGCAAATATTGTGAAATACCTGAAATGGACTCTACATTATTTGTAATAGATTGGTAAAACGAATTTATTTCTTTTTGGAGGATAGCAATATAACCATCACTATCCTTTGCTTGACTGTAGGTTGTTTTTACGCCCCACTCTTCTCCCATTACTTCATCATCCCCTGTATTATTTTGAACATTAAGCGATTGTTTGATAAAATCAATGGAGCAATAAGTATTGTTTTGAAAAAACTTAGTTTGATGTACTTCTTTATTAGAAATCTTGCTTGCTGATAGATTTGCCACGCAACCATTATAAAATTCTATACGTGTATTCACGACATCTGGATCTTTATGGTAAACTCCAACAGCAGTAGAATATATAGACTTAACCTCACCTTGACATAACTTAAGCGCTACATCTATATCATGCAACATCAAGTCATCTATAACACTAAGTTGGGTAGATTTTTTATTAAACTTAACATAACGACTGCTTTCTAAAATACGAGGTGTAATAGTATACTTCTCTAAATCCTGATAAAAATCGTAAAAACGCTGCTTTAAGCCCACCTGAAAAACGGTACCTGCCTCATATGCATACATATCTAGTTTTCTAATATCACTTTTAGAACAAAGACTTATATTTTCTACATAAATATGTTTACCATATTTTACCACTTGCGACAGAACATCATATGTACTTGATAGAATATCTAATACAACCATAGCGTCGACAAGAACTAATAAATCACTTAAAGAATCAAAAACTTCAATATCCCGAACTCCATAGATATCGTAGCCTCCAATAATTTCTACATTCTCATTTGCATTAAGATTCTGTAAAACCTTTGGTGACAAATTACCAGTTCCTATAATTCCTATACGCACTATTTTATCTTGTTTCGACTACGAAATAAGGTGTAATTTTTCATACGCTAAAAACAATGATATTTGTGGCGTATTAAAAACTAAACACTTGCTCACAGACTCTTACAAATTAAAAGGACAACGCACACAACTCGTAAACGAACTAAAAAAAATGGGAATTAATGCACAAAATGTGCTACGGGCCATAGAAGCCGTTCCTCGTCATTTTTTCTTTCCAAAAGACTTTATAGACAAAGCCTATGAGAACATCGCCTTCCCTATAGATAATGGACAAACTATCTCGCAACCGTATACTGTTGCACTTCAAACACAATTACTAGACATTAAGCCAGGTGACCGTGTTCTTGAAATCGGAACAGGATCTGGCTACCAAGCCGCCATTCTAAAAGTACTTGGAGCTGAGGTCTTCACCATAGAAACCGTTGGCATATTATACAATAAGGCTAACGATTTATTTAGCAGACTAGGTCTACAGATACACACCACCTATGGCGACGGCTCATTAGGAATACCAAGTCTTGCTCCATTTGATAAAATAATACTAACCGCAGCAGCTCCTAAACTCTTAGATAATCTTACGCAACAGCTCAAAATAAACGGAAAACTTGTAGCCCCTATAGGGACCATAGATGTCCAAAAAATGCTACTCGTAACCCGTGTTGGTGATAATGAGTATCAACAAAGTAGTCATGGTAATTTTAGTTTTGTGCCACTTACAGGAATAAATGGTTGGTCGGTATAAAAAACAAATAATAAGTCTCACTCTAGTTTTAATTGCTGGCATTTGTAATGCCCAAGAATATCTTAAAGTACGAGCAAAACAAGGCGATGGTATTTCAGTACTACTTAATAGATATAATTTAGCAGCCTATAAATGCAACGTTGATACATTCTTAGCTATTAATAATTTAAAAAGATCTGATCAACTACAACTAGCAAAGACCTATAAATTACCTATTAAAGTATATGAGTATAATAACTCCAGCATTAGAACAACCATCAAATTAAATGACTATAACCTAGCCATAGAAATACAGAAATTTAACGAAGAATTAAGTGAGAATGGACTTCGTGAATACGACTATAGAACAGATAAATCACTTTGGGTTCCCATTCACATTTTGTATTGTCCTAATTTAGACAGAGGTCAATCAGGAATCACAAAAGCAGCTTCTCTGCCTAGCAATGACGACAACACTGACCCTAACTTGACCGACCATCAAGAAAACACTGAACAACAAACAACTGCAGCATTACGTACTGATGTTTTCCCCATATTTGGAGCTAAATACCAAAGCACCCCTATATACACCAAGCGATTAGAAGGCCAGATATATTACCTCATAAGCGGGCACGGCGGCCCAGACCCAGGAGCTGTAGGTCATAAAGACGGTCATGATATTTGTGAAGATGAATATGCATATGACATTACGTTAAGATTTGCGCGTAACCTGCTGCAACATGGTGCAACTGTTTATATCATTACTCGAGATGAAGATGGCATTCGTGATGACGAGTTCCTAGACGCAGATAAAGATGAAACAGTTTGGTTTAATCAAGACATACCTCTAAACCAAGTAAGACGACTTAAACAGCGTTCGTCTAAAATTAATGAACTTTATGAAAAGCACAAAAAAGAAGGAGCTACCATACAACGTTGTATTGAAATCCATATTGACAGCAGATATGTAGATCAAAAAGTAGATATATTTTTCTATTACTATCCGGGTAGTGAAACCGGTAAAGACTTCGCAATCGAGTTATACCAGACTATCAAAGCAAAATACGAAGAGCACCAACCAGGCAGAGGTTATAAAGGCGTTGTAAAAAGCCGCGACCTACATACACTAAGAGAAACTAAACCTCCCGTAGTGTATATTGAACTTGGTAATATTACCAATGAGTTTGATCAAAAGAGACTCTTGATGGTAAATAACCGTCAAGCTATAGGAAACTGGTTAACTCAAGGAGTGCTTTCTAAATACGGATCGTAGCAGCGCTTGTCAACCGTACTATTTGAATAAGGTGTCTTTTTGATATAACTCTTGCGCAGAAATAATTAATCGATCTGCAACACGGCCATAAATGCGCTTTGTGGAATTTCAACATTACCTACTTGACGCATTCTTTTCTTACCTTTCTTTTGTTTTTCGAGCAGTTTTCGTTTACGTGAGATATCACCGCCATAACATTTAGCAGTTACGTCTTTACGCATCGCTCGAATGTTTTCTCTAGATATAACCTTTGTACCTATAGCAGCCTGAATAGGAATTTCAAATTGGTGACGAGGTATTAGATCTCTCAGTTTTTCGCATATTCGCTTGCCAAAGTAGTACGCTTTATCCCTGTGTATCACCGCACTAAGTGCATCCACTACTTTTGCATTTAAAAGTATATCTAGCTTTACCAAGTGTGACATTCTATAATCTATTGGGTGGTAATCAAAACTAGCATAACCACGGCTAATACTTTTTAGCTTGTCATAAAAGTCAAAAACAACCTCAGCCATTGGCATTTCAAACGATAGCTCTACCCTATTACTGGTTAAGTATACTTGATTTTTTAGAATACCTCGTTTCTCTATACATAAAGACATAATCGCACCTACATAATCGCCCGCTGTAATTATTTGAGCACTGATGTATGGTTCTTCAATTCTATCTAAGTAATTGGGATCTGGTAAATCTGTTGGATTATTGACAATAACAATAGTCTCACTGTCTTTTTTGAGATAAGCATGGTAACTAACGTTAGGAACAGTAGTTATTACCGTCATACCAAACTCACGCTCTAATCTCTCTTGAATAATCTCCATATGAAGCATTCCTAAAAATCCGCAACGGAATCCAAAACCAAGGGCTGCCGAACTCTCTGGCTCAAAAACCAAACTTGCATCATTGAGTTGTAACTTACCCATAGAATCTCTGAGTTCTTCAAAATCTTCAGTATCTACTGGGTAAATCCCTGCAAAAACCATAGGTTTTACATCTTCAAAACCATCAATGGCTATTTTTGTAGGATTATTAGTAATGGTAATGGTATCTCCTACTTTTACTTCTTTGGCTTCCTTTATACTACAAATAATGTAACCCACATCTCCCGTTTTTACGGTTTGGCGAATCTCTTGGTTCAGTTTAAGTACCCCAATTTCTTCCGCATAATAAGAATTACCCGTGTTCATAAACTTGATATGATCACGCTTATTTAGCTCACCATCCATAATTCGGTAGTAAGCAATAATCCCTCTAAAAGGATTAAACACAGAATCAAAAATAAGTGCTTTAAGTGGCGCCTTAGGATCTCCTTTGGGGGGCGGAATTCTGTCTAATATAGCAGTTAGTATATCTTCCACTCCTAAACCCGTTTTTCCACTTGCGGGTATGATATCACCTCTATCGCACAATATCAGTTCTTCTATCTGGTCTTTCACCTCTTC
>DGBH01000130.1:5975-6677 GCA_002384205.1 Bacteroidetes bacterium UBA4009
TCCAGTGCCAAGTAAAGATTAGATATAGTTTGCGCTTGTATTCCTTGAGCAGCATCTACAATAAGCAATGCGCCTTCGCATGCCGCTATACTTCTACTTACCTCGTAGCTAAAATCAACGTGACCTGGGGTGTCTATTAGATTCAGGATATAATCTACACCATCACGGTTATATTTCATTTGAATAGCATGGGACTTTATAGTAATTCCACGCTCGCGCTCGATATCCATATCGTCCAGCGTCTGCTCCTTCATGTCACGATCACTTACCGTACCTGTTGTTTGCAGAAGTCTATCTGCTAAGGTGCTCTTACCGTGGTCTATGTGAGCTATTATACAAAAATTACGGATGTTCTCCATTCAGCGTGCAAAAGTAGTTTTTTTAGCCTTTCATAAAGCAGTGAATTTAGAGTACTTATAGAACCCAATTCTTACCTAAATAGGTTTCTATTACCTAGTGTTTGATTCAACCTAGCTATCTTTTAAAGTAACGATATGTGAATATGGACCACTAAACAATTCACTAATTAGAAGAAAATTAAACCAACTTGCTCCTATTTAATGAATAATTTTACTTTTGCAGGCTTCAAATAAAAACAAGCAGAAATAGTAAATTTTAAAATTCATGGAAAAAATGATGATTTATATGCCAATACTTATGGCCGTTTTAGGCCTTATTTATATGGTAATTAAAAGAAATTGG
>DGBH01000130.1:6832-8215 GCA_002384205.1 Bacteroidetes bacterium UBA4009
TATTGAAACAGGACGCTGGAGACGGCAAAATGAAAGAAATTGCGGATTATATCTACGAAGGGGCTCTTGCCTTCCTTAAAGCAGAATACCGTCTTCTTACATTTTTTGTGATTGGAGCCTCTATTGTCCTCGCAGCAATAGCATTCTTTGTACCAACCACTAGCTACCTAATCATACCTGCATTTATTATTGGTGCGGTATTCTCTGCTTTAGCAGGCAATATGGGTATGAAAATAGCTACTAAGACAAACGTAAGAACTACTCAAGCAGCTAAAACCAGTTTACCAAACGCGCTTAAAGTATCTTTTGGTGGCGGGACGGTAATGGGACTTGGCGTTGCTGGTCTTGCCGTATTGGGTCTTACTTTATTATTTATTGCCTTCTTTAACTTCTTTATGGGTGGTGTTTGGACAAGCACTGCAGATATGACGGTAGTACTCGAAACACTAGCTGGATTCTCTTTAGGAGCTGAGTCTATTGCATTGTTTGCGCGTGTAGGCGGTGGCATATACACTAAAGCTGCAGACGTTGGTGCTGACCTTGTTGGTAAAGTAGAAGCAGGTATTCCAGAAGATGACCCTCGTAACCCTGCAACGATTGCAGATAACGTAGGTGACAACGTAGGAGACGTAGCAGGTATGGGTGCCGATTTATTTGGTTCTTATGTAGCGACTGTTCTGGCAGCCATGGTTTTAGGTAATTATGTTATTACTGACATGGGCGGATCTATACAAGACGTATTCGGTGGTATTGGCCCGATACTATTACCTATGGCTATTGCCGGTGTAGGTATTATTATTTCAATAATTGGTACTTTTTTAGTAAAAATATCTAGCAATGACGCCAAAGAAAATGAAGTTCAAAAAGCCTTAAACATTGGTAACTGGACATCAATAGCTTTAGTTGCTGTTGCTTGTTATGGATTAGTTACTTGGATGCTTCCAGAAACTATGAATATGAATTTCTTTGGTGAAGGATCTAAAGAAATATCTTCTATTAGAGTGTTCTATGCAACTATCGTTGGACTTATAGTAGGAGCTGTAATATCTTCTGTTACTGAATATTACACGGGTCTTGGTAAAAAACCAATTCTTAAAATTGTTCAACAATCGAGCACTGGAGCGGGTACAAACATCATTGCTGGTCTTGCTACCGGTATGATATCAACTTTCCCTACCGTGCTATTATTTGCAGGAGCTATCTGGACTTCGTATGCATTTGCAGGATTCTATGGTGTGGCTATGGCCGCTTCAGCTATGATGGCTACTACAGCTATGCAGTTAGCTATTGATGCTTTTGGCCCTATTGCAGATAATGCAGGAGGTATAGCAGAGATGAGTGAGCAAGAGCCTATCGTTCGCGAAAGAACAGATATTTTGGATT
>DGBH01000144.1:0-1991 GCA_002384205.1 Bacteroidetes bacterium UBA4009
GTAAAAGGATATGTTATCGCAAGTGCTAAGCCTTACGACCTTGAAGATATTTACATTCAAGATAAAGACGCAACAGAGTTTGCAGGCATAAAATTAACAGGCAATGCAGACTTGTTAGACTTATGGAGAACTGAAGAAGTAGAAGTAACTGGTAAAGTGGTAGAATCCTTCGGAAACACCCAACTAGAAGTAACTTCAGTATCTAAAACAGGTAAAACATTTGATGTAGCGCCTATAGAATTACCAGTAAGCGATAGTGCAGGCAGAGCAAATGGAGGAATGGAAAAATACGAATCTATGCTTGTAAAAATGGTTAATACAGGAGGTAAAGTAAAAATAGCTAACCCACGTTTAAATCCATTTGGAGAGTTCATGATTTCTAATGATACTGCTGCTAATTTTGCCAATAGTACTAAGGTTCAAACCGGCGTAAAAAATAGCAATAATAATTCTTCGCTTTGGGTGTCTTTAGTGTCTAACGATACTTTTGCCAACATAGATGGTATCATGGAAGTAGCAGCAGTGGAAGCTACCAAAGACATGGATATGGACGCTATAGTTGGTGTTATTTATTATGGATTCAGCCAGTTTGCACTTAAGCCAAGAAATAACGACGATATTATAGGTTTTAGCCAAACACTAGAATCTGCAAAATATGCGAACGATACCGCTAAAAATAGTGTGGTAGAACTTACCAATTTAGGTGTTTCTTTCTACCCTAATCCTGCCAATAATGTGTTAAATATTCAGGTAGGAAACAATGGTAATGGCACACTTGCAATACGCAGTCTTGAAGGAAGATTAGTTAGTCAAACTGAAATACTTGGAAGCACCTCTGTGAATATAAGTTCATTATTAAGTGGTGTTTATTTTCTAGAATATACCAACGCAACTGGGCAGAGAGCTTCTGCTAAGTTTGTGAAACTTTAATGATAAATACGATCTTATCATATACAACAAAAGGACTGAGCACTCTCGTGCTCGGTCTTCTTGTTTTTATTTTTTCCTGTAAAACGGGAGAGGAGTTACCAAACATGGCACCCGAAACTAAATTGTCTGTAGAAAATATCAACCTTTCAGGAGACAAACGGCTAAATAGCACAGTTAACCTTACGTGGTTTGGTACAGACGTAGATGGCTATGTTCGGCATTATGAAATTAAAATAAATGAAGGTGAATGGCTTAAAACTCAAATACAAGATAGTACATTTTTATTTGATATTGATCCAGACGCAGACTCAACAGATATTGAGTTTTATGTACGAGCGGTGGACGATGAAAACGTTGCTGATCCAACACCTGCTTACATAAAAGTTCCTCTTAAAAATAGTCCACCGATTGTGTCATTTGACAAAGCAAGTGTAACCGAAGATACCACAAATCTTGTTATATCTTTTCGTTATCGAGCCAGTGATCCAGATGGAGATGCTACGCTAAAAAAAGGCTTTGTACGCGCCAATGATGGAGCATGGTTAGAGATTGATCTCAATCAAAAATTAATTTCACTCATCGCAGAAAACACTTCTACGTTAGGCAAAGGCAATGCGAAACTCTATTACGGAATTGAAAAAAATGCTAGTCTGACTATAGATGGTTTTGTAAATGGGGGTGATAATATCATCCAACTTAAAGTTTCCGACATTGCTAATTCAGAAAGTAAAGTAGATAGTACCATAAATATTTACACCAAGGCTAAAACAAGTGATTTGCTTGCAGTGGGTGGACACAACAAAAGTTTATCGGCTACATACAATGCCCTAATTGCAACTAATTACCAAGACCTAGACGTAGTAGATTATGCCCGTGATGGCGGCAAATACCAACCTAAGTTTTGGGATCCCACATTCCGGCTTCTTGCCATGGAATACGATAAAATTTTCTTTCATACCGAAGAAGGCACTACAAGTAATCCTTTCTCAGGTCTTGATGGCACTTTGTTAGATTTTGCTGCGCCGGTTATTCAGCAACTTATTGATAATAACAAAAAAGTA
>DGBH01000144.1:2185-5308 GCA_002384205.1 Bacteroidetes bacterium UBA4009
TGCGTTAAGTACGGATGCTACATATCCTATAGTACAACCTGCTAATTTCTTACTCGCTGCAGATCCTTTTTACCCCGGAGTAAATGCAGAAGTATTTTATAATGCTCAACTTACACCTAGTGGTGGTTGGAGTGGTCCAAGATGCGTTGCCATTAGAAGAAGAAACAATAATAATCAAGTGAATTTAGTGCTCTTTTCTGTTGAACTACATAAGCTTAATAAAAATAGTATTAACCAAAATCAATTAATCTCTAAAATACTGAATGAAGCGTTTAACTGGTAGCATTCTAGGCTTATTATGTACATTGTTTAGCATTGCTCAAAACGGCACTCTTAAAGGGGTGCTTACTGATCAAGAAAGCGGTGAAAAGCTGGTAGGCGCATATGTAAGAATAGTAGGTACCTATGGAGCAGCTATCTCAGAGGTAGACGGATCATTTAAAATAGCCAATATAAAACCAGGATCGTATACTATAAACATATCGTTTATGGGGTATCAGCAGAAGGTCTATAATGATATAGAGGTTCAGGCTGACAAATCAACTGGGCTCAATGTTAAAATGACGGCGCAAACCAATTCCTTTGAAACAGTTAAAATCGTTGGCAGGAAAAAAGTTGTCGAACTAGATGATGCTAAAAGCACAATAACGTTAAATAAAAAAGACATCGAGGAGATGAATGTGCGAGACGTTCAAGAGGTGGTTGCAATTCAAGCAGGTGTATCTAAGTCTCCAGATGGTATCCAAATTAGAGGAGCTCGTGTCTATGAAACGTCATTTAATATAGATAACATAAGCGCACAAGATCCGCTGGCAGGTACAGGCTTCGGGGTACAAGTATCGAGTGGTTCAATTGGTGAACTAGAGTTGATAACAGGTGGCGCAGGAGCAGAGCATGACGGGGGTACCGCCGGTGTTATTAGCACATCTATAAAGGAAGGTTCAGATGAATTTCAAGTTGCGGGAAGCTGGCAAAGAGATAATCTCGGAGGGAATACTAATTCGGGTTGGAATACAGACATAGGCGAATTCTCATTCGGAGGAAAACTTAAAGTGAAGAACAGAAAATTTTATTTCTTCAATAATGTTACGCTAAACCTTACCGACGATTATTTTGGTCCTACTGCAAAGCAATTGCATAGTTCATTACTAACTGCAAACGATAGTTTTTGGGCACCAAGACAATCCAATCAATTTACGCATACCTTAAAACTTTCGCACGAGCTTAATCAAAAAACGAAAATTACGATAACCAACCAACACAGCTTAACCGTAAATCAAAGTACACGGTCATTGCAAATTGTGGGATTTGATGCGATTTTAGCCCCAGGTTATCAGTTTGATAGAAGTTTAAATTTAGATAATGCGACTACCTACACACATTCCTCTAATCTTACAGCTATAAATATAAGACGTACTATCACCGAAAAATTAGTGGGGACACTTACGTTGGGACGACTTTTTACCAATCTGAGAGCAGACGCCAACGGAAGACCTTTTAGAACAAATTCAGTAGACCAAGTGTACGACGAGCAAAGCATAGTAACGAATCCAGTGCAAGTTTTTAACCCCAATGGTTTTATTCAATATGTACTGCCAGGTCCTGGTTTAATAAATAACGGAGGTATTAGTTCTACCTGGCACGATCACTTTGCTAGTGAGCATACCATCAAAACGAATTTTAAATATTATCCTAAGGATAAAACCCATCAGATGAACTTCGGGTGGGAGCATAAGCTCAATGAATATCAGTGGGTAGATGTGACAAGACCATGGGTTGGCGCACCTATACAAATCAATGACAGTATAAGTACTCCGAGTATTAGCATTGGGTCTAGTAATGACATTTGGCGTGTAAAACCAAATAATGGGGGACTATTTTTCAGTGATAAGATACAGTATAAAGGCATTATCGCCAATTTAGGAGCGCGTTTCAATTATTGGGCGCCAGGTAAGTTTGTGGATGATGCAGTTAATAATCCAACAGCACCTGTAATCGATCAAGTAAGAGAAGATTACAAAAGCCACACGGTAAAGGTATTTGGGCTTCGTTATAAAGCTAGAGTATTGCCTAAAATCAATGTGTCGTTCCCGGTAACCAATAATAACGTACTTTACTTTAACTATAGCCACAGTATGCGTTTACCGCATCCTCGTTTTGTATATGCAGGCTTAGATCCGGAGTATCAGGATAGAAGTTTTCTTTCGTTTTTGGGTAATCCAGACTTAAATCCAGAGGTAAATGTAGCTTACGAAATAGGGTTTAAATCGCAGATTAAGAAAAATTTAGGCCTAACATTAGCGGCCTATAATAACAATCGTTTTGACTACATCGTAAGCCGCAAGGTTATTGTAACGGATCAAACGGGAAGACCTGTAAGTAAGACCATGTACATTAACCAGGATTATGCGAAAGTGCAAGGCGCAGAGGCTAATGTTATCTGGCGAATGACATCATACTTGCGAACATTTACCAACGTAGCCTACCAGCTCGCCAAAGGTAAAAGTAACAGTGCGAGAGAAAGTAGTTTGCAAATAGAGCAAAATGGGGAAGTGCCGCTCAGCACAGAGCAGTACTTGGCTTGGGATAGACCTTGGAATATTAATCTTGGGGTGGTCTTTGCACCAGATACTAATTTAAGCATCTATCGAAAATGGATGAAAGGAACGCAAATTTACTTTAGCTCATCGTACCAGAGTGGATTTAGATATACGCCAATGCTTTTAGAAGGATATAATGATTTAGGTAGACCGCTGTATGTTTCAGATCTGAATAATTATTTAGCTGAACGAGCTACGCCATGGGTAAACAGTGATATTAAACTCACAAAGACATTTGCACAAGGCAAGGGTAAAGGCGTTACACTGAGTGTGGAAGCAAGAAATTTATTTAACTATAAAAATGCGCAGGTTATTAATCCCGTAACAGGCAGAGCCTGGGAGCCCGGAGATGATTTGCCCAATAACCAGCGAGATGATCGCTACCTTGGACCAGAGGAAAGCGGGACACCTCCTAACAATCCTGCTCGTTATACCGCTCCTAGACAAATACTATTCGGCGTTAGCTTTAAATTATAAAATGCCACTTATCGTATTACTTGTTGTCAAGTATATCAGAAAAAGA
>DGBH01000053.1:0-305 GCA_002384205.1 Bacteroidetes bacterium UBA4009
TTTTCATTCGATTGAAATGCTTTTGAGCTAAATGCTTTATACATTTTCTCACGTAACTCTCGGCGCGTGCTGTAGGTCACAAAAGGGATGTAGCTCGGGTAATCCAGTGTAAATAACCAACCCCCTTTTTCTTTTGCTGTTGCCATTCCCTGAGCAGCCTCCCGAATTCCTTCTGGCAGACCATCAAGGTCATTCTCGTCCGTAATCAGCATTTCAAAAGCATTACTTTCTTTTAGCACACGCTCACCAAAAATGAGACTGAGTTTAGCTTTACGCGCATCTATTTCTCTCAGTTTTTCTTTATC
>DGBH01000053.1:465-1618 GCA_002384205.1 Bacteroidetes bacterium UBA4009
GCAAATAAGCCAGCATTCATGGCAATATCGTTACCGTGCGCAGATAAAAGAGGGCTTATTTCTTGCGCGATTTCTTGCATTTCGTCACTGGTCTCAGCACTGTTTAAGTTGAAAAAGGCCGAAGTTACTTTGGTAAGTAGTTCGCCGCTATTTTCTAATGCTACGATAACGTTTTCAAATGTGGGTGTATCGTTAGTGTGAACTATGGCGTCTATTTCAGCTTTAGCATCTGTAATGCCTTGGTGTATTGCAGGCACGTAGTGGTCTATATTTATGGTGCTAAATGGGATAGTGCCGTACGCAGTGGTGTAATCTTGAAAAAATGGATTCATCGTGACTGCGAAGGTAGGCATTATTCATATGTTACATCAAGATCTTAGCGCCAGATTCTAGTATAAATATGAGTTTGTACGAGCGACAAATTAGGACTTTTTGTACGCTCAAGCTTGTGTAAAATGGCCACAATGGCTTTAATTTCAAGTTATTGTGTAACTACCTAAGACTTTATGGCTTAAAAGCCATTTTGGAGTGCCATTTGAAATAATCGATTCGATTACGTGTTGCATTGTACGCTAATAAATAATCAACTAATAACATAAAACGATACAAAAATGGATACAAAGAATTTTACCATTAAAAGCCAAGAAGCAATCCAAAAAGCGCAGGAGCTTGCCATGATAGGGCAGCAACAAGCTATTGAGACGGGCCACATCTTGAAGGCATTATTTACCGTAGATGAAGAAGTATTGAGTTACGCGCTAAAAAAGGTAAATGCCAATACGCAACGTATAGAGCAAGCGCTGGATAGTATTTTAATGAGCTATCCAAAAGTGAGTGGAGCTGGAAGTCAATACTTGAGTAATGTAAGCCAACAAACCTTGGTGAAAGCCAATGCTTATCTCAAAGAATTTGAGGATGAGTTTGTGACGATTGAACACATTTTCTTAGCCTTGACAGAAGGTAGTGATCAGGTTGCTAATTTGCTTAAAGACGCTGGAGTTCAAAAGAAAGATGTAGTAAAAGCATTCAAAGAGCTTAGAGGTGGGAGTAGAGCCACCAGTGATAGTGCAGAAGCACAGTACAATACCCTAAATAAATACGCCCGTAATCTAAATAATGCGGCAAAGAGCGGTAAGCTAGACCCCGTTATAGG
>DGBH01000053.1:1850-3828 GCA_002384205.1 Bacteroidetes bacterium UBA4009
CCAGAAAATTTGAAGTCTAAACAGATTTACAGTTTAGACATGGGATCGCTAATTGCCGGTGCTAAGTACAAAGGTGAATTTGAAGAGCGATTAAAAGGGGTAATCAAAGAAGTTACTGCGGCAGATGGTGAGATTGTACTTTTTATTGACGAGATACATACGCTAGTAGGAGCCGGCGGTGGTGGCGAAGGTGCTATGGATGCCGCCAATATTTTAAAACCAGCCCTGGCTCGTGGTGAACTAAAAGCCATTGGCGCAACTACACTCGCTGAGTATCAAAAATATATTGAAAAAGATAAAGCCTTAGAGCGTCGTTTTCAAAGTGTACTGGTAGATGAGCCGAGTGCCGAAGATGCAATTTCTATACTTAGAGGTATCAAAGAGAAATATGAGGTGCACCACAAAGTGCGTATAAAAGATGAAGCGGTAATTGCTGCAGTTGAACTCTCGCAGCGCTATATATCAAACAGATTTTTGCCGGACAAAGCCATCGACTTAATGGATGAATCTGCTGCTAAATTGCGTCTTGAAATAGATTCGGTTCCCGAGGAGTTGGATGAAATAGAACGTAAGATTATGCAGCTGGAAATAGAGCGAGAAGCCATCAAGCGGGAAAAAGACGAACAGAAAGTTTCTATCCTAAGTGAGGAAATCGCAAACCTATCGGAAGAACGAGATCAGTTAAGGGCAAAATGGCAAGAAGAAAAAGCAGTAGTAGACGGCATTCAAGCAAAGAAAAAGGAAATAGAAGACCTGCGTTTGGAAGCCGAGCAAGCAGAGCGCGCTGGTGACTTTGGTAAAGTAGCGGAAATACGCTACGGTAAAACAAAAACCGTGGAAGATGAGCTGCATATACTCATGACCGAGTTACAAGCTAAACAAGCAAATAGCTCGCTGGTAAAAGAAGAAGTAACCAGTGAAGATATTGCGGAGGTGGTAAGTAAATGGACAGGAATACCGGTGCAAAGTATGTTGCAAAGCGAGCGTGAAAAATTACTAAACCTAGAAGGAGAATTACACCAACGGGTTGTGGGACAAGAAGATGCCATTGGCGCAATATCCGATGCTATTCGCAGGAGTAGAGCGGGACTTTCAGATCCCAATAAACCCATAGGTTCATTTATCTTTTTGGGAACAACAGGTGTTGGTAAAACGGAACTGGCTAAAGCATTGGCAGCGTATTTATTCAATAAAGAAGATGCCTTGGTGCGAATAGATATGAGTGAGTACCAAGAGAAACATACGGTAAGCAGACTGATAGGAGCGCCTCCAGGATACGTTGGGTATGACGAAGGCGGACAGTTGACCGAAGCAGTTAGACGAAAACCGTATTCGGTTATTCTACTGGATGAAATCGAAAAAGCGCATCCTGATGTGTTTAATATTTTATTGCAAGTGCTGGACGACGGCAGACTAACAGACAATAAAGGGCGAGTAGCTAATTTTAAAAATACCATTGTTATCATGACGAGCAATATTGGTAGTCATTTGATTCAAGATCGATTTTTGGAGATAACGGATACCAATGCAGACGAAGTTGAGGCTAAAACCAAGGTGGAAGTATTTGAACTACTCAAGAAAACGATTAGACCTGAGTTCTTAAACAGAATAGACGAGATTATTATGTTTAAACCCTTAACCCGAGATAATATAAGAGGTATTGTAGACATCCAATTTAGAAGCTTACAGAAAATGTTGTCTGCCCAAAACATCAAAATTACAGCAACCGACGCAGCCCTGGATTGGCTCGGAGAGATTGGCTATGATCCGCAATTTGGAGCTAGACCACTCAAAAGAGCGATGCAGCGTGAAGTGTTGAATAAACTGAGCAAGGATATTCTCGCGGGTATAATCGCGACCAATAGTGAGATAAAATTGGGCCTCAAGGGCAAGGAGTTTGTTTTTGAAAACTAATTAACGGCTGCCTAAAGCAGGAAGACAGCAGGAATAGGGGTGCGGGTTGATAAGCTAAGCTTAC
>DGBH01000055.1 GCA_002384205.1 Bacteroidetes bacterium UBA4009
TTGGTAGAACGTATTCGCACGTCATATTTGTAATTGGATTCACAAATAGACGTAGTGGCTTTTAAACTTATGGTGTAATTCCCATTTCCAGGGTAGGTATAGCATATATTGCCTGCTAAGCTAAACGTAGTAAGCGTATCACTTGTAGTTGTTGGATCACCAAAGTCCCAAAAGTATTTAGTTTTAGCGGGGAATTTAGTATAACTTTTATTTCGAATGCAGACGGTGTCCCCGCATTCAAAGGTATAAGCACCACCTACAGTTGTACCGTTGGGCATATCAAAATTAGCCAGGATATCAAATTCACATTGTATTACATTAAATTGGTAGTCGCGGCGGGTTTCCCCAATCAGCTTACCGTTTCTATATTCTTGAACCGTGAATCCAACAACGAATTGCCCAATTTCAGTTGGAGTAATGGTTATCTCTCCTGTAGATGAATTCATGTTGAGAGAAGGGCTTCCCTTCATTTGCATAAACTCAGAATAACTAGCGCTCCAATTTAATTGTGAGAAAGGAGGTCTGTCGTATGCTCCAGCGGTACTAGGTCGCGGGCTGTTTTGATTGGCACCTAAATAAGGGGTTGTTAGAAGATAAACCAATGAATCTCCATTAGGATCGAGAGCGGGTTGCTGAAGCGTAAGCGGAGCGTCTACACAAATATAGACCGGAGGTACTGTGGTAAAATAAGCACTTGAATTGGCGGTAGATTTAGGTGGTATGATAGTCCATGCTGTAAATCCAGATGCTTCTGGGCTAACGATATTGTCTATGGTATTATTCCTGCAGCAACGTTGCCAAGCCAGAATTACGCCATTGCTTCCTGGGTTAATCGTTCGAATGGCTGTGTAAACATAAGCATCTGTGCATACGCCACTTGGTTGTTTTACACATTCGTAGTTCGTGCTTTTAAGTCGATTAGGGGCAGATCCTGTTAATGTAAAATCAGAGATAAAGTTATTGGTTTTGGCATCCCACGTACTAATGTAAATAGTTTTGTCAGAATCTATCGCGTTGGGATCCCCGTTGTAGCAATCAAAATATACATTGACGGTTACTCTGTAAGAATTGGTAGAGGAATTTAAAAGCTGATAGTATATCTCACCTCCCACAATATGAGTTGCCTCAACCATTATAGTTAGGAGCAAGGTAAGTGTTATAATTATTAACTTTTTGATATATTTTTAGTTTATGGGCTTGTTAAAACAGTCGGAAATAGTCTATCAAACATACTAAAAATTAAATACTCTGGCAATATTAAATCCGAAACGAATATTCCCATCAAGCCATTTAGCCTTAGTATCGGTGATAAATGCTTTCTCAAAGGGGCCGCTTGAGTTGGTGAAAAATAGTTGAAATACATGTCCTCCCGTTTCTATGTCAAAACCTACGGATAGCACATTGGTTTTATCTGCTTCCAATTGATTTGGTAGTACATAATAGTACTCTAAGTTTAGCGTGGTCCGTGTGGTAAGCTTTTGCCTAACTCCCAATCCTAAAGAAAAGATATCATTCTTGAATTTTGTTGAATCGACTATGTTTTTATGCACCACTGTAGGGCTTAATTGTATACTTAATCCTTCTGTAATTTTTCGTGCAATTAATAGTTGATGCGTGTAATGTAGTCTGCTCGAAAAGTAATTTTTTCGATCGGGTTGTGGCCATTTTAAGGTGGTTATGCCCATATGACTTATCCAAGTGGCTGTTACGGGCATGTTTGTAACTCCAGTGCTTTGTTTCAAAAATTTATATTTTACAAATCCATCATAGGTTTTATCTACGGTGCTTCTTCCTAGGCCTACATTTAAGTTGTCTGTTATCCCATAGTCGCCACCTATGCGCATGGTAGCTTGATCAAGTCCAAACATATCATACGGTCCTCCGCTTAAAAAGCCGAACCGATGCGATATTTTAAAATCGAATTCATTTTTAGCTACGGTTTCAATGCTATGCCCATTTACCACTCTATTGGTTTTAAAAGTAGCCGTCGTGTAATCGGTTGTTTTTACTTCTGGCTCATCTAGTAGATCTAAGTCTTGAGCTACGCAAAGCCTAGATGTTGCTATGAGAAAAAGAAGTATAAGGATTTTGTTCATTTATGGGATGTATTTTAAGACGTGTGAACTAAAAAAAACCTTTTGAAGCATTTCAAAAGGTTTTTTAGGTTTTTATTTAGTGTCGTGAGTGTAATCAGCGTCCACACTGATCTTTATTTCATTAGAAATTTTAGGGGCCACTGTTTTGGGTATTGCAATGTGATAGTCTGTCGGGTTTATAGTGAAGCTTGCTTTAGCATTTACCACTCCACCTTTAACCACAAAAGTAGCTATAGTACTCACGTCTTTGGTTACGTCTTTCATGGTTAACTTGCCAGAAATGGTAGATTTATACGTCCCGTCTTTAGCTAAATTTACAGCACTCATTTTATCAATAGTACCCGTAAAAGTTGATTTGGGATATGTCGTACTCTCCATGTAATTTTCGTTAAAGTGTTCTTGCATCAGCGCTTTTGGAAATTCAAAATCCTTGATTAATACACTAAACTGAAGTTTGCCAGTTTTAGCATCAAATGCTGTTTTTACCTTATGGTTATCTGCTGCAATATCTTCAACAGCAGTATGGCTAAAGAAGTTGATGTTCCCTGTATTAGTTTTGTAAACACCTCCACTGTGGTTTGTAAATGCCATAAATCCAAGTGTAACTATGGCTGCGAAAAGAATGATTATTTTATTCATGATTTGTTATGTTGCTAGTTGATTATGATACAATTAGATAATACGACGTCTTTACTGTCAAGTAAATCAAGTTCTTCTGAGCCATTAAAGCCCATACATATTCCTTTAATTTTTACCGTAGAGCTGTCGGTTAAAGCGAGTACTTTAGTTAATTCAGTTGGTTTAAATCCGCATCTCACAAAGCCTTCTTCGCCATTGCCTTTTAAGAGTATCTGAGGTTCTTTTTCGTTGGATAAATCTTTGCTTAACAATTCTCCTTCTAGTTGAATTACTCTATCCGAAAAGATAGCCATTGCGGCTTGTTCATTGGTGTCAAATGCAACAAAAATTTCACTGGCGAGGAGTGTTTCAGAAGCTTGACTTTGTGCCACATTGGTATGAGGCTTATTGTAGGCATTATACCCAAAAAAGACTGCACCTATGGCGAATACTACGAGTAAGATTATTAATGGTCTGGTCATTTTATCAAAATTAATTATTTAAGGCTCCATCTGCAATCCAGGCCTGCAACTGGTCTAGCGAGCATTGATTTATTTTAGTGGTACTTCCCTGGGGCATCTGCTTAAAACCAACGTCGTGGTTTACACTTCCCAAAAGTCTTCCATTATCTACATTAATTTTCACATCGGCATAGGTGTCTAGCTTGATACTGCCTTGTGGGTTTGTGTTGTTATGACATGAAATACAGCTGTTATTGGTAAGTATGGTAACAACGTCTGTGGCATAAGACATGCTGGTAGTATTGCAGTTAACCGTAGGATATAGCTCTTGTTCTACGTCGTAATAACAACCCACAAAAAGCAAGCATATTAAACCCACAAACAACGTTTTGCATTTAATTATTTGGTGCTCCATCTTTTATCCATTTGTTAATTATTTTGTTCATTAACTTAATTTAAATTCAAAGGTAACTTGGAAAAAATACTATGATTGTAGAATTAATATCATAATATAGAAATGACATTACAGTGGAATATTGCCGTGTTTCTTTTTGGGTAAGGTCGCAACTTTATTTTCCAGCATTGCGTACGCCTTAATCAGTTTCACTCTCGTTTCTTCTGGCACTATTACTTCATCTACAAAGCCTCTTTCTGCCGCTCTATAAGGGTTCGCAAATATTTCCGCATATTCCTTTTCCTTTTCAAGCAAAGCGGCGGCGGGGTCTACTGAAGCACTTATTTCCCCTTTGAAAATAATTTCGGCAGCACCTTTTGCGCCCATAACAGCAATTTCCGCACTTGGCCATGCAAAATTTAAGTCTGCTCCGATGTGTTTGCTATTCATAACGTCGTATGCTCCGCCATAGGCTTTTCTGGTAATAACCGTTATTCTAGGCACGGTCGCTTCACTAAATGCATACAGTAATTTGGCGCCGTTGGTAATAATGGCGTTCCACTCTTGATCTGTGCCAGGCAAGAAACCGGGTACGTCTTCTAAAACCAGCAGTGGGATATTAAAGCAGTCGCAAAATCGTACAAAACGAGCACCTTTTTGAGAAGATTGTACATCTAGTACACCCGCAAGATATGCCGGTTGATTAGCTATTATACCAATACTTCGACCAGCTAATCGTGCAAATCCTACAACAATATTGGGTGCAAAATTTTTGTGAATTTCAAAAAATGTTTCTCGGTCAATAATACCGTGAATTACATCTCTCATATCATAAGGCTGATTCGCACTATCAGGCACTATTTTTTCAAGCTCGTG
>DGBH01000104.1 GCA_002384205.1 Bacteroidetes bacterium UBA4009
CCTATAAAACTTTCAATATTGTTTTGTATTTGAGATAATTCAATAGATTCAGACTTTACAACCTTACTAATATCTTTAGATAAGGTCTCCAAATAATTCATTCTTAAGTCAAAAGCGGTTTGATTCATTAATCCTCTACCGGCTGCTTGTTGATACTTTATTTTCATGTAGTTTTATTAGTTGGATTTAATTCGTTGAATCGCTTTACAAACAAATTACGAACCTCATTAATATGCGTATCAAGATTTTCTAGCGTCCACTCTTTTGTAGAAATTTCTTGCATTAGCTCAATTTTAAGCGTTCCTTTTTTAGCATATTTAAACGCAGTCATATTATTTTCTTCAGGAACATATATAAACATAGGAACAATAGGAATCTTAGCCTCTAAAGCCATATGATATATACCGCGGTTAAAAGGCGCAATACCATGAAAATGAGGATGCACTCCTTCGGAAGAAGCTGCTATGGAGTAGTTGGTTTCTTTTAAAAATGTAGTCGTCTTCTTAAAAAACTGTAATCTTCTTTTAGAATGTTTTTTTTGAGGTATATAAAAGGTTCCTGTCGCTAAAGCAGAAATCACTAAAGGAATATAAATCAATGTTTTTTCAGACAGAAGAAACCGAACATTTTGAAGCCCTAGTGCCGTTAAAAGAAAAATATCTTGTTCTGCATTATGATTGAACGTATACAGTACTTGATGTTTTGGAAATTTATCTAAGGGTGGATAACACCCACGAAAGCCAATAACCCATAAAATAAAGCGAGAGGCTGGTTTAATAATATAGGTTACACATCGGTTTCTTAGCTTGCCATAACTTATAAGAACTAATACCAAAGCAACACCGCCAGTAAGTAGGGTAATAGAGAAGGCAATTATCCATCTACAAATGGTAATTATAATTTTCATTTTCTTAAGCAATTTGGTTATTCGCTAATTTCTTAAATAGGATAAGATTTTTAGTACCCCCAAAATACAACTATTTATGGCAAAACCTGCCTTAGAATTGCTTGCAGAATTTTAAAATTAAAATATTTTTTAAATAATCAACCAAATTCTCTACACTATTTTCATGTTTTAGGCTGTAATACACGCATCTTGTTTCTAGTAGAGTATTGGTATACAAATTGTTATAAAGTACCATTAGCATTAAACCTCTATTTAAAAAAAGACTTAAAGAAACCCACAAGCACAAGTATTAAAAACCAAGACTTGTTGCTAATTATCATACAGTCAGCTATACCTTAAAAGATCATTGTTTCTTGTAATCTGAACGAGATTAGAATAAAAAAGCACTCTGATTAGATGAAATATTTTGAAACTACAAAAAATTATGTTGTTAATAGTATGTCTTGTTAGTGGTTACAATGTATGTTCCACTTTAAAAAACGGTAGTATAGTTTATGTATGGTTAACTTAGTTGTAAAAAATATTTTAATACGTTAGATTTGCTTTTAAAGAATTTTTACTCAAAACAGGTGTACTTAAAAATAAAACAGGAGACAGATGCAAAAAGAAAAATATTTTAAGAACATTAAAGGGACCATTTTATTTCTACTTTTTATATTTAGCACCTATAATTTAACAGCACAAGACGTAAGAATAAATGAAGTAGTTTCTTCTAATTCTATGTATACAGATGACGATGGAGATACTCCAGACTGGTTAGAAATTCATAATTTTGGAACGGAAGATGTTTCAATGAATGGTTGGACTTTATCTGATGATATAGATAACCTTTCAAAATGGACATTTCCAAATTATACACTATCACCAAATGAATACCTGCTCTTATGGGCTTCAGATAAAGATAGATCTTCCATGAGCTACTTTAGAACATTGGTCAATCAAGGAGATGAATTTAAGTACTTAATTCCAACTTCGCAGCCTGATGGGAATTGGAATGGTTTAAATTTTGATGATTCAAATTGGACTTCAGGTTCTTCTGGATTTGGATATGGTGATGGAGACGATGCTACCATCCTTCCAAATGGTACCCAATCTATATACCTTAGAAAAACATTTATAATTAATAACCTTGCTACTATTTCGTCTTTAATTTTAGATATGGATTATGATGATGCTTTTGTTGCCTACATAAATGGGAATGAAGTTGCTAGAGCTAATATTAATGGTACACCACCTGCATATAATTCAGGTACAATTACGGATCGTGAGGCTCAAATATATTCAGGAGGAAATCCTGAAAGGTTTATGATTACAGATTTTAATTCAATTTTAAATGAAGGTGAAAATATCTTAACCATTCAAGCGCACAATATCAATTCAAACTCCTCCGACTTTACAATAATTCCTTTCTTATCGGCAGATTTTACAACTCCAAACAATTCTGGTAGTGTACCACCTGCTATTTTAGGGTTAAAGAAGAAGAATCTACATACAAATTTTAAAATATCGGCTAGCTCAGAAATAATAAGTTTAACAAATGCTTCGGGTGTGACTTTGAGTCAGATAACTGCAGAGAATCTTCCTGAGAACACCTCTATAGGGATTTCTAAAACTTCTGGCGCAATTGTAAGCTATATAGAGACTACGCCTGGTTTAGAGAATTCTACCCAGGAATATTTAGGAAGTGTTCAGAGTGAAGTTGTTTTTTCTAACCAGGGCGGCCTAATTGATGCACCTATAAGCTTGCGTTTATCTGGCAATACTTCAGAGGAGGTAATACGATACACAATTAATGAAGATACCCCCACAGAAACGGCTGCTTTATATAAAGACCCTATTCAAATTAATGAGGACACTACTGTGCGAGCACAAATATTTTTAAATAATTATATACCCTCTTCAATAACTACTAAAACATATATTCTAAACACAAGTAATCTAACATTTACAGACAGTAACTTACCTATTGTTATTATCAATACTCAAAATGGTGCAGAGATTCCTGATGAGCCAAAAATACTTGGGACTATGAAAATAATTCAAAGACCCAATGGGGAACGAAACTTTGTGAGCGATGCTAGCAACGAAGCGTTTTTAAATTACTCTGGTACTATTGGCATTGAAACACGAGGTTCCTCCTCACAAACATTACCAAAAAAACCCTACGGAATTGATACCTTAGAAGATGACGGTATCGCGGATAAAAATGTGGAATTATTAGGTATGCCAAAGGAAAATGACTGGATTTTAAACTCTTTTGCTTTTGATGATAGCATGATGCGCGATTATATTAGCTATACCATGACACGACAAATGGGCCAATATGCCGTAAATTTAAAATATTGTGAAGTTATACTCAATGGTGATTACATAGGCTTGTATGCCCTTTCAGAAAAAATAAAACGCGATGGTGACCGTGTAAATATTGCAAAACTATCTGATGATGAAAATTCATATCCAGAGGTAACAGGTGGATATTTGATGCAAACTGATAGACCTAGCGATGAAGATCCAGAGGCTTGGTACAATAATGGCGCAGGTTATATACACGAGAAACCAAACGCAGAGGATATTACACCAACACAATCTACCTATATTGAAACGGTCTTTAGAACACTAGATCAAACGGCTGGAAATGCTGATATTAAAAACGGCTACCCGGCTGTTATTGATGTGCCTTCTTTTGTAGATTATATGTTGGTTGCAGAAATTGCATCCAATGTAGATGCGTATGCATTAAGCACTTATTACCATAAAGACCGTGGCGGTAAATTAAGAGCAGGGCCGGTTTGGGATTATAATTTAACCTTTGGAAATGATTTATTTCACTGGGGTTATGACCGGAGTTTTACTGATGTATGGCAGTATAAGTTTAGTAATGTGGGTGCTGGTTTTTGGGGAGATCTCTTTGAAGATGCTACCTTTAAATGTTATGCATCCAAACGTTTTAATGAAGTTACAGCTGCTGGAGGACCTTTAAATTACGACTCCATTGCTGGTTTAATTGACACTACGGCAGCATATATTGCTGAAGCTGTAGTTCGCGAAAACCAGCGTTGGAATACCATAGAAGATTTTTCATCAGAAATAACCACGATGAAAACTTGGTTACAAAAACGAATTGTATGGATGAAAAACAATTTGGGTCAATTCTCTAGTTGTAGTGCCGTTGCAACCCCTTCTTTGGTGATTCGTAAAATTCATTACAATCCGCAAGAAACCACTGAATTTCCAGAAAGTGACGATCAAGAATTCATAGAAATTCAGAATACAGGCAGCACCCCTGTTGCGCTTACAGGCATCTACCTTGTAAAACTGGGTGTCTCGTATCAATTTCCACAAAATGCAATCCTTGCTGGCGGAAAATCCGTTTATTTGGCAGGAAATGCAACTGTTTTTGAGCAGAAATACGGCTTTGCTCCTTTTGATACCTTTCTAAGAGATTTATCAAATAAGAGACATCATTTAGTATTGGCAGACGCTTTTGGAAACCTAATTGATCACGTTGAATATGCAGATGGCGCACCTTGGCCAGAAGAAGCAGACGGTGGTGGGTTTTATTTAGAATTGATAAATGTGCTTGC
>DGBH01000056.1:0-2747 GCA_002384205.1 Bacteroidetes bacterium UBA4009
TTCGATATAGACCAGTTGGTTTCGAATTGTTACCTCTAAAGTTTACACTGTCAGAATTACAAGAATTGTACGAAGCATTATTGGGTTATAAGTTTGATAAGCCTAATTTTAGAAAGAAAATTTTAGCTATGAATTTGCTTATAGCATTGGATGAAGTACAAGAAAATGTATGGCATCGACCTGCTAAATTATATAAGTTTGATGAGGGTAGGTATCGTGCACTTCGAAATGAAGGTTTTGCATTTGAACTCTAAACATCTCCTCCGCATATCAAAAAGTTACAATATAAATTTGAAAAACAGCATGAATAAAATAGGTCTTTTATCCATCCTCTTATTAGGAATGGCTTGCCAAAAAAGCATAAGCACGAGCAGCTCAGAAACCGAATTAGAAGCTAAGGTGTCCAGAACACTTGCTACTCTTTCACTCAAAGAAAAAGTAGGCCAAATGACTCAGCTAAATCTAGACATGATTTCTGTAGGTGAGGTATATAATTTGAAAGAGCCCAATGAATTGGATTCTGTTAAGCTGAGAAAAGCCTTAGTGGAATATGGGGTTGGATCTATATTAAATGTGGGAGGACACGCATATAGCAAAGAATATTGGAATCAAATTGTGTCCGAGATACAACGAATTGCACTTACAGAAACCAAAGCTAAAATTCCTGTGTTGTATGGTATAGATGCTATACATGGGGCTAATTATTTATTGAATGGTACGTTGTTTCCCCAGCCTCTCGCTCAAGCGGCTACATTTAATACAGAGCTTGTAGAGCAAGGAGCCAGTATTACAGCATACGAAACCAGAGCTTGTGGTATTCCTTGGAATTTTTCACCTGTATTGGATGTAGCGCGTCAGCCACTTTGGAGCCGGGTTTTTGAAACCTACGGAGAGGATGTGTACATGTGTAAAACAATGGGACTTGCTGCTATAAAAGGATATCAAGGAGAGAATGCTGGTGATCCAGAAAAAGTTTCTGCTTGTTTAAAACATTTTTTGGGATACAGTATGCCATATACGGGCAAAGACAGAACTGCCGTATATATGGATGAGCGCATGATGCGGGAATATTTTTTACCGTCATTTAAAGCAGCAATAGATGCAGGAGCCCTCAGCATAATGATAAACTCAGGTGAGATAAACGGTTTACCGGTACATGCTAATCCCGATATTTTGACCAAATTGCTTAGAGAAGAACTCGGTTTTGACGGCGTTGTGGTTACAGATTGGGAAGACATTATGAAATTAGAGCATCCACATCGTGTGGCTACTAACCTCAAAGAAGCAGTGAAAATTGCTATAAATGCAGGTGTTGATATGAGCATGGTTCCAAATGATTATCAGTTTTCTGATTTACTAGTAGAACTGGTAGAAGAAGGAGAAGTGCCAATGAGTAGAATAGATGAAGCGGTTTCACGGGTATTGCGAATGAAGTGTCGACTTAACTTATTTGAGGAGCCATATTCTCCTGCCACTCATTCCTATCCATTGTTAGCCTCCGATAGTTTTGTTCAAGCTAGTTATAACGTTGCGGCAGAGTCTATTACGTTGCTAAAAAACGAAAAAAATATATTGCCACTTAAGCTAGACAATAAGGTGATGATAACAGGACCTATGGCCAATGCGTTAACTCTAGTAAATGGAGCATGGACGCGCACTTGGCAAGGAACAGAACCCAAGTGGAATGATGAAACGAAACTAACGATAGTAGAAGCTATAAAAACTATAAATCCTAATGTGCTTTATGCTGAAGGATGTGGTATAAATGCTCCAACGGATATGGAAAATGCAATGAGCATAGCGCTTAATGCAGATATAATTGTGGCTTGTATGGGCGAATTGCCAAGTACAGAAAAAGTGGGAGACATTCATTCATTAGATTTAGAACAAGCACAAATTGACTATGTCGAGCGTTTGGCTAAAACCGGAAAGAAAATAGTATTGGTTTTGGTAGAGAACAGATCGCGAATTGTGCGTGAGATAGAACCATTATGTGCAGCTATAGTGATGGCGTACCAGCCTTCAGAAAACGGAACACGTGCCCTAGCGGACATTCTGTATGGCAAGATTAATCCAAGCGGGAAGTTACCTATGACGTATCCTCGATACACCAACGACTTACTAACTTATGATCACAAGTATACCGATAGATTAGATCCTACTTTTGGATACAACGCTTTTAATCCGCAATGGGAATTTGGTCATGGATTAAGCTATTCTAATTTTACCTATAGTAATTTAGTGTTAGCTACAAAAGAGTTAGGTGAGACAGATACGATTAACGTTTCATTTACAGTAACTAATAACGGAAGTCTAGATGGTAAAGAATCAGCATTGGTATATGTAGCGGATATGGTGGCAAGTGTTACCCCATCGGTAAAGCGCTTAAGAGCTTTTGAGAAGAAATTTATTGCGGCGGGCACTTCTGTTGATTATACCTTGAATATACCCGTAAAGGATCTAGCGTTTGTTAATAAGGACATGGTATGGCAAGTGGAGCCAGGCAAGTTCGTGTTAAGCGTAGCGGGACTGAGTGAAATCGTGGTAGTGAAGTAATACTGATATTTTATTAATGGCTAAACGCAAATTATATTCAATTTCTTAGGTTTGCCAATCACGTTGAGATATCTTATTATTACAGTTTTAGTATCTTTTACAATACTCAGTTTTGGTCAAAAACCGGAACCTAGTCTCTATATTCAAAAGACAGTACAAAACATTACGATAGACGGTATTTTAAACGAGAC
>DGBH01000056.1:2940-6991 GCA_002384205.1 Bacteroidetes bacterium UBA4009
CAAAGCTTAAAAAGAGATTTTTCGTATCCGCGCACCGATGCGTTCTCTGTTATTTTTAATCCTTCAAATGATAAGACCAATGGTTTTAGTTTTGCAGTGAGTCCGAAGGGAATACAGCGAGAAGGAAGTATAGAAAATGGGGGAGACTTTGGTGTTACTACAGCCTGGGACAACCTATGGTACTCTGCGGTAAGTCAGGGTGACGGAAAGTGGTTTGTGGAGATTTCAATACCATTTAATAGCATTCGATTTGCCGAAGGGAGCACAGAGTGGAGTGTTAACTTCACCCGAAATGATTTAAAGAGAAATGAGAGTTCGGCATGGGCGGCAGTGCCTCGTAATTTTAATATAGCAACGCTAAGCTACTGCGGCAAACTAATTTGGGATAAACCGCTTGAAAAACCAAAAAAGTATGTGGCTATAATTCCTTATGCTAGCGGAGGCCTTAGTAAAGATTATGTGGCAAATACTGATCTAAAACCATCAGTTAATGCGGGAGTAGATGCCAAAATAGCGATAAGTTCAAGTTTGCAACTAGATCTTACGGTAAACCCCGATTTTTCGCAAGTAGAAGTAGATAGGCAGCAGACCAACCTAAGCAGATTTAGTCTGTTTTTTCCAGAACGACGTAATTTTTTTATAGAAAATGGCGACTTATTTTCCAACTTTGGCTTTAGTCAGATTAGGCCTTTTTTTAGCAGAAAAATAGGGCTTAAAGACGGAAGCACGATTCCTATATTGGGTGGAGCGAGGCTTAGCGGCAAGGTAGGCGATAACTGGAGAATAGGAGCTATGACCATGCAGACCGATGTCGGCAGTGCAGGTCTTGGCCAAAATTTTAGTGTTGCAGCGTTACAACGCCAGGTAGGGAAAAGCTCAAATCTCGGCATCATTGGTGTTAACAGATCTAGTGTAGAGAAAGGTGACTTTGTTAAGTCAGCATTTAATAGACTTCTAGGGGTAGATTATAATTTTGCTACGGCAGATCGAAATCATAGAGGTAAAGTTTTTTTTCATAAGAGTTTTTCCTTTGATAAACCTGAAGATAGCTACGCACACGCTTCGTGGTACACCTTTTCTACACCTAGCTTTAAAGCAATGTGGAATCATGAGTATGTGGGTAAAAATTATAATGCAGCCGTAGGATTTGTTCCAAGGGTAGAGCGCTATAATCCACAATTATTTACCATTGAACGCCATGGATATTGGCGTTTGGAGCCACTATTGAGGTATAATTTTTATCCTAAAAAATCCGCTAATCTTATATACCACGGTCCAAGTTTGTACATGGATAGATACATGGATAATACCTACACTCTTACCGACAACCAAGTTAGGTATGGATATGAGGTTCAATTTAAGAACACAAGCAACTTTTTTGCATATTATAACCAATGGTACACCAAGCTTTTTTTTGACACGGATGTTTCGTTTACGGGAGATTCTGCAATAGCATCAGGGGGGTATTCCTACGATAACGTTGCCTTGAGCTATATATCAAACTTACGCAAACCGTTTAACTGGGAAGCGGGCCTTACCACAGGAGAATATTATAGCGGTCGCAGAACAAATGCAAAGTTGGATTTAAACTACCGTTGGCAGCCTTGGGGGATCTTCGGATTGTCGTATAATTACAATAGTATTGATATGCCTCATTTGGACAAGACCGTGGATATATCGCTTATTGGAGCTTCGGCTGAAATGTCATTTACCAAAGCAATCTTCTTCACTACTTTTTTTCAATATAATACACAGGCTAATAATTTCAATATAAATTCCAGATTACAATGGCGCTATCGTCCTCTTTCTGACTTGTATTTGGTGTATTCAGAAAATTATGTAGCGACTGACTTAATTGTTAAAAATAGAGCACTGGTAGTTAAGTTTATTTATTGGTTTCAGTAGCAACCAAGACAAAAGAGATAGCTTATATTTTTCTAACCTATTATAAAAATAGCAGGCTTCTTATGAAGCTCTATCTCCTTCACTTCCCAATCTTTGATGGGTTTGGAAATAATGGTTTCTTTACCTTCTTTTTCGATATCCACAGCAACACATAACTTAGTGTCTTTCTGAAGGTTTTTGATAAGAAATTCTAAAAACTGATTGTTACGATATGGCGCTTCCATAAAGAGTTGAGTTACTTTTCGGGAGCGAATTTCCATATCTTTTAAGGTAATCATTCTGTCTCTAGCATCTATCGGCAAATAACCGTTAAACTGAAAATGCTGGCCATCCATACCACTAGCCATAAGTGCTAAAAAGATGGATGAGCTGCCTGATAAGGGCACTACGGTCACACCTTTTGAATGAGCATATTTTACTACTTCGCTTCCCGGATCCGCAATAGCGGGTAATCCTGCTTCGGAAAGTACTCCTATACTGTGTGTGCTAATGTGTTTGTTAAAAAATGCCTTAAAACCTGCGTAATCATTGTGCTTGTCTAACTCAATAAATACAAAATCATTCTGAGGTGTAGGATGTTCAATTGCTTTGAGAAATGCGCGTGCCGTTTTCTCTTTCTCAACAATAAAGTGGGTTAGCTGATAGGTGTGGTCCAACGTTCGTTTTGGGAGGTATTCTTTATTAAACTCACCAATAAAATTGGGCACTAGGTACAAGGTATTACTCACAATGCAATAGTAGGACAAATCTTGCCTTTATTCATTTCTCAAAAAAGGTAGAGCCTAACAATAAGAAGAAGAGCTATAAAAATGTTAACGATCTTTTAGAAAATCCACAGCAATCTCATTAAACCTGTAGGGTTGCTCTACATTTACGACATGACCGCAACTAGGTATAATGACCAAACAAGAGCTCGCATGGTCTTGTACTATTTTGGAAATACTAGGTAAGAACATATGATCTTCGGCACCCATAATATACAATGTGCGTATGCCACTATCCTTAAACCTGAAATACTTTAGCAATGGATTAATCTCTGCCACCAGTGTAAACCATCGTTTAAACTCTTGTTGATAGAGTTTTTTAGCCTCATTAATAAATAAATTCCGACTTTCTCTATGGCTTTTTTTAGGCATAATAATATGTGCAAAAAGTCTATAAAGCACCAAGTAGGGCACAATAGATTTGAGCATGGAACCAAGCCTCATTAATACTTGACCTCTCAGGTTAAGCTTCATTATGGCGCCACCCATTATCATGGTCAAGGTGCGTTCAGGAAAGCGTTCAGTAATTTCGCGGATAACAATAGTGCCCAATGAAATGCCTACCCAGTGGCTGCTTTTTATTTGTAAATGATTAAGCACTTCTATTACTTCGTTACCTATATTATCAAACTGATAGTGTTTGAATTGCTCATAAATTGGCTTTTTGCTTTTGCCGTGACCTCGTAAGTCTATAAGCAACACATTAAAATGTTTTTGAAATGCTCTTATCTGTTTAAACCAAATACCACTGCTACCGCCAGCACCGTGTATAAAGGTGACCCATTCTGCATCAGGTGTGCTTAAATGCGTAGTGTAGTGAAGCATTTTATCGGCACAAAGTTATATTGATTTATTGGGTATCTCTGTTTTAAAAATTTAGGTCAGTAGGAATAGACATAGCTGCCGTAATTTAAATTACCTTCGGCACATTAAGCTCATTATTTATTGAAACCATTTATGGTAGAGGAAGGTGTTTTGAATGAAATGCTTTCTGGTATAGAGCAGCATGGATATTATATTCATAGGAATATCATTAATCAAACCGATGCGGCCGCCTTGCGAGCACTCATGGAGATACGCTACGATCNNACTCTATTCTTTGGATAGAAGAAACACCAAATGACGCCTTATTAACTGCTTATTCTTCTCATATTGATGACCTTATTCCACTTTTAAATCGACATTTTTTTCTGCCTCTTAAAGACAAGGAGCTAATGTTTGCCATATATGAAAAAGGGAGTTACTATAAAAAGCATCGTGATCGATTTGCTAAACAACAGCACCGTTTTTTTACCATTATACTATACCTTACCGACTGGCAAAAAGGAGATGGAGGTGAGCTTATGATATACACAGATCAAGTTGAACTGAAGATAGAACCT
>DGBH01000056.1:7211-9190 GCA_002384205.1 Bacteroidetes bacterium UBA4009
CTTCGTTATTTTTACTTCTGAAACGGAGCACGAGGTGCTTCCGGTTTTTGCACGAAGATATAGTATAACTGGATGGCTTACAGATGTACCCATCGGTTTAACATTTTTATAAACCTTAGCGGGGCTATAAAACTATTACCAATGATATACGACTTAGCGCAGAAGGTTATCGTAGCTTAAACATCATTGTGGTAAATCAGGGTTAAAAAATTATCGTTTTATAATTCTGCTTGTGTATGTTTTGTGTTCAGACTTTACCGTAAGTATATAAACATCACTTTTTAGGTTGGATAAATCAATGGTAGTGCCCGATAAAGTATTTTGTTCCATTACTTGACCTAGCGCATTCGTGATCGTATAGCTGCTATATGCACCTGCTGGTAAATGAAGTATTCCAGACGTAGGATTTGGGTATACAGCTAAAGTATTTATTTCAGATTGTTTAATATCCAGTGAGTATGGGGATTCGTATGCTCCGCAATCTATAATGGTGCGCAACACGCGCGTGTTACCATCCATGTCAACCTCGCCAACTGCGGCATAACTTGGGTCGCCTGCATTTGCGGCATTGGATGAGTCAACTAAATGAAAATCATAGGTCATTTCATTTTTAAAATACGGATTGGCAAAGGAAGAATGTTCCTCAAAATTCGAAGTTGTTTTGAAGGCTTCGAGCGTTTTAATATCCGCATCATTATAGCCGTAAATACTGGTTTCATTTCCACCTGTAGAGTAATACAAGTTGTAATCCAACACATTTCCTGTGCCGTTATCTTTCTTGTAAAAAGACATTACGTTATAGGGGTTTGTAGCGTAAAAAATGTTGTTTTTTACAGTTACGTTTTCGCAATAGGTCATATTGAGCTCGCCCGTCCACGTGTTGTCTTTGTCATTATCGTATAACGTATTTCCTGAAACCACGCACTTCGTTACTTTTCCGGTAGTAGTGGGGTAGGAGAATCCACCAACTACAATACCCGCTCTGCTGTTGCCATAGGCTACGTTATTAATAAGTTGGACAAATGACGTTTCTTTTCCCTTATTTTCACATCCAATGCTAAAACCAACTTGGCCATCGCGACATATGTTGTTTTCTACGCTAATCATGGTGCTGCCGTCTATATAAATTCCTCCAGCGGTAGCAATGGGAGATTTACAATTAGAGACCTGGTTGTTTCTGATAATTCCATGTCTCGCCATGTCTAATGTTGGATCTGAGCAAATACCATAGTGGCCTGATGCCACAATACCTATATTGGCAATATTATGAACAGAATTACCTTCGATTAAAAAGCTATCTACATTTCCAGAAATGGTTAATCCTTCGCTATAGCCTGTTCTGCAATCTGCGATTTCAGAGTTAAGAATAGCAATATTGCGATTGGCATTTGTAGCACTCGATCCTAAAACAACTAGCGGATACGCTTTTTTAAATGACGTTACGTTTTCAGCAGGATTATTAGAAAAGTGCACGCCTTTTACAGTGCAGTTATTTAACGTTATGTTTTGGCAGTTAGTATTGATATTAACCCCAGAAACATAGTTGCTTATTATATTTTTAAACGTGATGTTTTCTATCGTCAGGTATGCTGAATTAGAGATAAAAAGAAGAGCATCTCCAGAAGTTGCATTAGATCCACCTCCATCTATGATTACGGCATCATTTCCAAAAGGTTTTATAACATTAGGCTCTGTAGCTGTGCCTACTTTTCCGTCTAAGTACAAATACTCGGTATAGGTTCCTACCATAATTTCAATGGTAGTAGCGGTGGTTATTTGGCTCAGAGCAAACTGTATGGTTTGAAAAGGAGCAGCTTGGCTTCCGTCATTTCCATTGCTTCCCGATGGGCTTACATATAGTGTGGTTTGTGCTATGGATAACGTGGTGAACACGAATAGAATAAGGCTTAGAGCAAGTTTGTAAAATGTTGTCATATAGGTGATTATATATATTCAAATGTAGCATTTTTAGGTAAATA
>DGBH01000056.1:9398-10502 GCA_002384205.1 Bacteroidetes bacterium UBA4009
TATACATGGAGACGTGCGAATAGATAATTACTACTGGCTTAGAGATCGTGAAAACCAAGAAGTTATTGACTACTTAAACGCTGAAAATGCGTATTGCAAAGAGGTACTAAAACCTACTGAACCATTGCAAGAAAAATTATATGAAGAAATAGTAGGCCGCATAAAAAAAGATGACGAGTCTGTACCGTATAAGAAAAAAGGATATTGGTACTACACAAGATTTACAGAAGAGTCTCAATACCCAATATACTGTCGTAAGAAGGACAGCATGGAGAATAAAGAACAGATTCTTATGGATGTAAATGTTATGGCCGAAGGACATAAATACTACAACGTAGGTGGTTTGAGTCTAAGTCCTGATGAAAAATACATGGTGTATGGAGAAGATACGGTGAGTCGTAGAATATATACCCTCAAAATGAAGAGCATGGAAACCGGTGAAATTCTAGATTTAAATATACCTGGAACTACTGGTGGGGCTTGCTGGGCGGAAGACAGTCAGACTATTTTTTATACCATGAAAGACGAAACCACCTTGAGATCTGCCAAGATAATGTCGTATAATGTAGTAACAAAAGAAGAAACAGTTCGATTTGTAGAAAAGGACGACACGTTTAATTGCGGTGTTTATAAAAGCAAAAGCGAAAAATATATTATCATCAGTTCGGGAGCGAGCATCACATCTGAATATCAGTTTATCTTAGCCACAAATCCGCTAGACACCTTCAAAATATTCCAAAAGCGTATACGTGGGATGGAGTATAGTATCAGTCATTTTGAAAATAAATGGTATGTGATGACCAACTGGGACGCTCATAATTTTAAACTCATGGAAACGGTGGAGTCACTTACCGAAAGAAAAAACTGGGTAGAGGTTATAGCTCATCGTGAAGACACCTTGCTAGAAGGACAAGAAGTGTTTAGCAACTTTATGGTAATTGAAGAACGCCGTAATGGTCAAAATCACCTTCGAATTATCAATCAGAAAACACAAGAGGAACATTATATGCAGTTTGATTCTGAAACATATGATTGCTGGACCAGCACTAATCCTGATTTTGATAGCGAGATTTTACGATTTGGATATACAAGCATGACAACTCC
>DGBH01000013.1:0-239 GCA_002384205.1 Bacteroidetes bacterium UBA4009
GCTGCATTAGTGCAACGCATTGGAGGGATGCTACCCCAAAATATTATTAAGCGAATGGACTTACGTGTTTTAATATGCGGTAATGCCTTTGCAAGTGGTGAAAATGGATTTTTGTTTAAAGAAGGTATCGAAACTCAAAATGCTATAGACCTTGTAAACAATGCTATAGACGAGATTCATTACAGTGAAAAAAAGCAAGGTAAGAAGATTAGCATCACTATGATTAAGGAATTTTGGCC
>DGBH01000013.1:465-10181 GCA_002384205.1 Bacteroidetes bacterium UBA4009
AGCTATTTGAAAGATAAAGGATGTACAGAAATAAATATTGATGTCAACATGGTGCTTACCCTAAAAGAGGAGTGGACCCAGTTTGACGATTATTTAGACGCGATGAATTCGAAATTCAGAACAAAAGCAAAACAAGTTTTTCAAAAATCTAGCCGCATAGAAATTAGAAAATTTACAGAAGAGACTATACTTATTCACCTTGATGAAATAGATACAATATATAATACTATTGTGGATAGAGCTAACTTTAGCTTTGGACGGTTGAATGCAACGACATTACTCCTAGTAAAAAAAGCGCTAGGCGATGACTTCTACTTTAATGGTTATTTCATAGATAACAAGCTGATTGGTTTTAGTACAGCTACCCATTTTGATAATGTATTAGATGGAAATTTCATAGGACTGGACTATAATTTCAACCAAGAATTTGCGATGTATCAACGAATGCTTTACGATTTTGTAGCGCATGCTTTACATGTCAAAGCTATCTATGTGCGCATAGGCCGTACTGCCGAAGAAATAAAAAGTGGGATAGGAGCCTTACCTGTAGAAATGAAGTTTTATGCTAAACATCGAAATAGGATAAAAAACGCCTTGCTAAAACCCTTTGTCAATAAACTTGAACCTACTAATTTTGAACTTAGAAAGCCGTTTAAATCAGAATACTACCGTTAACTAGATGGATTCCATAACTCAAATCGTTTTAGGCGCTGCAGTAGGGGAGGTTGTTCTCGGTCGCAAAGTGGGCAATAAGGCTATGCTCTGGGGAGCTATTGCAGGCACTATTCCAGATTTAGATGTATACCAATCTCTGATTTTTGACTCCCTCAAAGCGAATGAGTTACATCGCGGGTTTTCGCATTCTATATTATTCAGTGTACTTTTTGCACCCATTTTAGCTTGGTTGGTTAGTCATAAAGAAAAATGGAGTTTAGTCGTAATTATTACTCTGATTCTTGGTTTTCCATTAATAACCGTACCCAATATAGAACTTAAATTAGTTTTAGTAGGTGTGATCGCAGTCATACTGTACTTTATACTAAAAAATGACTACAAGCCTTCTATTGCATCTCAAAGAGAGTGGAGAAAGCTTATGTTATGGAGTTTGATAACGCATCCTTTATTAGATTGCCACACCACTTGGGGTACTCAATTACTTTGGCCATTACCGTATAAACTTGCCTGGAACAATATTTTTGTTGTAGATCCATTATACACAGTCCCTTTTTTACTGTTTGTGATCTCAGCCATGTTTTATGCACGAGAGTCTACCACACGAAAATGGCTCAACTATACTGGAATAATACTTAGTACTGCCTATATGGTATGGTCGCTAGGAGTAAAATGGTACACATATCGAATTTTTGAAGATAATTTAGAAGTAAAAGGAATAATCTACAGCCGTTTAACAACAGTACCTACGCCAGCAAATACGTTTTTATGGAGTGCAACAGCGGATGGTGATTCCGTACTGTACACTGGATTATATTCTATATTTGATAAAGATAAAAATGTAGATTTTATCAGCGTACCTAGTAATCATGCGCTATTAAAACAAGTTAGGGATACTACATTACTTAACCGGCTAAACTTTTTATCTAAAGACTGGTACGTAATAACTCTGGATTCTAATAGTAATCCTATTTACAGTGATGCCAGATACGGTCCTATGTATATTGAACCCAATAAACCTAACTATGGGTTTGGATACCAACTTTTGGAACGTGATGGAAAATGGCGAGCAGAACAAGGAGATCGTCCAAAAGAAAAGATAAAACCTATGTTGAGCATATTATGGAATCGTATTTGGGGTAAATGAAGTCAAAACTCAGAAGGAAATTAATCCCTGATAACCCAAGAAACAGCCCAGTAAAATAAGACATGAACCTAATAATAGATATACATAGTTAAGGTTGTAATTTGTCAATAGATTGGAGATGTAATGCGCTCCAATAGCCTTAGCAATATCTGTAAGAAATATTCCTAATAATATTCCCAATAAAAAAATAACTCGTTCTAGTGATGCAGAATAGTCTGATTCTGCGATGGTGATAAAGCCTATCCAAATTACAAAGACCGTAGGATTCGCAAAGTTTACTAGAAAACCTTGACTGAAGGACTTCCACTTACCGTTGAGATGCATTTCGGCAGTGGAGCTGTGCACATTAGTTCTTTTAGAGCGAATAAAAGATATCCCAAAGCCAATTAAGATGAGCGCTCCGAGTAGTTTTACCCCAGGTGAGTTAACATAATATTTTAGAAAATCTCCCGTTATCGTATAGCAAATAGACACCACTAAAACGTCACTACTTAGTATTCCAATAGCCGTTAAAATACCGTTTTTAATACCGTATTGTAACGAATTACGAAGAAGTGTCATAAATACAGGTCCTAGAAGAACTGCGGTACCTAATCCTAGCAATAAGCCATGCAACAAATTCATATGAGAATAACTTCTTAAGCGTTAGAAAGGTATTTTCGGTCTATGTAGAATGGACCGAACGGAATTATGGAACTAATCATTATAGTCACCAATGATTTAAAGTTCCAGTGCATTTTATCACGCAACGCCAGAGTCAAAAAAATATAGAGACCAAATAATAAACCATGCGGCATTCCAAGAGCTTTTACCCAAGAATCATCATGGGCTAAATATTTGAGCGGAACACCAATACCAAGAAGCAACAGATAACTAATACCCTCCAAGTAACCGGTAATTCTAAACAGCGACAACATTCTGCGAATATAGAGTTCGTGTGATATTCTCGCTTAATTGGATTTCAACACTTTCGGCCTATAATTTATATTATGTTAACTAGTAGCTATAAAGTAAAGGGAGTACCTGAATACCCCCTCTATTTTATTTGTTTGCTTCCTCGAAAGCTTTCATCTGGTTATACTTCTCCATTCGTTCAAGTCGAGCATATATTTTCTTCATAGTTCCAGCTAACTCAATCTTATCTGCAACTTTCATTTCTGCATTATTTTCAAATACATTTTCAAACTGAACAATAGCCAATCCGTACAAGGTATTTATTTCGGCTTCTTTTTTAGCAATGATGCTTGGTTTGTACTCTCCGTTTAATTGATCTACCACTTTTGCTACCTTATTTAGGTGCATTACTCCTTTGTTATACGCAGCATCATAAAACGATGGATCAATTTCTAAAATTTTGTCGTAATCCGCAGATGCTTTATCCATATCTCCAATTCCCTCAAAACTAATTGCTCTAGCAAAATAATAAATGGTGTTCCCTGGATCATCTGCAATAGCTACATCGAGTTTTTCTATAAGCTCTTTGCTTCTACCCATTTTTAAATACAAATCTAATTCTGCATTTATCAATGATTTATCGCTATCCAAGAGACCACGTCCTACAGTAACTGCTTCTAATGCTTTAGCTGTATCTCCTGTTTTTAAATACAACTTGGAAATGTTTACATATATCGATGGTTCTAGACTTTCTTTTTGAATTAATTTAGCGAAAACTTGAATTGCTTTTTGATCTTCGTTGTTATTCATAGCAGAATACGCCATCATTTGCTCCAAAAATTCGCTGGTGAGATTTTTTCGTTTCAACTCTCCATCTACGTCATATTGCATAAGCGGCACAGCATCCGCAAAATCCGTATAAGACGATGCGTAATCTCCTGCCGTGTAAAAAGCATATCCGCTTTGATATAAACCTATAGCGACATTTAACAAATTACCTTGCGCTAACTTGGTATACTTTTCCTTCACATCACCTGCTATTGCTTTTTTGAAAGATTCTAATGCAATTCGAATTGCATTTGGATTCGCCTTACTTAAATCATTATTTAAACTAGCAATTTTAAGGTAAAGAACACCTCTGTAATACCACATTTTTTCACTGTTTGCGGTTTTAGAATGTTCTTTCGCCTCTCCTGCCCACTTTAATAGACTAGTGTAGTCTCTGTCAATGTCATTTTTAGTGTTGTCTTCCAACTCTATTTTCATCGACTCTACGTTATAGCCTTGAGCGTTGGCGTTGGTGCCAATAATTAGTGCCAAGGCAAGCATAAAAAGGCTAGCTACGTTAATCTTGATTCTCTTCATTGTTTGTTTCATTCGGTTCTATTTCTGTATTTGTATTCGTTTCGGTGCTCTCGTCTCCTTCCATAAGGTCTAACTCTTCTTCTTCATCATCCACCTTAGGCACTTTAGCCACTGAAGCAATGTCATCCTTGTCTCTAACCTTGATAAGCCTTACTCCTTGAGTAGCTCTTCCCATCACGCGCATTTCTGACATTTTCATGCGGATGGTGATGCCCATTTTTGTTATAATCATCAGGTCATTCTCATCAGTCACATCTTTTATAGAGATTAAAGAACCTGTTTTTTCGGTTACGCTTAAGGTTTTGACTCCTTTTCCTCCCCTACCTGTTATTCTATAATCATCTATATCTGTGCGCTTTCCGTATCCTTTCTCAGAGACAACCATAATAGTTACATCGGTTTTACTCGAGTTTACACATACCATGCCAATGACTTCGTCTTGATCGTTTTCAAGCCTAACTCCTCGTACTCCTGAAGCCGTTCTACCCATTACCCTAACATCACCTTCGTTGAAACGAATAGCTTTACCGCTCTTCTTAGCAAGCAGTATTTCAGCTGTTCCATCGGTAAGTTTTGCTTCTAATAATTGGTCGCCATCTCTAACCGTAATTGCATTGATACCATTTGTTCTTGGTCGTGAATATTGCTCAAGAGAGGTTTTCTTAATAGTACCATTTTTAGTACACATAACAATATAATTGCTATTTACATACTCTTCGTCTTTTAAATTACCTGTTGCCACAAATGCTCTTACCACATCATCCGTAGGTATATTTATTAGATTTTGAATTGCCCTACCTTTAGAGACCTTCCCTCCTTCTGGAATTTCATAAACTCTCATCCAAAAACATCTACCTTGATCCGTAAATAGCAAGATATAGTTGTGCGTCATTGTCACAAAAAGGTGTTCTACGAAGTCGTCATCTCTATGTTTTACGCCTTTGTTTCCGGTTCCTCCTCTGGTCTGTGATTTATACTCAGTGAGTGGGGTACGTTTTATATATCCCATATTAGAAATAGTAACCACCATTTCTTCATTCGCAATCAGGTCTTCAATATTTATTTCACCAGCATCAAATTCAATTGCTGTTCTGCGCTCGTCACCATATTTATCCCTAACTTCTATAAGCTCATCTTTGATAATTTGCATTCTACGAACTTCATCCGCTAGAATATCTTGCAAATCTGCTATGGTTGCCATTAATTCGGCGTACTCTGCTCTTACTTTGTCTATTTCTAAACCAGTAAGCTTTTGTAAACGCATATCAAGAATAGCCTTAGCTTGAATTTCTGAAAGGCTAAATTCTTTCATTAATCCATTTCGAGCATCTTCTGCATTTTTGGAGGCACGGATAAGTTTTATAACCGCATCAAGATTGTCAAGAGCGATTATTAATCCTTCTAAAATATGTGCTCTTTTTTGAGCTTCTTTCAGTAAGTATTCGGTTCTGCGAATAACAACCTCATGGCGATGCTCCACGTAATGGCCAATCATATCCTTTAGATTAAGCATCAATGGACGACCTTTTACGAGGGCAATATTATTTACACTAAAACTGGTCTGAAGTGGAGTGTATTTATATAGTTTATTTAATACGATATTAGGTACCGCATCTTTTTTAAGATCAAAAACTATTCGTAATCCTTGTCTTCCACTTTCGTCGCGAACCTCACTTATTCCATCAAGTAATTTATCATTAACTAAATCAACTGCTTTAATTATTATTTGAGACGGACTTACTTGGTAAGGAACCTCTGTAATAATAATTTGTTCACGACCTGATTTATTAACGTCAAACTCTGCCTTACCACGCATTACAATACGCCCTCTTCCGGTTTCGAAAGCAGACTTAATTCCCTCTGTCCCGTATATGATACCACCTGTAGGAAAATCGGGAGCTTTGACATATTCCATCAGCTCGTCTATAGTAATATCTCTATTGTCTATATAGGCAATAGTTCCGTCTACAACTTCTGTTAGATTGTGAGGGGCCATGTTGGTAGCCATACCTACCGCAATACCTGAGGCTCCATTTACCAATAGGTTTGGTATACGGGCAGGCAGAACAGTTGGTTCTGTTAAACTATCATCAAAGTTGGGTCTAAAATCAACCGTTTCTTTGTCAATATCTTGCAACATTTCTTCAGCTAGCTTACGCATTCTAGCTTCAGTGTAACGCATGGCTGCTGGCGGATCGCCATCTATAGATCCAAAGTTACCTTGCCCGTCAACCATAGGGTATCGTAAGCTCCAATCCTGAGCCATACGAACCATAGTATCGTAAACCGAGGTATCACCATGCGGGTGATACTTTCCGAGCACCTCTCCTACTATTCTCGCGGATTTTTTATACGACCTATTACTAGCAAGACCAAGTTCAGTCATGCCGTATAAAACTCTTCTGTGTACAGGTTTTAAACCATCTCTTACATCTGGCAAAGCACGCGAAACGATTACCGACATCGAATAATCGATGTACGCTGTTTTCATTTCGTCTTCAATGTTAATTGGAATAATCTTTTCGTTTTCCGAATTCATCTATTACAAATTTAATTAGGTCTGCAATTTATTGGTAATACCCTTATGAACACTCATTTGTAGTACCAAAATACCCACAATTAGCTGACTTAATTGGGGATAAATTGAGCTATGATTACTTTTAATTTACCAGATGACTTTTAGTATGCGATCTTTACCTTGAAAATCAGCTTTCCATTCAAACGAATATTCGCCTTCCTCTAACCAAGTTTCTAAACTAGTTCTGTAAAACTCACTTGTCTCAAAATAACATATAGCTCTTTGTTTTTCAGCCAGTTGTATTATTCGTTTATAAAAAACTAAAGGATCAATATCATCCACAAAAAGGGCAATATGCGGCTCGTTTTCGATGACATTTATATGCATGGCATCTTTTTCACTCGGAGAAATGTAAGGAGGATTAGAAACCAGAATATCGTAGACGGCTATTTCATTTATTAAAATATCCGTTTGATAAAAATCAACTTTTAAGGCTAAATCACTCGCATTTTTTCGAGCTACAACCAACGCTTCTTCGCTTATATCGCAAGCAGATATAGTTGCTTCCTTCCATTCATTTTTAAGGGCTAATGCTATACAACCACTCCCCGTCCCTATATCCAACACTTTTTTGTGGGCACCTCTATTTTCATCCAAAACCAAATGTACCAATTGTTCTGTTTCTGGGCGAGGAATTAATACACTGGGGTTTACAAATAACTCCAAGTTATAGAAAGGAGCCATTTGGGTAAGGTATTGCACTGGAGTGCCTTGTTTTAGCGCTTCTAAGATACTTTGATACGATTCGACGTTGAATGTCTCAGCACCTAAAAGAATGTCTATTTTAGATTTTTTATCCAAATGCTCCAGCACAATATAAAATATGTTTTCACCCTCTGATCTGGCATAGAACGGAACTAGTGTATCTATATACAGCGCTTTTAATAAACTCAACTTCATGGTTTCAAAATTAGCTCTTTATTAAGCCTCTACTTTTCGAAATATTGAATTTACCTTTGAAACGTGCAAAATGATGAATTTTACATGATGCGTTGCCTTGAGCTTGCTAAGCTTGGTGAGCTTGATGTAGCTCCCAATCCAATGGTAGGTTGCGTAATTGTATATAATGGCAAAATTGTGGCCGAAGGCTATCACGAAATATATGGTAGCCCGCATGCTGAAGTAAATGCATTTTCACAATTGAGTAATCTAATACCTATTCATTTATGCGATGTATATGTAAATCTAGAGCCTTGTTCGCATTACGGTAAAACACCACCGTGTTCCGATTTAATCATAGCTAAAAAACCTAAACGAGTTATTATTGGAATGCTAGACCCACATCATAAAGTAGCAGGAAAAGGAATCAAAAAACTTATGGAGGCGGGTGTTAACGTATCTGTGGGCACCCTAGAAGAGGATTGTAAAATGCTTAATAAGATATTTATTAAAGCGCACACCACTGCTCTTCCCTACGTTACACTTAAATGGGCTGAAACAAATAATGGTTTTATGGCTAGGCATAAAAACGATTTATCTACCACAAAAATAAGTGACTCCAACAATAACGATTTAGTACATCACCTTAGAGGAACACATCAAGCAATTCTAGTGGGTGCTTCTACCGTAAATAACGATAATCCTAGGTTAGACGCACGTTATTCAAATGGCTCTAATCCTGTTAAAATTGTACTTTCTACTAAGCTATCTGTTGATTTAAACAAGGATTTATTCATGGTCGGAAAAACATGGGTATACAATCAGCTAAAATCAGAAGTTACTGATAATTATGAGCTTATTAAATTAGAACAGTTATCTCTTTTAGGTATACTCCAAGATTTAGCTGCACGAGATATTCAAAGTGTTCTGGTAGAAGGCGGACCATTGGTTTTAGACAGTTTTATCAGCCAGCAATTATGGGATGAGGTTATCATCCTAAAGTCTTCTACGGAATGGGCAGATGGAATTAAAGCACCTTGGCTGGGAATACCCAGCTATAACGAAATCAAAAGTAATAACGATATTATTAAATATTTTAAACCTGCATAAATGGCACTTTTATTCCTGCTTCTAAGTATACTCTTTAGTACTTTTATTAACCTTATTTTTAGATGGTTTAAGGAGTTTGAGGTACAGAAATTTCAAGCGATAGTTGTAAACTACTTGGTGTGTTTTACCATGGGGTACTCCTTTTCTGAACATACAAATATCATTGAAAACCTACAAGCTTCATGGTTTTCTTATTGCGTTTTGTTAGGTTTTGTATTTGTAGGAATATTCTTTTCCATGGCGCTAACCACAGAAAAGTTAGGTATAAGTGTGACCGCGGTAAGCGGAAAAATGGCTGTAGTTGTCCCTGTACTTTTTGCATACTTCTTTTTTAATGAATCCTTGAATGTATGGTTTTGGATAGGTTTGCTATTGTCCCTTTTGAGTATATACTTTATAAGTGTAAAAAAAGGCCTGATCATTGAACGTAAATATTTAATGCTACCTGTGATTGTTTTCATTGGAGGCGGAGCAATTGACACGTCTCTCAAAGTATTAACCACCACTTATTCCAACGTTTCTACCGACACTATTTCCTATTCTATTTTTTTAGGGGCTTTTTTTGCTGGCCTGAGTTTGTTCATACTTAGAAATAAAGGGAACCTTAAAAATTTTGAATTCAAAAGTGTAAAAGCTGGAATTTTGCTGGGTGTTCCAAATTACTTTTCTATCTATTTCTTGTTAAAGGCCATAGGAAGTTATAGTGAAACGAGTGCCTTGGTTTTCGGTTTAAATAATATAGGAATTGTGATTTTAAGCACTCTCCTATCTGTGCTTATTTTTAAGGAAACACTGAGCCGAGGAAATAAAATAGGATTAGGAATGGCCTTATTATCTATTATCCTAATAGCCTATGCAAGCTGACCATTACCTAGGCATTAATCAAATTTACACCAGTGATTATAAAGCTAGCGGAAGCAGATTTATAGGGTTTTTATTCCCGTGCAATGAATCCCTTTCTTTTGAAAAAAATATAAAGTCGTATAAAGAAAAATTTGCAGACGCCAGCCATGTTTGTTCAGCCTGCGTAATTGGTGTTGAGAGAGGATACCAACGTTGTAGCGATGATGG
>DGBH01000054.1:0-2243 GCA_002384205.1 Bacteroidetes bacterium UBA4009
CTGTAGTTCGTTTTGCAGACCATCTTTCAGTAGTGAGGTTATTGGGAGGTACATTTTCTTACCCAGGTGTTAAAATAGCTGATAAAACGGGGGTAAATGAAGATGGTACGATGAAGATTTCAAAGTTTGACGCAAATGATACGGAATCTATTAAAATTTTATCCCAATACGATTTTGTATATAGAAAAGAAGATGGATCACTTGGTTTTAGACCAGAATTGATAGCGCAACGTTTATCTCCGTATACCAATATTGGCTATAAGAGTTTTACCATTGTACTGGACTGTACTCCTTGGGCATTGAGAAAAATTCCAGTGATTGGTTCTTTTGGTCAGGTTGGGCCTGCAGATAATCCCGAAGAGTGGTATACAACAGTCCGTGAATTATGTAAAACTTTGAAAAATATTTTAGGTCAGGATACTGCCAACAAACTTCGTTTTAGAATTGGCACGGAGATGAATGGTAGAGAACGGTTTGGAGGTACTGAAAAAGAATTTATTACCTATTTTGATTACGCAGCAAGCGCTATTGCGGATGTTTTGCCTGATGCAAATTTAGGTCTATTTAATATATCCGCTGCTTCAATTGATAATATTAAATCCAATCATAATGTGAATTCGTTTCATATATTGGAGCATGCCGCTACCGGTAGAAACAGCAAAACAGGAAGATACAATGAGGCATCGCCTTTTGTTGCAGCCTCCCGATATTATTCTGAGAAAACGAATTTAAACGAGATTGTAAGTGGTATCGATAAAGTATGGGATTATGTAAAAGACAGTGTTCCTGGCAATGATAAATTCTCTCGAGAAATACATGAATTTGGTGCTATAGGAGATTGGAGTGCAAAAATAAAGACTCAAAATCCTGGCGCTTTTGGAAATGCCATGAATCTTACAGTCGTAATGAATTTGTATGCTAATGGCCTAGACCGCTTATTTCTTTGGAATATGCTAGACAAACTACCTGGCACAAATGATAAAGATAAATTTAAAGTTGCTAGTAGTCAACTATGGGGTTATAGTGTACTTGATTATATGGCTGGTGGAGAAGCATATCAACTAATTCCCCAAGTAAAGACGAAAGAAATAAACACTACACATACAAGTCTATTAAGTGTTTTTCAGAAGAAAGCTTATTTACTAGTAAGCGCATTCAATCCAGATAGATTATACAATAATAGCAATACAGTTGTACTTAAAATACCAAAGAAAGAGTTGTCTTTTAACATAAAAAGTATAAAAAGAGCAACTATAAATAGAGATAATAGTATCTATGACAATATTATTGCGGATACCAAGAAAGAAGGGATTCTCAATCCGCTACTTGAAAATATGCCTGCATACATACCATATATAAAGGACATAGCGAATGATCCGCGCAAGTTTAGCAGTATGATCAAAAGCAATTGGAATACCTATGAAGCAAATTGGAAAGATACATTGACATTAAAAGATTTTAAAGGAACTATAGTGGATGATAAAACACATTATATTATTACCATAGAAATGGAAACTCCTGAAAGTACCGTATTGGTTTTCGAATAATAAACGTATCATACTGAAGAAGCCAAAATGATTTCAACTTAACTACTTAAATATTATAATAATAAGACTTATGAAAGGAATATATATAGTACTACTTATGACGCTCTTTTCCAAGGGGTTAGTCAATGCACAAAATACGGATTATACTTTAGAGTTAAATTCTGATTGGGAATACACTCATTTTCCCTACTGTCAAACAGATGAAGAGTCCATTGAGAAAACAAATTTAGCAAAATGGAATACTGCTGTTGTCCCAGGTGACGTTCATTTAGATTTACAGCGTAATGGAGTATTACCAGATTTGTACTATGGATTAAATTTTTATTCAAGTGTTTGGGTAGAGCATGAAGATTTTATGTACCGTACCTCTTTTAAGACGCCTGAAAATAGTAGTGATGGTAAAGTTTATTTAGACTTTAATGGATTGGATTGCTTTGCGACTATTTGGCTTAATGGTCACAAAGTAGCTAAAACACATAATATGTTCAAAACCTATTCATTTGAGGTGAGTAAATACCTTTCAAAGAGCGATAATGTTTTACTCATTCGTTTGGCGGCTCCTATGGAAGAGGTTTATAAAATTCCTAATGCACAATCAATGATAGATGCTATTGAAGGCTGTGCATTCAATGTAAAAGAAAGAGCAATTACCCGAAAAATGCAGATGTCTTATGGTTGGGATAATGTACCCCGTAT
>DGBH01000054.1:2428-9864 GCA_002384205.1 Bacteroidetes bacterium UBA4009
AAATTATGGTGGCCTTCAGGATTAGGAAAACAGCCGTTATATAAATTAAAGGTTAACCTGCTTCAAAAAGGAAAAGTATTAAATAGTCATTCAGAATTGGTAGCTATACGCGAATTCAAAGTAGTTACAACTCCTGTAGAAAAACGCGTAGTAGATTACAGAATTGGAAACCCTGAGAAATCTGAAGAATTGATGGATGGTGGGTTTATCGGAGCCTGGAGTAAAGTAAAATTAGAAACACCAAAGGAAGTAGATGTTACCCCATTAAAATTCTATGTAAACGGAAAGTATGTTTTTATAAAAGGATACGCGATGCAGCCGTTAGATGCTATGCCTGTTAGTCTATCAAGAGAAAGATACTTTCGTTCTGTAGAAGCGGCCAAAGAATCGGGAGCGAATATGCTCCGTATTTGGGGAGGTGGTAGTGTTGAAAATGACGCCTTTTATGATGCTTGTGATGCTATGGGTATTTTGGTCTGGCAAGATTTCTTTTACGCTTCTAGTCTGTATCCTAATGACGCAGCTTTTTTAGAAGAAGCAGAAAGCGAAACCATAAATATTGTTAAACAATTAAGAAACAGAGCTAGTATTGTAGGATGGTGTGGTGATAATGAGTCGGATATGGTTCGATATGATAAAGGAATGGGACAGTTCTCTAATAAGATCACCCATGAAGTTCAAAAGCGCGTCATGGCAGAATATGATCCAGATCGCTATTGGCATCCTTCAAGTCCTTCTGGTGGAGGCTATCCTCGAAGCCCTTGGGGAGGAGACAAACGCAATTGGAGTTCTACATTCCCCGTGGACGATTATGTCAACTTAAGAATTGATGATGCAAGATTTATCAGCGAAGGTGGAGCTCCAGCAATACCACAAATGTCAAGTTTATTGAAATTTGTACCTAAAGAGAACTTATGGCCTGTTTTAGAAAATGATTTTTACCATATGCATTGGGGAGATGTCCCTACAATGAGGAGAGGTTTTCCTCAGAGTATTTGGGAGAATGTAAGCGGTTATTTTGGAACTCCTACTTCTATTTCTGAGTATATTTACCTCTCTCAGGTATTTCAGGCAAACGGATATGTGCGAATGGCACAATCTTTCAGAAGGAATATGGAAGAATGCGGAGGAATGCTCTATTGGAAATGGGCAGATACATGGCCTTCCGTTAGTATGAGTGTCATAGATTATAATGAATTTAAGAAACCTTCATGGTATGCAGTGCGCAGGGCCTTTGCTCCAAGGACTTTGATGGTAAATAATACGGACGATCATTTAACGGTATGGTACATTAATGACATTGACAAGATCAAAGATCAACAAGTCAAATGCCAATTGGTCAAAACAGATGGAACTCTCGTAAGAGAATGGAAGGCAGATGTCAATTTCAAAGAGAACACAGCGGGTCTTGCGATCGATTTGGAAATAACAAGAAAAGAGATCGGAGATGGGAATTTTTACTTGAAAGTATGGGTAGAAAATAATAGTACAACATATCCTTATTTCTACACTGCAGCAGATATGAAGTTGATGAAAACTTTACCTGGGAAATTATCAGCATCTATTAAAAGGAGTACTAATTCAAAAGCAATTCTTACAATTGAGGCAAGTGAGTTTACTCCATTTGTGATTATAACGACTGAGAATCCTTATATAAAAATGTCGGATAATACATTCTTTATAGAAAAGGGAGAGAGACGAGAAATTGAACTCACTTTGGAAGAAGGTGAAATTGTAGGCGAATTTACTTTTCAAGGATGGAATGGAGAGCCACAAAAAATATTGCTGGAATCAGAGTTATTAAAACCAGTAAAAATGGATAGCAGATGGTAAGTCTATTTGGTAATTTTTTCAACAGATGACAATAACTCTTGAAGCCTAAGGACTCTAGAAATAATAAAAACTAAAAGCAGGATGTACGGTATAAAAAAGAAACTTATTATAATCATCATGATGCAATTCTTTTTTCAAAAAGGATTTGCAGAAATAAAGTTGCCAGCATTTTTTTCAGACAACATGGTTTTACAACAACAATCTGAAGCCAAAATTTGGGGTTGGGCTACATCTAATACAAAAGTAAAAATAAGTACGTCTTGGGATCGGAAAGTATACAGTTTTCAATCAGACAGTTCTGGTAAATGGGACATTAAGATCAATACTCCGAAAGCTGGAGGTCCTTATACCATTACAATTAGTGATGGTGATGAACTACAGCTAAAGAACGTGCTGATAGGAGAAGTTTGGATCTGTTCTGGACAATCGAATATGGATGTTCCACTGCGGGGAGTTCCCAATACTGTTACAATAAAAAATTCTATCGAACATATTGTCAATGCCAAAAACACTCAAATTCGTTTGTTTACGGTAGGTAAAAAGCAATCCACTAGTCCACAAGAAAATTGTTCAGGCAGCTGGGGAGAAGCTTCAGCAGAGACTGCTTCCGAGTTTAGTGCAGTAGGCTATCTCTATGCAAAATATTTAAATGATGCTTTGGGAATCCCTGTAGGAATAATAAAATCAGCCTATAGTGGTACTGCAATTCAGGCTTGGATGTCCGAAGAACAAATAAAAAATTATCCTGAATTATTGAAAGCACCTGCAGGTCCTAAGGAAGTGAAATGTTCGGAGCTTTATTATGGCATGATCAATCCGCTTATGGGATTATCCGTAAAAGGTTTTCTATGGTATCAAGGAGAAGGAAATCATCGAGATCCTGAATTATATGCAGCGTTGTTGCCTTTGATGGTCAGTGACTGGAGAAAGAAATGGGAAATAGGAAACTTTCCGTTTTATTTTGTACAAATAGCTCCCTATTCTTATCCTGACAAAGGAAACGCTGCTAAAATGAGACAAGAAATGGCGAATTGCGTAAAAACTATTCCCAATTCGGGAATCGCCATTATGACGGATGCTGGCGAAGAATTTAACATCCATCCCGAGGACAAAGAGGTGGTAGCCAAAAGATTGTTGTACTTGGCCTTGTCTAAAACGTATGGCCTAAAAGGTTTTCCTTCTTGTGGCCCCATATACAAGAGCATGGCTTTAGAAGCGGATAAGATTGTAATAAATTTTGACTATGCCGAAATGGGACTGACCACCTTTGGGCAACCTTTATTGAATTTCGAAATCGCTGGAGCTGATGGTATTTATAGTCCGGCTAACGCTAAAATAGTTAAAGGTTCCATAGAGGTTTGGAATACTTCAATCAGTAATCCTGTAGGAGTTAGATATGCCTTTAAGGATTGGGTAAAAGGAGATCTTTATAATTCGCAAGGATTGCCTGTTTCTTCTTTTGAAGCAGCAATTAGTAATCAAAACTAAAAACAAATCATGATTCGTAAAAAAATAATTTTATTTAGTTTTTTAGGTCTAAGTTTATGGGCAAATGCTCAAAATAAAACGGCAACACAAAAAAAAGTAGTAGACAAATCCTGTTGTGTTTCAGTGATACCAAATCGATTTGCAATAAAGTCTGCCAAAATAAATCTGGAAGGTATGGTTTGGATTCCTGCAGGAACTTTTAGTATGGGAGGAGATAATGATCAGGCGAGATCAGATGAATTGCCTAAACATGATGTCCAAGTAAATGGGTTTTTTATGGACGTGACCGAAGTGACAAATGCCCAATTCGCAAAATTCGCAACTGCAACTGGCTACATTACCACAGCTGAGCAGGATATTAATTGGGACGAATTAAAAATGCAATTGCCATCGGATATGCCAAAACCGGATGCAGAAACCTTGAAAGCGGCTTCCTTGGTATTTGTGCCAACGGAAGGTGAAGTTAATATACAAGATTACAGCCAATGGTGGGTATGGACACACGGAGCAGATTGGAAACATCCAAAGGGAAAAGGTAGTGATATAGAGGGGAAAGATAATCTCCCTGTTGTTCACATCAGTTGGGATGATGCCAACGCCTACTGTAAATGGGCAGGAAAAAGACTGCCAACAGAAGCTGAATGGGAATATGCTGCAAGAGGAGGAATGGAAAAAAATGTCTATGCTTGGGGAAATAGAAAGGTAGATGAAGGCAAAATACAATGTAATTATTGGCAAGGAAACTTTCCGTATAAAAATGAGGTTACTGATGGTTTTTTTGGAGTTTCTCCAGTAAAATCATTTGAACCCAATGGATACGGATTGTATGATATGGCCGGTAATGTTTGGGAATGGTGTGCCGATTTATATAACAATACCTATTATGGTGAATTTGGAAATGTAAAATTGGTAACCAACCCTCAAGGGCCTAAAACCAGTTTTGATCCTGACGAGCCATTGGTAGCCAAAAGAGTGATGCGAGGAGGGTCTTACTTGTGTAATGAATCTTATTGTAGTGGATACAGGGTTTCGGCTAGAATGAGAAGCTCGGCAGATTCCTCTTTGGAACATTTGGGTTTCAGATGTGTACAAAGCAAGTAAATAGTTTTAAAAATTTTTGTAAAAAAACAGAAGCTAATTTCAATATAATGATGATACTAAAAAGAAACTTTAGACAGATCTTTTGTTTGGCTTTACTGCTTTTCAATGTAGTGGCTGTTTGCGCGCAACATCATTCTAAAACAAAACCTAATATAGTATTAATTTTAACAGATGATCAGGGTTGGGGAGACTTAAGTGTTAATGGAAATACAAATTTGAATACTCCCAATATTGATAAACTAGCAGAAAAAGGAGTTACTTTCGATCGTTTTTATGTTTCCCCAGTTTGTGCTCCAACACGGGCCGAATTACTTACGGGCAGATACCATCTTCGGGTTGGGGTAACTGGAGTGTCTTCAGGTGAAGAACGTCTCAATTTGGACGAAACAACCATAGCTGAGGTCTTTAAGGTTGCAGGATATACTACAGCAGCATATGGTAAATGGCATAACGGAACGCAAGCGCCATATCATCCTAATACACGTGGGTTTGAAGATTTTTATGGATTTTGCTCAGGTCATTGGGGCGATTACTTCTCACCTATGTTAGAACACAATGGTGAAATTGTAAAAGGGAATGGTTTTATTATCGATGATTTAACCGATCACGGATTAGCATTTATAGAAAAAAACAAAGACAATCCGTTTTTTCTATACCTGCCTTTTAATACACCTCATAGCCCAATGCAAGTTCCCGATAAGTATTGGAATAAATTCAAGGATAAGGAATTAACACAAAGAGGTAAAGATTTCGAAAAGGAAGATATCCTACACTCAAAAGCAGCACTAGCCATGTCCGAGAATATAGATTGGAATGTAGGAAGGCTTATGGCAAAACTGGATGAATTAAAACTTTCGGAAAACACCATCATAATTTATTTATCTGATAACGGGCCTAATGGTCATCGTTGGAACGGAGGTATGAAAGGAATAAAAGGATCAACTGACGAAGGAGGAGTAAGGTCGCCTATGTTTATGAAATGGAAAGGAACGCTAGAGGCTGGTAAAACGATTAAAGAGATTTCTGGCGCCATAGATCTTCTTCCTACTCTTACAGATTTGGCAGGCATTGCTTATAACTCTAAAAAGGAGTTGGACGGTGTTAGCCTAAAACCGTTACTTTTTGAAAAGAATCCTAAATGGGAAGATAGGTTTATTATAAACTGTTGGCGCAAAAGAACTAGTATACGTAGTCAAAATTACAGGCTGGGATATAATGGGGAGTTGTTTGACATGGTAGAGGATCCGAACCAAACAACAGATATATCTGCTGTAAAACCAACTATTTTTAAGAAGTTATCAGAAGTGAAAGAACAATGGGAAAGTGAAGTAGTAAGCAAAATTCCAGAAATCGACAACCGACCTTTTATTATAGGGCATCCTGGTCTAAAAACCACACAGATTCCAGCGCGAGACGCTGTATTGTATGGTAATGTACTACGCTCCAGCCAATATCCTAACTGCTCTTATTTAACCAATTGGAAGAGTATAAACGATAAAATTAGCTGGAATGTCGAAGTTCCAAAAGAGGGCGATTTTGAAGTGGTAATTTATTATACCTGTGCACCCGAAGGCATTGGCTCTACCTTCGAACTTAGTTTTGGCAGTGCTAAATTAGTTGGCAAAATAACAGAACCATTTAATCCACCAGAGAAAGGAATGGAGAACGATAGGGTCAAAAGAATAGAATCCTATATAAAGGAGTTCAAACCATTAAAGATTGGAACAATTCATTTAAAAAAGGGGCAGGGAGTGTTGAAACTGCAGGCAACTGAAATACCAGAATCACAAATAATGGATTTTAGGTTATTAACGTTAGAACGTATATGAAAAAGTATTTAAAAATTATTAAATGTATTGTGCCAGTTTTTTCTAAACTGCTAGTGGGGAGAATAAAAAAGCTTTTATTTTTTTTATTTTGGTCGGCTCTTACTTTTGCCCAAACATCGCCTATATCCCTTGGCGAATTGCAACCATTTTGGAGAAGCCAGCCAGTATTAGGGCCGTATTTACAAGACGGCATAAATACAACAGAAATTCCAGATTTTATGTTGCAAACAGATTTTCCGTACCAAAAGCGTTCTTTCGCAAAAGAAGTTCCGTTTGCCGACAATTTATCCGTTGTAAGATTGTTAGGTGGGTATACTAGTTATCCGGGGATTTCAGGAAAGTTAACAGACTCAACTTCTCCAGAAGGAATCGCCTTATTAGAAGAACTGCGAGCCTATGATTTTGTTTACAGAAATGATCTTGATGCATTGGTCTTTCGTCCAGAACTAATTGAGGAGCGTTTACAGCCTTATTTTGGTCTTGGTTATGAAGATTTAACCATTGTATTAGATAACATTCCATGGGATTTAACAGAGAATCCATCATTTGGTTCTTTTGGTAATAAGGGGGTTCCAAATTCTTCCCAAGAATGGTATGATACTATAAGTGAACTGTGCACGACCTTGATAGGTATAATGGGCGCTGAAAAAGCAAACAAGCTGCGTTTTCGAATTGGGACAGAAATGAATGGTTTGGAACGATTTGATGGAACAGAAGACCAGTTTATTACACACTATGATTATGCGGCAGCTGCTATTGAAGCTATTTTACCTGGGGCTACTTTGAGTCTTTTTAATATTTCCTCCGCTAATTTGAATAATATCAATAATTTACACAACGTAGGGGCATTTCGTGTACTCGATCATATTGCAAACGAAACGAACAGAAAAACGGGAATCCCATTAAATAATATTCCCAACGTTGTACCTGTTTCAAGATACTTTTATGAAGGCAGTGATTTAACAAATATAGTTACTGGTTTGGATCAAACATGGAATTATGTGAATGATGATATTCCAGGGTATCAAAACAATTTTTCAAGAGAAATTCATGAATTTGGAGGGCTAGCAGATTGGGATGCTGACCCTTCTACAAACAATGAAGGCGCTTTTGGAGGGGCAATGACTTTACAGTTGTTTTTGGGATATATGGAAATTGGTATTGATCGAATTTATCATTGGAATG
>DGBH01000087.1:0-1231 GCA_002384205.1 Bacteroidetes bacterium UBA4009
TTGAAGCATATGACACCAGTGGATGTTTAACTAAATACACTTTTCAGGATTATATATATGTTCATCCTAAGTTAGGCATTAAGTTTGACAATATTACGCCAAAGCCTAATCCAGGTTGCGACTCCACACTCGGAGTCTTCCTTAACACATCACTTATAGCATTAGCAGATATCGATTCCTTTATGTGGGATTTTGGGGATGGCACTATTCAAAGAGGTTCATCCACGGTGAATACGCAATGGTGGTTTGGCATTGACGGGAAAGACACGATAAAACACATGTACACTACCAACGGCACCTTTAATGGAACATTGTATGTTTCTGCCTATGGATGTAGTGAGACCTTTACTTGGAAAAATGCAGTTACCAACTTTGTGGTAGATCCAAAAATAGTATCTACACCCAATCCTGCTTGTGTCTCCGATAATCCCATCGAGTTTTCGGTTACCAATTTCAACACCGCAGGTATGTCTTCATTCTTGTGGAACTTTGGTGATCCTCCGTCTGGACCTGCCAATTTTGATAAAGATAATTTTAGCCCAACAGCTCACGGCTACGGACCTGGACCTTGGATGATTAGTTTACGTATTCAACAAGGCCCTTGTGATGTTACTATCTATGACACTATTCAAGTAATAGGACCCATCTCAACCATTGGAGTTCCTTTTGATCAAGTTGCCTATAACCAAACCTATCAGTGTTTGATTACAGACTCTGTTCAAATGGTAAATAACTCCAGTTATTATCAAAATGATTACAATCAATTGGATGAAGATTCTATCGTTTTTTATTTTGATTATAGTTTTGATTATAACTTTGACAACACCACTGGACTTACTAAATTCATTGTAAGAAAATGGAAAGAAGATAAAAACGGCAATAAAATATTGTCGGCAGACACTTTCCCAAAAACTGATACGCTGTCTGTCATAGGGTATAAAGCCTATTTTGATACAGCTAAAGACTCCATCGCCGTAATAAACGGTACAGATACCGTTTGGCAAAAATACTATTACAATGCCACAAGCTACAGAGGTGGTATAAACGGCCGAAAGCGTTACGCATTCAATTATATTCCACCAGTTGGAGGAAAAGGAGTGGGTACTGGTGATCAAACTGCCATTGATCCAAACTTAAATGTTAGAGACTATAATCCTAATGTTTGGAGAGTATGGTTTATGGATGATAGATATGCACCACAATGTACGACCGATAGCAGACCATGGGTAAA
>DGBH01000087.1:1411-3969 GCA_002384205.1 Bacteroidetes bacterium UBA4009
ATTCCAGCAGATTCTGCGTATACCTACTTCTTGCCGTATGACGGTTTAAGTCCCGCAGTAAATGGTTATAGAGATACTTTAGTATTAACCGCATCATCCCTTGGACGAACCATACATTATATGGACAGCTCGCATTTAAGTGTTTTCCAACAAGAAACGTATGTTGTAATCAATAGACCTCCAAGTAGATTTATTGGTACTGAGTTTTACTATGATGCAGCGGTAGATTCTTTCTATGCAGTAAATAATTTAACAGACACTACGGTGCTTGCTGCCGATCCATTAGGACGATGGAACAAAACTGCTGGCAATGGAACTACCAGATGGTCTACCACCACTAGCGAAATGAGTTTTTACGTTCCGGCTGGTGTAACCATAACTACTATAAATCTTCCTGCTCCAGGTGGAGGAGGCGGCGTGCCTACTCCAGGTCCATCGTACACCGGACCTAAGACCATTATTTTACCTGCAAACACGCAATTTACATTGAAATCTAAAGATTCATTGTTTAGTGCAGTGCATATACAAACCGTAGCTAGAAACACCACAAACGCTCTCCCTTCTTCATATCCATATAAAGATATGTTTGGTAAAACTAGATTTGGTTCAGCCATTTTTGTAGATTCTGCATTGCATAGAGAAGATTGGTTTGATAATAATGCAGTTTGTTTCAATGTAGTTTTATGGCAAAAAGACACTATACATCCACTTCTGTGTGAGTCTCAAGCGACTAAAGCATTAGCACTAGTTCCACCAAATGCAAAAGGATTAGAATGGGTAGATGGCACACCATGTCCATTTACGGGTAATTTCCAATACATATTAGGATTTAATATGCAAAATACTAAACCAGGTTGTACCCAATCATGGTTTGCTGTGAATTATGACACCTTCCAATTACCGACTAATCAAACTGCTTCTTGGGCAGTATTTAACGGCGGCGGCGTACTAGCTCCAAGTAGACCAGGTAGTGCATTACCATTCCAATTACCTTATGCTATCGTCGGAAACACAGGAACACAATTTCTTAAAGCTTACACTCCGGGTCAGATAGGTTCTGGACAACGTACACCTGCAGGTTCGTTTACCGTAGGTTTAATAGTAGGTAACGGCGTGCCTCAAGCAAACGGCTTGCCTGCTTGTTTAGATACCGCTTACTATCCTGACATGTTCAGAATTCTATATATGAATCCTGCATTTACTTTATTGAACAGCTCTCCACATATGTGTGCCGGCGCTACTGCTTATTTCCAACTAGAAGATCCTATACAAGATAGTATTACAGCACTTAGATGGAACTGGGGTTATCCAGGTAACGTAGGCCGTGGACCTCAACAAGGGGGCTATTCTGAAGAGTTTTATTACTACAAAGAATATAACGGCCCTCAAGCCAATAGGAACGACGCCAATATCGCTTATAATGGAGAAAAATGGTTATATAATTTTATCGTAAGGTACAATATAGATGACCTATCTGGCACTAAACTGATAGACACCATTGTGGTAAATATTATCAAGAAATGGGAAGTAGTCGCTTCTAAAAAGCAAGTTAGTAAGGAAGTAATTGACCTTTTCCTCCGTGAAAACTTAATTTATCAAGACATACCTGCGGCAGACATTCCATTCTACTTAGGTGATGGTTCTAATAATTGCGTTGATACCACTAGTTTTGGTTCATTCTTCCAATTTGGAATAAAAGCATACCATCAAAAATCTGATCCCGATGTATGGCAAATTGGCGATAAACGTTACTTATGTAACACCTATAACCCAGCTATAGTATCTGATACTACTTTCTTCCTGAATGGCTCCGGAAATAGAGTACCTTCATTACAATATCCAGGTATAGATTCATTTACCATTGTACAAGATGTAACAAATCGTAACAAGGCTAATTGTACCAGTTCTGTTGAAGTTACACAAATACTTCACTTTAGAGATTCATCTTTAAAAGGATACGACACCTACGAAAGGGACTTTGATAATGACGGAGTAATAGATGAGGTTATAACCGGTGTTTATAAACATACCTATAGATATCCTGTAGTCCGTGCAATTGATCCGTGTGATCCTTCTGTAAAAGATACCATTTGGATGAATGCAAATGCACCAATGACACCTAACTTTAGATTGAACAACACCACAGGTTGTGGTGGATTTGGAGCGATATCTATGAATGTTGGTTTCTACAACGACTTCTGGATGGATTCAACGGCTATTTGCCAAGGATTAACCTTGTTTGTAGAAGATTCTATCAGATACTACCAGTTAGGTGAACAAGATCCGCCTACCTACCCAATACACGATTTTGCAATGTGGCAAGATCCTGCTAGATTCATTCCTAACATTGAAACCGTTTATTACGATTGGGACAGTACAGACGGTGTTTGGGATAATTACCAGTCTATTGTACCCAATCATTTCTATCCAGATCCAGGAAAATACACCATCACTATTATACCTAAAGATAGTACAGGATGTAGAGATACCTCATACATCGATGTTACCATATCAAAGGTTAATCCTGTGATTTCATTTGCCACGTCAATCGTTAACTG
>DGBH01000087.1:4220-11792 GCA_002384205.1 Bacteroidetes bacterium UBA4009
TGGGATTTTGGAGATGATACTCGAAACAGTAAACTTCAAAATCCTTCGCATAACTTTACTTCAAGTGGCAGCTATGACATTACCCTCACGGTTACCTCTCTGCTAGGATGTGAAGAAACCATTACTAGAACCATCTATATACCTGGACCTCAGCCTGAATTTGAATTTGACTTGGACGAGTTTAATTTAACTGACACCGCTACTATATGTGTTGGTGATTCGCTGCTACTCGTCAACTTAAGTAAAGGTGATATTTCTGCACCTAAGTTTATAATGGATTGGGGGGATAGCACATTCTCTCAACCTACCAATACTACTGGGAAATACGGACACACCTACAATAAAGCTGGGACCTATTTACTATTCTTAACTCAAGAAGACGAAATTCCAGGTACTGGCAGTAGATGTCAAAGAATGTTCCCGGATACGAATCCTGACATCCTGAATCAACGACGTATTGTTGTAATTGTTAAGCCACTCCCAGATGTTAAAATTACTGCATCAAAGGATACTATCTGTTTAGGAGACGAGATTACCTTTAGCGGGGCACTTGATACAAGATACACCCGCGTAAAATGGGATATGGCGCAGTTAGATACGATTAGCGGAGTTGTACCTCAGGACACGGTAGTTAAATATACGTTCAAACAACCTGGCACATTCACGGTAGTACTAAGACCGGAGTATGATCTTAAACCTCGTTGTTGGGCAACAGATTCTATAGATGTATTTGTACAATCTGTAACTGCAGCATTCGTTATTGTTCCTGATGGAGCACCTAATTTCTGCTTTACCAATACTTCTACAACTAGTCCTTCTGGTAATATCTTAACGTATGAATGGACGTTTGAAGATGAGACTCCTCCAGGACCAGGAAGTAGCACGGATACAGATCCTTGTTATAATTGGAATGAGCATGTAGGTATTTATGAGGTATGCCTTATCGCTACTGATGCTTTAGGATGTAAAGATACCGTATGCCAAGACATCGAAAATGTATTCCAAACGAAACTTGTTCCTTACAACGTGTTTACACCTAACTCAGACGCTCAAGGTCTAAACGAAGAATTTGTAATTGAAGGTGAAAGCTTACAAGAATATCAAATTAAAATCTTCAATCGTTGGGGCGAACTAGTATTTGAATCTACCGATGTGAAGTATTCTTGGAACGGAAAAGTTAAAAATAACGGTATCGATTGCCCAGAGGGGACCTACTTCTATGTAATTAAATACATGTTTGAATTTGATGATAAATCAGAAACAATAGAAGGAACCGTAGACATTATCAGATAAGATAAGTCAGGATATTAATTAACATAAAAAAACCGCCTTGATAATTAATCATTAAGGCGGTTTTTTTACGTTTTAAAAAATAACTTTGCACTGCTTATAAAGAAAGACTGAGGGATTAGGCCCAGAGAAGTCTTAGCAACCTGAAAGCCAATATATACATGCTGTTCAAGGTGCTGCATCCTATCAAGACTTACAAATCTTGAGCAGATAAGCTTCTCTACTCTCCTAATTTATCAGCATATAATAAATGGGAAAATCAATACATAATTATTTGCGCTTAAGCGGCTTAGAGCCGATGGTTCAAACTCCAAATATTAATTTCATTAATATCGGAGAACGAACAAATGTTACCGGTTCTAAGGCATTTGCAAATCTTATCCTTAACAATAAATATGATGAGGCTCTCTCTGTGGCTAGATCTCAGGTAGAAAATGGTGCACAGGTAATAGACGTGAATATGGATGAAGGAATGCTAGATGGCAAAGCCGCTATGGTAACGTTTCTAAACCTAATCGCCGCTGAACCAGACATTAGTCGAGTGCCTGTTATGATTGACTCTAGCAAGTGGGATATTATTGAGGCCGGACTTAAAGTAATTCAAGGCAAAGGCATTGTGAATTCTATCAGCCTAAAAGATGGAGAAGAAGCCTTTATTGCCAGAGCAGAAAAAATCAAACGTTATGGAGCTGCCACAGTTGTGATGGCATTTGACGAAAATGGTCAAGCAGATTCATACGAAAAAAGAATTGCTATTTGTGAACGATGTTACCATATACTCACTCAGAAAGTAAACTTCCCTCCTTCCGACATCATTTTTGACCCTAATATTCTCACGGTAGCGACAGGTATTGAAGAGCATAATAATTATGCGGTTGACTTTATAAAAGCAACCAAATGGATTAAAGAAAATTTGCCATATGCTAAAGTAAGTGGCGGTGTAAGTAATATATCTTTCAGTTTTAGGGGGAATAACATAGTACGCGAAGCAATGCACTCTGCCTTCTTATATCACGCTATTCAAGCGGGGCTAGACATGGGTATTGTAAACGCCGGAATGATTGAAGTTTATGAAGAGATCCCAAAAGAACTATTAATCCGGGTAGAAGATGTTTTGCTCAATAGAAGAGATGATGCCACTGAACGATTAGTAGATTTTGCAGAAACCGTAAAAGGGGATGGCAAAAAGATAGTACACGACTTAAGCTGGAGAGATCAAAGTGTTGAAGAACGACTAAAACACTCCCTTATAAAAGGTATAACAGATTACATAGATGAAGACACGGAAGAAGCGCGCCAAAACTATGCTAAACCCTTACACGTCATTGAAGGACCTCTTATGGCAGGCATGAACGTAGTAGGCGACTTATTTGGAGCGGGTAAAATGTTCTTACCACAAGTGGTAAAAAGTGCCCGTGTGATGAAAAAATCAGTAGCTTACCTAAATCCATACTTAGAAGAAGATAAAAGTGAAGGCGACACACAAGGTAAAATACTAATGGCCACCGTTAAGGGAGACGTTCATGACATTGGTAAAAACATTGTAGGAGTAGTTCTGGCCTGTAACAATTATGAAATAATTGACCTAGGTGTTATGGTCTCCGCAACTAAGATTTTAGACGAAGCTATAAAACATAATGTAGACGTAATTGGACTCAGCGGACTCATCACTCCTAGCTTAGACGAAATGGTTGATGTAGCATGCGAAATGGAACGTAGGGGCATGAAATTGCCTTTACTTATTGGCGGAGCTACTACGAGCAGAGTACATACTGCTGTTAAAGTAGCACCTCATTATAGCGGACCTGTCGTACACGTGCTTGATGCTTCTCGTTCTGTTCCCGTAGCAGGAAAACTTATTGGTTACAGCACCAGAGAACTATTTGAAGCTGAAATAAAGGCAGAATATACCGAACTAGCTATACAGCATGCTGCTCGTCAAGCCGATAAAGTGATTTTACCTTGGGGTGAAGCCATTGCTAATAAGTTAAAATTAGATTGGGCAACATATACTCCTGTAACCCCAATGCAACTTGGTGTAACTGTTTTTGATGACGTTGATTTAAATGAAATTAGTACTTTTATAGATTGGACACCTTTCTTTTCTACTTGGGAATTGCGCGGAAAATATCCAAACATATTTGAAGATAAATATGTGGGTGAAGAGGCAAAAAAACTTTTTGCTGACGCTAAAGCCATGTTAGAAAACATCATAACACATAAAAAACTTGCAGCAAAAGCAGTGTTAGGTGTATTCGAAGCAAATGAAGAAAATGGAGATGTACATCTTGCAAATGGGAGTAAATTTAATTTCCTAAGACAGCAACGCAAAATGGGAAACAACATTCCCAACCTTTCGCTTGCTGATTACATAGCGCCCAAAACCAGTGGCAAAAAAGATTACCTAGGAGCCTTTGCGGTAACTGCTGGTATTGGGATAGAGTCACTCATTGACGCATTTGAGGCAGATCATGATGATTATAACTCCATAATGGTTAAGGCAATTGCCGATAGACTTGCAGAAGCAATGGCAGAATTTATGCATCAAAAAATGCGAAAAGAAATTTGGGGGTATGCTGCAGAAGAAACGCTAACCAACGAGGAACTTATACATGAAAAATATCAAGGTATTCGTCCGGCTGCGGGTTATCCAGCGAGCCCAGATCATACTGAAAAAGAAATGTTATGGAAACTTTTAGACGTTGAAAAGAATACTGGCATTAGCCTAACCGAAAGCTACGCCATGTACCCGACCGCTTCTGTTTCTGGATTATATTTCACTCATCCAGAAGCAAAATATTTTGCAGTAGGCAAGATAGATACAACTCAAGTAGCTGATTATGCCGAACGAAAAGGTGCTGATTTCAACGCTACTAAGAAATGGCTCGGACCTAATTTATTTTAGACCAGCCATTAGCTAAAAATGGATCTTCCTAATTAAAATAATCGCTATTTATATTCCTAAAAAGAGACTAGTCTGTTTAACACAATTTTTTATCATATTATTTTAGTTTTCAAACACTTATACCCTCATCTTTGTATACTTAATTAGATGAATATAGGAATTGTATGTTATCCCACGTATGGGGGCAGTGGTGTAGTTGCCACTGAACTAGGAAAGGCATTAGCGATCAAAGGGAATAACGTACATTTTATATCGTATGATCAACCTGTCAGATTGGATGCCTTTGCTCAAAATATATACTACCATGAGGTAAGTCTTAATAACTACCCTTTGTTTAAATACGCCCCATACGAGATTGCTCTGACGAGTAAAATTGTAGATATCGTAAAAGCACATAAAATAGAAGTATTACATGTTCATTACGCTATACCTCATGCGGCGGCAGCCGTTACAGCTAAACACATATTAGCCCGTGAAGGAATTTATCTTAAGATAATTACAACGCTACATGGGACAGATATTACGTTAGTCGGAAAAGATAAATCTTACGAGCCGGTGGTTACCTATTCACTTCAAGAAAGTGATGTGGTTACTGCAGTCTCAGAGAGTTTAAAAAAAGACACCTATTCGTTTTTTAACTATAGTGGAGAGATTCACGTAGTACCCAACTTTATCGACTTTGAGCGATTCAATAAGCAACCGAAAGATCACTTTAAAAAAGGGATTGCACCGAATGGGGAAAAAATTTTGGTGCATACCTCAAATTTTAGAAAAGTAAAAAGAGTACCGGATGTACTCGACATTTATCGAAAAGTAGCCTCCAAAATACCTGCTAAGCTCCTCCTTATTGGAGATGGACCCGAAAGGGCCAGCATAGAGGAAGAATGTCGTAATTGTGATATATGTTCTGACGTTATTTTCCTTGGGAAACAAGAAGCGGTAGAAGAAATATTAAGTGTGGCTGACCTTTTCCTTATCCCATCCGAAACCGAAAGTTTTGGTCTGGCAGCACTGGAAGCAATGGCTTGTGAAGTCCCTGTAATAAGTACGAATACAGGAGGTTTGCCAGAAGTTAATATTGACGGAGTAACCGGTTTTACAAGCGACATCGGTGACACTGTGAAAATGGCTGCTGATGCGCTAACCATTCTTCATGATGACAACCTCGCTCTGTTTAAAGCTAGGGCAAAAGAGCATTCATTAAAATACAAATTAAAAAATATACTCCCTTTATACGAGGCACTATACTAAATATACGGCACGCTATGTTAATCAACTAGCCTTTCACCATGAGATTTACGCTACTTATATTATTCTGGTCCATCGTAGGAAGTGCTATTGGGCAAACAGATTCTTTAGCCAATATAAAATCAACGCATTTAGACAGCACTGGAATAAAAAAGATTTGTACTAAGCTCCAGATACCCAATAATCTTGAGGCAAACAATGATCTATTACATTTTATCGTGGATTGGATTGGGACGCCATATTGCTACGGCGGGGAGACAAAAAAATGCACGGATTGCTCTGGTTTTACAACCAATTTATATTTGACTATTTATAAAAAATATATACCCAGAAGCTCTAGAGAAATATTTAATAATTGCTTACCTATTTCAAAACACGCCTTATATGAAGGAGATTTAGTCTTTTTTGCAACATCAGGAGGAAGTACAATATCGCATGTCGGAGTCTATCTTTGGGATGATTTTTTTGTACATTCAAGTACTAGTCAAGGCGTAATTATAAGCAACTTAAAACAAGGCTATTACCGTAAAACGTACGTTAGTGGGGGTGCTTGGCTTGATTAAAAAAAACTAGTTTACTGATCCAATTTTATCTAAACTAAAGGTTTAGACTTGCGCTACAAAACATTGGTAGTCACTTTACTAATATTCTAATTTAATTATCGTCTACTTGGTAATCGTAAATTCTACGTCAGAAGTAGCATCAATAGTGAAGAATTGCACGGGGATTTGTGTCGTAAAACTACCTGAAAATATTATTCTACTACTCGTACTGCTGAGTACGGCAATAGATTTACCAGTATCATCCGTTAACGTTATTTTGCCATTCGTTTCCACCCATGTGCCTGCAGAAGTTTGTTTATTAACTGGCGCTGTTTGTGCTTGACTTTGTCCGCCAAAAACAGCATCAATATTGGCTGTAAATGCAACCTCTGTAGTGTATCTATTTGGTTTTTCGGTAATCACCACCTTACCTACTATATCTGTTCCTTTACCGGTAAAGGTTCCTACATCACTACCCGAAACATTTAAAATTCCATTTTTTAAATCTATGTTCGTATAGTTCCATGTACCTATATAAGGACTAGCTATAACCTCGCCAGTGCCGTTGGTGTCCGTTACGGTATTATCTATAATTGGCAATGGCGGTTTTTTGCAGCTTTGCGATCCAAAAACAAAGAAAGATAGAGAGATGATTAGAAGTGTATTTTTCATTATAGTAGAGCCAAGATAATACATTTTTACGTATTCCAAATCTCCCAAGATTTATCCGCTTGTATTTCAAGCATTTCCAATCCGTTTTCAATCTTAGCTCCTTGCTCTTTTGCCCTTTGGAGAAATACAGTTTCTGCTGGCGTATATATCAAATCAAAACAAACATGTTTTTTAGAAATGGCGGTGTAAGGTATATTAACGCACTCATCAATACTAGCAAGACTACCTAGTGGTGTGGTATTAATAAGGAGGTTATGTTGTTTGATATCTTCTTTCGTTAAGGAAAGGTAAGAGAAGTCTACAAGATTACCTCGTGACACCGTAGCATGAGGTATTCCTAGTTGCTTTAGCGCGTATCTTACCGCGTTTGAGCTGCCACCTGTGCCAAAAATAAGTGCATAGTTAAAATAGGGATGTAAGTGCTTTTTGATGCTATTTCTGAAGCCCATAAAATCCGTATTATCACCAATCCATCCATTAGCGGTTACCGTAACGGTATTAACAGCATTCATGGCTTTAGCTGCTTCGCTCATTCCAGAAAGGAAGGGTATTATCTCTTGCTTAAAGGGTATAGTAACATTAAAACCCAGTAAATTTTCGTCCTTAACTAAGTCTTTAATACCCGATAAATTATCTATTTCATAAGCCTTGTATCGACAGTCTAAAAGTCCGAATACTTCAAATTTTTGTTCAAAGTAACGGGGAGAAAAGGAATGCTTTACGGGGAATCCTATTATACCATATTTTCTCATGATGCTGTTACACTATATTTATTCATAAGGTAAATAATTCCAATAGCAATAAGCATAAGGATACTAGCACCCCATAAATGAGGATTATTTCCATACAAAAAGTTTTCTGATAGCTTAGCAAAAGTAGAAGGAAGCACACTTTCTGAAAACAGCACTTTTTCTA
>DGBH01000087.1:11994-12956 GCA_002384205.1 Bacteroidetes bacterium UBA4009
GTAGGATTTGGATATTTTTTAAACGTAAAGGTAAGCACGCGTGCAAAGCTCAGAAGTCCGACAATCATTCCCACCCCAAATACGATTACCACTATAGTGCTTGGCCCAAAAGGGTGATGGGTACTTTCCTCTACCGCAGGCATTATGATGGTATACATTCCCATGAGCAAAAGCACAAAACTACCTGACAAACCAGGTAACATAAGCGCAGAAACACCTATTACACCTGCTACAAAAACCATGAGTAAATGCTCACTTCCTTGTGAAGGTGCCGCAACGGTAACCCAATAAACAAGCACTGTGCCCACTATAACAAGCACTATTTCTAAAAATCCCCATTTTTTCACTTCTTTACCTATCATTGGGATGCTGGCCAAAATTAAACCAAAGAAAAAGCTCCAAATATGTACTGGATGTGTTTCCAGCAGACCTACTATTATTTTAAGTCCCAGTATAAAACCTATGCCCATACCCGAGAGTAACTTGAGTAAAAAAGCACCATCCATTTTTTGCCACACTGCTTTGACACCTCCATCCTTAAAAACATGAATCAAATCTAAATTGATAGCACTGATAGCTTTCAGCAATCGCTCGTAAATTCCTGTGATAAATGCTAATGTTCCTCCAGATACGCCAGGAATAACCTCTGCTACACCCATAGCTGCACCCTTTAGCATTGTTTGAATGGTTTCTTTCATAAAATTTGGACAAATGTACTAACTCATTGTTAGTTCCGTTTTACTTTCGCGTTACCAAATGAAAAAAACCTTTGCTATTGTTTTATTAGGCTTAAGCCTTATCTTGATTTTTGACAGCTGTAAAGCTAAAAAGCACTACAGATACAAAGGCCCGAGCAGAGGTTGTGACTGCCCTACTGGCCGCTAATACTAGCCTAGATTCAACTTACGCTTTCCAGAGGTAAAATGCCATCTTAGGTAGTTTTCCATCGTAACATCCAACTT
>DGBH01000070.1 GCA_002384205.1 Bacteroidetes bacterium UBA4009
CTATTTTTATCGATTTTGTCATTTATTAGATCAATTACTTATAATCCTAATAAAGAAAAAAACAAAAAAAATTTACTCAAATAAGGTCTGTGAATGGTTTAGTGACTCTTAGAAAAAAGGGCAACTAGCGCTTGAGTGATTTCACTCTCCAATGGAAACGAAAGCATACCCATGACCGAGTATCCCAAGGCATAAGGCATGAAATAAAATCTAAACATATAAAAGAACCAAGCCACATATAAAGGAACCATGGGTCTGATAATAAAGCTTGGTGTGATTAATCTAAAAACAGAAATAACTGGGTTGGTAAATTTAACAAAAGCTTTCATAAAAAAGAATTCAGAATCTTCTTTTTGGAAAAGGCCCATTGCGGATCTACCAATGAGCGTCCACATAATAACTCCTAAAATGTAGTCTAAAACAAGGATGTAAATTGGTATTTGCATGGGGTTGGAGGAAGGATTGTATTAAGGGGCGATTAGAAAACCGCCCCTTAAAGTATACTATTTAGTGTTTTCCGAGGATTGATCTACCGCTTGGTATACGGACTTCATCAACCATTTTCTGAGTAGCACTATCAGGCTCTTCAGTAGCTAAAGATACAACAACCATTGCAACTAAGCATACTATAGCACCGATGATACCAAATCGTAAATGATCAATACCCAACCAAGGAGTATTGTTATTGAACGCTGGAGCAACGTGCACTAAATATGCAGTTCCACTAGCTAATCCAAGAACCATTCCTGCGATCGCACCTTGTCTTGTAGCTCTCTTCCACCATACACCTAGTACTAGTGGGAAGAATAGACCTGACATTGCAAAATCGAATGCCCAAGCAACAGCACCTAGAATTGAGGTCAATCTCATTGAAGCGATGTACGCTCCTAAAGCTCCAATTACGACTAGTAATATACGAGCAACAAGTAACCTTGTTCTAACGTCTGCTTTTGGATCAATCATTTTGTAGTAAATGTCATGAGACAAAGCGTTTGCAATTGCAAGAATCAATCCATCTGCAGTAGACATCGCAGCTGCCATTCCTCCGGCAGCAACTAATCCTGAAACTACATATGGTAATCCAGCAACTTCTGGCGTAGCCAAAACAACAACGTCACCTCGCATGAACCACTCATTCAACTGAAGTATTCCATCTTTATTGAAGTCAGCAATAAATGCTTGCTTCACATGGATCCAGTTTTTCACCCATTCAATCGCCATAACTTGATCAATTGGTTTTCCAATAATCGAAGTTGGCAAGCTAGGATCTATCAATTGAATTTTTGATAGAGTAGCTAACATAGGTGCTGAGAAGTACAGCAAGAAGATAAAGAACAATGACCAAGCCACTGATCTTCTAGCCGACGTTACGTTTGGAGTAGTGAAATATCTCATTAGGATGTGAGGTAAAGAAGCTGTTCCTACCATCATACAAATCGCTAACGATATATATTTCCATGCAGCCATTGCACCTGCAGGAGCAGCCGAATGAGGAACAGAAATATAAGACAATCCCCCAGGAACTCCAGCAGCTTTAATTGCAGCCGCACTGTTTTTGACTAGTCCAAATTGTGCTTCTAATGCAGCAATTTTAGCAACTTCTTCACCTAATTGAAAGTGAGGGAAGATACCGAAACCGCTTTTCCATGAAATCCAAAAAATTGGAAGTAGGTAGGCAACAATCAGAACGATGTACTGAGCCACTTGGGTCCAGGTAACCGCTCTCATTCCGCCAAGCATTGAGCAAAGCAATATACTTACTAGACCAATCCATACTCCTGAAGTGAAAGGAATATCAAGTGCTCTAGAAGCAATTGTACCAGTTGCGTTAATTTGAGCTGTCACATACGTGAACGACGCTAACACCAAAACTACGACTGCGCAGAGACGTGCAATGTTTCCACCGTATCTAGTTCCGATGAAATCGGGAACCGTGTAACAACCGAATTTTCTCAAGTATGGAGCAAGTAGTGTAGAGACCAGAACGTATCCGCCTGTCCATCCCACTAAGAACGCCATATAAGTATATCCGCCGTAATAAATACCACCCGCCATTGCAACGAATGAAGCTCCAGACATCCAGTCTGCAGCCGTAGCCATTCCGTTGAATACAGTAGGCACTTCTCGACCAGCGACATAGTACTCACTTACTTGCATGGTTCGTGACAATACACCGATCAGCGCATAAATCGCGATCGTGAATGACAGAAACATGACTCCAATTGATTTAGCAGATGCACCGTTTTTCTCAGCGATCATCATTATTATAAAAAATAATGCAAATCCCCCAGTGTACAATCCATAAATCTTTGGAAGGTTATCTATAAATTTACCTTTAAACATAATTTAATCCTCCGTCCTTTCGGCATCACTAAACCCGTGCTTCCGATCGATAGCTTCCTGTTTGCCAGCAAACCAAAAAATTAAAATTACAAACGCAGCAAGAGAACCTTGCGCCGTCATGTAATAACTTAATGGATATCCCAACAAAGGAACCTTAACGGAGTTCAAATCATGACCGAACATAAAAATAACGATTGAAAAGAAGAACCAAATTGCCAATGTAATTCTCATTAGCCCCTTAGTATCATTCCAATGCGCTTCTTGTTTAGCTGATGCCATTGATTTTCCCCCTTGTTAATTATTAATTAATGTAGACCCTACCCAACTTTTCTCTTAAATCAAAGTCAAAATGTCTCATAATATTTGTTAAATTTTTGTTTAAAAACAAGCTTTTCTCTTTAAAAGTGTAAACAGAATGCCTTTTTGCTATAGAGAATGCACAATGTTTAAAAAAATAAGAGATATTGATTTGGGCCAAGTTTTGCTTGAGACTCACAAATATCTTAAACTGTTTGTAATAAAACCTTTTCTTGCCGTAGCATTGGGCGAGAAAAAAATTCAAAATCTTGAAATTCTTCAAGACTACATTCAAAGAAAGTCAGCCTTTATTACCCAAGAGACTTTGTTTGGTTATTTAAAAACCAGAATAGGGACCAATTATGTGAAAATGTATGACAATGACGATTTTGTTAGGTCCATCAATATCGCCAAATGGAATATTTACGTTGTTGCCATTCAAGATTTAACTTTTTTTAGCTTTTCTTTTCTTTATGTAAAAAATGGATACGAGAATAATCAGCACGCTAAAGATATGTATCGTAGTATTTTGGATCATGAGCTCAAAGATAGCGCACACCCACTGCCTGAAGATATTTATGAAAAAGGTATTAAAGGGTTTGAAGAGCGCTTCCAGAATTTGAGCTGGAACTCTTTTTATAAAGACAACCCCTTTAAGACCAGTTCGGAGGCTCTTTATTTCTGGGCACCTATTGCTCCAGAACTTAAAAATTTAGATCATGAAATTGTAATTAACTCCATGCAATTAAAATGGAGGAATGTTGCAGAAGAATTTTTAAAAATCATTCAATTTAATAAGGCTTAATTTATGAATTCATTATTTGAAAAACAGGCAAATCAATCTTTGCAAGAAGCTGAATTAAGAAAAAAATTAGAAGAGACAAAACAATCAACCAAGCAAAAAAAAGAAATCGGTGGTCCTAAAGGGCTGGAGCCAACCAGATACGGAG
>DGBH01000103.1:0-129 GCA_002384205.1 Bacteroidetes bacterium UBA4009
AATTTGGAACAAGCCGTTGCTACTGCTAGTTTAACAGAAGAAATAAAGGGGTTCCCTAATGGATTAGAAACTATTCTAGGGGAGAGAGGAATCACATTAAGCGGTGGTCAGAAACAGCGAACAGCAATT
>DGBH01000103.1:406-10478 GCA_002384205.1 Bacteroidetes bacterium UBA4009
AGCTTAAAAAAGTGGGGTAAAGAGCAAACTTTTATCAATATTAGTCATCGAATTTCGTCTATCCAGGATTGTAGTGAAATCATTTTTTTAGATCAAGGCAAGGTAATAGAGCAAGGTAACCATGAATTTTTACTAGGTAAAAATGGAGTATATGCTGCATTATTCGAAAAGCAAATTGTGAATTCAATCGAGGGTTAAAATAAAAAATAGTTAAAATAATCTANNTTTATAACTATGTCCGTGAACGTTTTTACACTTCCCGTCATAACCGTATAAGGCGTGGCCGGTTTCGAAACTAAATTTTTTTGTGATTCTGATTTTGCTCATTCTGTTTTATTTTGACTGTAAATTTAATACATTCTACTTCTTATCGCCTGCTTTTTTTGCCCTATAATACATCCAATAGGCAACTCCAACCAATAAAACGAATGGAAGAAACGAGCCAATGAGGACTCCGGTTTCATAACTGCTGTCTGGCGCGACCTTTAATTTTTCGGTTATGTTTACTTGTATTAAAAGCAAGGCGAGGAGCGTCATTTTTTATTTTTTTGATGTGAAGGCGACGCGAGGCGAGGAGTATTATATTACCATTACAGAAAGTACTCGTAAATTTGAAGATGGTGGATATGTGAAACACAAAATATTCTTGTACAAAGAAGATTTTAATAAATTCAACGAAGCATTTACAGAAACGGTAAATTACGTAAAAAGTGATTTAATGCCGGAATATGATTTTGATGAATTTACGAGAAGAGGAAACACCGAAGGGTAATATTTTACTTAAATAATGCAGAAATCAATTTGGATTTTTGGAATTCTAGCAGGGCTACTGTGCGCATTGCTGGAATTTCTGTTTTTTAGTAGTGTTAACTCGAATGCGGTAGCTATGTATGTTAGCAAAATTGCCGTTCTAGTTATTTGTTTGGGAGCAGGTTTAATACTCACCAAAAAATTACTTGGCGGTCAAATAAGTATAGCTAGAACACTGCTTAGTGGTATATTGATTTCAATGGTACGAGCGGCCATAATGATTATCGCATTTTTAGCACTTTATGCTCCTGACGGAGCTTTTTATCAAGTAAAAGTGAATGAATCTTTTGAGCAAGCTGCACTTAAAGTGCAACAAGACGATAACGTAAAGCCAGCGGATAAACCTATGGAGCTAAAAACCGTGAAGCAACAAATTTCTGCGCAATATAAACCGATGGGTTACATCATGATTTGCTTAGGAAGTAGCTTGGTGTCTGGACTTATTATTTCAATTCTCATGGCGGCGTTTATAGGAACGAATATGATGTATAAACAATAAACATGGTAGAGATAAAAAGCAATAAATCGACGATAAGTAAAGGGGCGGTCGAAGTGTTCAACTACTTGTCTATCCCCGCAAATTACCAAGTACTTATGCCAAGCAAGGTACGGTCATTTGAAGCAACAGACGATACAGCTAAGCTGGATATTGAAGGAATTGGTAGTGTAGAACTTGCCATCACCGAAAGAAATAGCCCGACTACAATAATTATGGTTCCGCAAAATAAGGTGCCTTTTAAATTTGACATACATTGGAATATAGTTGCCATAGATGCAAACACCTCAGAAGTAGAAGCCATAATTAATGCTGATCTTAATTTTATGATGAAAATGATGGCAGAAAAACTTCTTGCTGATTTTTTAAACATACAAGTACACAAACTTTCAGAATACCTAAAAGGTTGATACGCAAGCTACCTCGATATATTTGGTCCGTATATTTTTTTATATGTTTTATCCTCATATTTTTAGTGCTGTATCCCTTTTTTGTGGTGTTATTATCCAAACCTAAATGGTATCCACAAGCCCATAAACTGCGCAGAGTTTGGGGAAAAATGCTAATGGCTGTAACAGGGTTGTACGGGAAAACGACGAAAGATGAGGAGTTGAAACTAGATAAAACGTATATTTTTACACCGAATCATTTTTCCTATTTTGACATCATCTCGGTAAATACACAGATGCCTTATTTTTTTAGTTTTATGGCTAAAAAGGAACTATCGAGAATACCATTATTTGGCATATTCTTTAGAACGCTCGATATGCCAGTGGATAGATCATCTAATGAAGGATCAAAACGTGCCTATTATTTGGCGAATAAAAAATTAAAATCAGGAATCAGCTTACTCAACTTTCCTGAAGGGGGCATTGGTCCACAAGTACCCAAAATGCGAGATTTTAAACTAGGTCCATTTAAAATGGCGATAGAACATGGTATTGAGGTAGTCCCGGTTACCTTGCCAGATAATTGGCGAAGACTTCCTTGTGGCGAATGGATACCTGCGGGCACACCAGGCAGGATGAGAATGCATATTCATCGACCTATTCCTACCGAAAATCTAAAACCCGGAGATGAATTAGCACTTGCAGAGCAAGTGTATGGTATTATTGAAGCAAAGTTTAATGAAATGAATGGTTTATGATAATAGATGATAAAAAAATAGCTGATTTGGCGCACCTTTCCCGCTTAGAGTTTAATGTGGAAGATAAAGAAGCTATTAAAGCAGATTTGGGTCGCATTATTGTCTTTTGTGATAAACTTAGAGAAGTGAACACCGAAGGTGTAGAACCGTTGATCTATATGAATAACGAACAAAATGTGCTAAGAGAAGACGTTGTTAAATCAGGGATGAATAAAAGTGACGCCTTGAAAAATGCGCCATCCGCTGATTCAGATTATTTTAAAGTGCCTAAAGTAATTACAAAATAATGGCGCTTATCGACTTAAAGAATATCTTTAAAAAATATCAAATGGGTACGACCACTATTAATGCCTTAAACGGATTAGAGTGTAGTATCGAAAAAGGAGAGTATGTTGCATTAATGGGGCCTTCAGGTTCTGGTAAATCTACTCTTATGAATGTGATAGGTTGTTTAGATTCTCCCACTTCTGGTATATATTTATTGAACGGACAAGATGTGAGCGATATGTCCGACGACGAATTAGCCAACGTAAGGAATGTAGAAATAGGATTCGTGTTTCAGTCATTTAATCTATTGCCTCGAACTTCCGCACTCGAAAATGTAGCATTGCCGCTTGTATATGCAGGCGTAGCCAAAAAAGAACGACTAGAAAGAGCTCAAGCGGTCCTTGAAAAAGTAGGACTTGGCGATAGAGGTGATCATAAACCTAATGAATTAAGTGGCGGACAACGTCAACGAGTAGCTATAGCGAGAGCATTGATCAATAATCCAAGTATCGTTTTGGCAGATGAGCCGACTGGAAATTTGGATAGTAAAAGTAGTTCTGAGATTATGCATTTGTTTCAAGCTATACATGACGAAGGCAACACAGTGGTGATGGTTACACACGAAGAAGATATTGCGAAATACGCCAAAAGAACAATTCGAATGCGGGATGGAAAACTTGCTAGCCAGTTAAGTGTTATCTAAATTAAAAAACAAGAAAACATCGTGAAGATTTATACTAAAACAGGGGATAAAGGACAAACTTCGTTAGTAGGAGGAACAAGAGTTAGTAAAGATAATGCACAAATTGAAGCTTACGGTACTGTTGATGAGTTAAATTCAGCAATAGGGATAGTTGCAGCAGAGGATGCCGTTTATGTTGCCTTTTTACAAGACATACAGCATAAATTATTCAATATAGGAAGTGTTTTAGCTTCAGAAGGGGATCTGGATTTTGAATTGCCCACTATTTCTGAAGAGGATATTTTACTAATTGAGAAAGAGATAGATCGTTTAAACGAGGGATTACCTAGACTTAAGAACTTTATCTTACCGGGAGGCAGCGTATTAAGCGCTCATACCCACTTAGCACGATGTATCTGTCGTCGTGCCGAGCGAAGAGTGGTTACGCTCGAAAATGAAGAATACCTCATTCACATACGATTTCTGAATAGACTAAGCGATTATTTATTTGTGCTGAGTAGAGAGTACCTTCGCTTAGATGGCATGCAAGAAGTTATCTGGCAAAAGAAATAACTTGCTTAGCGCCCTTGTTGTGCCATTAATTGCTCTACTTGCTGTAAAACATAACGAGGCATTTCAAAGGGAGCAAATTCTTTTAAGCTTAACTGCATATACTCTACTCCTTTATTAATGTCACGTGTGGTATTCAGAGCATTGTTTCCAATTAGGAAATAAACCGCCGCTTTGATGGGGACCATCTGATCACCACCAGATGAAGGCGCTACAATCGGCACAATGGTTTTTGCCATGGTGGAGTCTATTTCTATTTGTTGAAGCATAGCGCTACTCAAACTATCAAATGAGGTAGTCTTTCCCGCGTTAAAATAAATTAATAATTGTTGAAATAAGTACTTGTTATCTTTACTATCAGCGATTAAACCTTTAATTATTTTTTCGGCTTCATCATTCTTTCCAAGTTGTTGATAGGCTGCTGCCATATTTTCTTTTAGGATATTTTCACAAGGGCCGTTCTTGCATACTTTTTCGGCATATCTCAATCCTGTTTCAAAGTTACTAGAAGCTATATAAAGTCTAGCTAAGGAGTCTTGGTAAGCGGGGATATTAGAATCAATAAGCATAATCTGACATAGTGCTACACGTGCTAACGAAGGATCTTTGTTTTCTAGGGCGAGTTTGTATAAAGACTCAGCTTCTTTTAGGCGGTCAGACGTAGATGTACATGCGGCAATTAAGATTACAGATAAAAGGACTAAATATTTCATGGTTTATAGCCAACGAAAATATTAAAATTCAAGGACTTTAACCATTTAATTAGTTGGCTAAAGGGGAATAAGACACCCATAACGGGAACAAATTGCATGTTATATTCTGTCCAAGTTCTTTTTTAGATAAATTTGCCCCACACTTTAATTAAGAATGTTCGAAAATTTATCATCCCGTCTAGACAAAGCATTTCAAACCCTAAAAGGTCACTCAAAACTTACTGAGCTTAATATAGCTGAAACGGTAAAAGAGATCAGACGTGCCTTAGTAGATGCTGACGTTAGTTTTAAAATAGCTAAAGATTTCACTAACACAGTGAAAGAAAAGGCTATTGGAGCAAATGTGTTGACGAGTGTAGCTCCTGGCCAATTATTAACGAAGATTGTAAACGATGAACTAGTGTTGCTTTTGGGTGGTGAGTCTAAGCCCATAAACTTAACAGGTAGTCCTGCAATCATATTAATTGCTGGATTACAAGGTTCGGGAAAAACTACTTTTTCGGGCAAGTTGGCTAGTTATCTTAAATCAAAGGGCAAAAATCCATTGCTGGTAGCTTGCGATGTGTATAGACCTGCAGCTATAAATCAAATAAAAGTATTAGGTGAGCAAGTTGGGGTAAGTGTATTTGCAAATGAAGAAAACAAGAATCCAGTAAGCATTGCTCAGGATGCAATTAAGCATGCTAAAGCAAATCAGCATAATGTAGTCATCATTGATACCGCTGGACGTTTGAGTATAGATGAGGCGATGATGACAGAAATCAGTAATCTTAAATTGGAGCTAAAACCACAGGAAATACTTTTTGTAGTGGATGCAATGACGGGTCAAGATGCTGTTAATACTGCAAAAGCATTCAATGATAAGTTGGATTTTGATGGTGTTGTTCTAACTAAAATGGATGGTGATACAAGAGGTGGTGCTGCCATTTCTATTAAATCCATTGTAAATAAGCCAATAAAATTTGTAAGTACAGGTGAAAAATTAGATGCATTAGATGTTTTCTATCCAGACAGGATGGCAAGTCGAATTCTGGGAATGGGTGATATCGTTTCTTTTGTAGAGCGAGCGCAGAATACATTTGATGCGGAGGAAGCAGCTAAACTTCAAAAGAAAATGCGAAAAAATCAATTTGATTTTGAGGATTTTTTAAAGCAGTTAAATCAGATCAAAAAGATGGGGAATATCAAAGATCTTATGGCAATGATACCTGGTGTAGGAAAGGCTATTAAAGATATTGATATAGATGACGACAGTTTTAAAGGTATTGAAGCTATTATACAAAGTATGACTACGTATGAAAGACAAAATCCTGAGACGCTAGACGGAAGTAGAAAGACGCGTATTGCAAAGGGTAGTGGCACCTCTGTTACCGAAGTAAATAAGCTTATTAAACAGTTTGATGAAATGCGTAAAATGATGAAGATGATGAATAATAATGGAGGAGGAAGACCTGCAAAAATGCCATTTAGACGCTAGTGAAAGATCTCCGAAAAAATTATACAAAGGACGCTTTATTGGAAGCGAATTTGCCTTTACAGCCTTTTGCCTTATTTGGAGATTGGTTTGCAGATGCCGTTGAAGAACCACTGATTGCAGAAGCGAATGCCATGGTGCTCTCTACTGTAAATGATAACAGCGTAGATTCTAGAATTGTCTTGCTGAAAGATGTTCGAGATAGTCACTTTGTATTCTTTACGAACTATACTAGTAACAAAGGTAACCAACTCGATAAAAATGTAAATTGTACTATTCTATTTCCATGGATTGCCCAGGAAAGACAAGTAATTGTTAGAGGAGCAGCGTCTAAAATAAGTGAACAAGAATCTCGCGAATATTTTAATTCACGACCTAAAGGCAGCCAAATAGGGGCCTGGGTTTCGGACCAAAGTAGTGAAATTAGCTCTAGGGAAGATTTAGATGCTAAGTTAGATTACTATCTTAAAAAATTTAATAACGAGGTAATTCCAAAACCAAACCACTGGGGAGGGTATGAGATAAAACCTGTGGAAATTGAATTTTGGCAAGGAAGAGAAAATAGGTTGCATGACAGAATTTTGTACTATTTTGAGAATGGAAGGTGGAGTGTAAAAAGACTTCAACCCTAATTTGGAGGTTCGCATTCTCATTTTTTGGTAAAACCATTTTTCAGTCTGGACCAATAATGACTTATTCTTCTATTTTCGTGGCGAAGAATAAGTGTGTTAGTTGGTTTATACCATATCAAAAAATTAGTAAGCGGTAAGTCACGATTGGTCTATTGGGCTATTGTCCCTGCAGTATTACTAGGTATTGCCCTCTTATTCTTTCAAACCTATAGCTTAGTTACAGGTAAATCATTCCGTGATTTTGATTTTAACATAGGTAAACTATGGCAAACGGAGGATGCCGCGAGACAAATAAAAAATGCGAATGCACTTAAAATGTCTGCCGGAACGGTCTCAGGCTCTTCGCTTACGGACCAAAGTTCAATTCTACTGGCGAATCTTAAAAAACTACTTATACCTGCATTGCCGCCTAAACGAATGACTATACAGTCTTCTGGGAATAGTGAAGTCAGAGCAAATTCTATATATGCAAATGAATTGTTTAACCTTAGCTTAATAGATAATGTGACTATTAACTCGTTGATTCAAAGTAAGCAATTGCAAAAATATTATGCTAAGATAGAGAGTGATTATCTCATAAATCCAGATATGTTACCTAAAAAAGGGAAGTGGTATGTGGGGTTAAGCTTTACACCTACACTCAATTATCGGACGTTTAGTTATGACGCATCTCAGGTAGCGAGTATTGCTCAAGACGATGATTATATTTATACATTTGGACTTACAGAAAGCTCACGTAATCAAACAGATAAGCCTATTACGTCGTATACTATTGGAGTAGATATAGGCCGAACACTAAATGATAAAATTAGTATTTTTTCAGGTATACATTATGCCAACTATGGCGAACAAATAATGGTAAGAACGGCTGATCCTGAAAATCCAAATTACGAAGCTGCCCATTTTATGGGTAGATGTGCGCTTTATGAGCGTTTCGATCCTCAAGATAGAGCAAATAATATCCCCTACACCAATAATTATTCATTCATTGAAGTGCCGGTAGGCTTAAATATTGCAATAAAGTCTTTTGAGAAGTCAAGAGTAACAATGGATTTAGGTTTGAACTTTCAAAAAATGGATCATGTAAATGCCCTGGTGTATGATTTTGAGACAGATTATTATTATTGGCTAAATAGAAAAGAAGAAATTTTTACCAAATTTGGAGTGGGAAGTGAAGTGGGGGTTACTGTGAGTCAGTATGTAGGCGAACGTCTGGAATTGTTTATCAATCCACAATTTAAATACACTTTAAATTCCACGCTTAAAAAACCGTCTCCAATCACTCAAAATCAATACGCTACGGGGCTTCGCATAGGATTTAAACAACAACTGTTTTAATTAGCGCACACGCATATATGACTTCAAAAGTCTATTTTCGTGCAGAATGAAACGAGTATATGTAGTAGCAGCCGTTCGTACCCCAATGGGTAGTTTTAATGGTAAGTTAAGCGGAATAAGTGCACCTAAGCTGGGCGCAATTGCCATAAAAGGAGCCTTAGAAAAATCTGGAATTAAATCAACTGATGTAGATGAGGTCTTCTTTGGTAACGTACTTCAAGCAGGAATTGGACAAGCGCCAGCTCGGCAAGCGGCTATCTTTGCTGGACTACCTAATACAACACCATGTACTACTATAAATAAAGTCTGTGCGAGTGGTATGAAATCAGTAGCACTAGGAGCATCATCTATTATGCTCGGGCATAACCACATCGTGGTGACTGGAGGCATGGAAAATATGAGTCAAGTACCCCATTACTTACCTGGCTCCAGAGCAGGATATAAGTATGGTAATTTTACGGTTATTGATGGTTTAGCACATGATGGTTTGCGGGATGTGTATAATGATTATATGATGGGATCTGCAGCGGATAATACCGCAAAAATTCATAATATTAGCAGAGAAGAGCAAGATGAGTATGCTATAAATTCATACAAAAAAACAGCAGCTTCCGTAGAAACAGGTAAGTTTAGAGACGAAATAATCCCGGTTCCAATTCCTCAACGTAAAGGTGACCCTATTATCATGTCTGATGACGAAGAATATGCCAATGTGATGTTTGATAAAATACCGTCACTAAGACCAGCGTTTGGAAGTGATGGGACCGTAACTGCAGCCAACGCAAGTACCATAAATGATGGTGCTGCTTGTATAATATTGGTAAGTGAAGAAAAAATGAATGAGCTTGGTTTAACACCCATTGCGGAAGTATTGTCTTTTGCGGATGCCGCTCATGAACCAGAGTTCTTTACTACGGCACCAGCCAAAGCTTTACCCATAGCGTTGCAAAGAGCAGGATGCAGTCTAGAGGATGTAGATGCATTTGAGTTAAACGAAGCATTTTCCGTAGTGGCTTTGGTTAATAATAAAATCCTTGATTTAGATCCTACTAAAGTAAACGTCAATGGAGGAGCTGTTGCTTTAGGTCATCCCTTAGGCGCTTCAGGAGCACGTATCTTGGTAACGCTTATTAACGTCTTGAAACAGAATGGAGGAACGATAGGAGCCGCAGCAATCTGTAATGGAGGAGGCGGTGCCAGCGCCATGGTTATTAAAAATATATAACGTTGATTATCTACCGAGGTACGAAAATGAATATAAAGCCGTTAAACCAATGATGCGTGCGGGTTTTATACTTTTATTATGTTTTTGGTGTTTCAGTGCCAGTGCTCAGCGGCGGGTAAATGCAGAAATGGATTCCGTTTATGTGGATAGTATTCAAAATTTCGAGATTCAATTAGAAGGATTAAGTAATAATATAATCAATGGTACAGACAAGGTTGAGCGAATTACAAGTTGCTTCTATTTTGTTCAAACACTCAAAGAAGCATTGAAGGTGCCTAATTCATTTGATTATGATTTTAGCTCGTTAAAAACGGTATCAGCTATACGCCCAGATGATAATAAGTTTAGAATATTCACTTGGAACTTATTACTTGATAGTGGCAGATACATGTATTTTGGTGCCATTCAGATGAACAGCAACGATAGTCTTGTGTTATTTGGGTTGTATGATAGTTCGGACTACAATAGAGATATAACGTACGGTGAATTTGATAACAGGCATTGGATGGGTGCTCTCTATTATCAAATTCATCATTACGTATGGAAAAAGAAAGATTATTACTTAACCTTTGGTTGGGATGGGCAAGACGATAAAACCAACCGAAAAATTATTGATGTACTTTGGTTTGATATAAACCCGCAATCGTTTGTAAATATTTATGAAGCGGATAAGAAAGATTTTATCAAAGCGACACATCGCATTTATCATGACGCAGAA
>DGBH01000103.1:10526-11174 GCA_002384205.1 Bacteroidetes bacterium UBA4009
TATTGATGTACTTTGGTTTGATGAAAATAATCGGCCTCACTTTGGTAACGAAATATTTAATTTAGATGGAGATTTAGTCTCACGTTTAATTTTTGATTTTAGCGATAATACATCCATGCTTTGCAGGTACGATAGCGACTTGGATGCCGTAGTATTCGCACATCTTGTGCCATTAAATCCACTTTTAGTGGGGCGTTACGAAAATTATGTGCCGGACGGAACATATGACATGCTTAAATTTGAAAAAGGTACTTGGCGCAGGTATGAGATGAAATTGGACCCTAAACATGCTGGTGATTTAAGACGTTTCTAATTCTTATAATAGTAAGACTTGTAGGTTTAAAACATAATCCAGTGTCCCCTAATACCCTTTTCTGTATGGTACTCAAGCGAGGGCATAGGAAATTTAATGCAGTTTGCTATAACTAGCAATGAATGAATTCCTTTCCGTTTGGTTTGGATACGCGTAAAGTCTATATCTGGTGAAATATAAAATTGTCTACTACGTTTAAAAGCTGAAGTAAAGTCATACGATAGGCCTTGTCTTGTGAACGTGTTGTCATTTCCTCCAACCATTCCGTCAGCACCATATCCTATGGCTAAGTTAATCCATCTTGGCCACTTACTATTTGGTGCAAATGAGTTTAT
>DGBH01000103.1:11243-14361 GCA_002384205.1 Bacteroidetes bacterium UBA4009
CTTTGTAAAATGAATGTAAATTGGCAGAAAGCCAATACGTTTGCCCGTTATAGTCTTTAAGTATTCTTTCTGGGATACTTCTCCCTAAAACGTTTGGTCTGTATGCGGCATAAGGAGAATGATGAAAAGAATATTTCAAACGTATACGTTGTTCATCCCAACCAAGGCTCTGCGATATAGCTAGTCCAGCCCCTATGGCATTTGCCATAACATCGCCCGTGCTAGCACCCCATTCTGCTGAAAATCCGTCAAGTACTTCTACGCTACTTTGAATAAAAAATCCATATGAACCACCAATGATAGAGTATTGTTTTTGAGTATATCCCGCCCATTTCATCATTTCTATACCGGCAACTCCTTCGTTATAACAACTAAACGCATGACCTACTTTATCCATTTGCAGCCATTCTTTATTGTCATTATGAAAGTGAAAGGCAGATGTGGGATAGTCTTTATACCAAAGGTTGTTAAGACCAATTATTAGCGCGCTATAGGCAATCGTATTACTTCCGATTACGAGCTTTTTACGCAGGCTATATTGAGTACTGTCCTGCGCATGGCAAATGACAGTAAAAACAAGTAAACTCGAGGTTAGAACATTACGAAAGGATAGTTGCTTTAGTAGCATCTAGTATTTTTATTACATCTACAGTCGTTGGGGCTTGAGCATACACTCTAAGAAGTGGTTCGGTGCCGCTTGGGCGTATCATTACCCAGTTACCGTCATTTAGTAAAAATTTAAAACCGTCTATAGATTCATGTCCGGTCACAAGGTAATTACCAAAATGTGCATATTCTTTAGCGGTGCACTTTTGAATAATCGCTAGTTTTTGTTCTTCGGGTACGTGTAAGTCGTATCTGTCCATGGCAAATGATCCGGTAATTTCATATACTTCATATATAAGCTCATTCAAGGTTTTACCTGTTTTTGCCATATACTCCCATAGTATGAGTCCCATCCAGATGCCATCACGCTCTGGAATATGCGTACTTACCGCTATTCCTCCACTTTCTTCGCCTCCAAGCAAAGCATCATTTTCAATCATCTCTTTACAGATGTACTTAAATCCTATTTTAGTGACCGTGTTTTTTAAGCCATAATGATCGCAAAGGGTTTTAATTTTAGACGTACAACTGAAACTAGTATATACATTTCCTTTTACCCCTTTCATTTCAACTAGGTATCTAATTAGTAATAAAATTATATGATGTGAATCTACAAAATCACCATTTTCATCTAACAAGCCAATCCTGTCAGCATCTCCATCTGTAGCAAGGCCACAAGATATGTCACTGTTTCGTATATGCTCGGCAAATGGTTTTAAGTTACGTGCAATAGGCTCAGGAGCTTGCCCCATAAAACTAGGGTTGTATTCTGCATGCATCAGATAAGTGTCAGGCAATATTCTTCGGATTACATTTTGTCCTGCACCGTACATGGCATCGTAACCAAATTTAATTCCACTATTTTTAATGGCGTCAATATCAAAATTAGCTTCTACATGGTCTATATATTCTTGCTCCATATCAATAATTTCAACCAAGTCACTCTTTTTAAGTTCTTCCATAGAGAGAATGGTTACTTCGTGACTAGCGGGTATCAAAATTTCAACGGCATCGATTTCATCTTGTATGGCAGGGCCTCCATAATGTGCTTTGATTTTAAAGCCATTATAACTTGGCGGATTGTGACTAGCGGTGATAACGATACCTGCAAATGCCTTGTGTTTTAGGGTAGAGAGTGACACCATAGGCGTAGACACAAAATTTTCTGATGTATATACTTTTATACCCTCTTTAATGAGTACAGATATTGTAGTTTCGGTAAATAATTGACCTGCAAATCTGCAATCATAACCTATAACGGCACTGTGATTTTCTGATGTATTTTTTATCCATTTCGCAGTTGCATAAGCAACTCGAGCAACATTGTCAGTAGTATATTCTTGAGCAATTATAGCTCTCCATCCATCCGTTCCAAATTTTATTTTATTCATTATTAGTGTGTTATCTTATTCCAAGGATTTGTTTGAAGTGCCTTATAGTATGTTTCTGATTGTTGAGGGGCTATCTCTTGTGTATTGATTTCCTCCAGTAAAAAAGTAAATCTCTTTTCGCTTATATATTCTTCTAAAGATTGCAAATTTATCGTAATTGCCAATTCTTCTAGCTGTTTTGATGATAATGTAATTACTTGTTTATCAATAATAAGTTCGATAGATACCAGTTCTTGAAATGGAATGTTTTTGTATTTACTCCATTTTTCAAGAATACTAATTTGATCTATTCTCCATGGGAGCAATAGGGTAGTTTGAAAATGTTTTGATACTGAATTATTTAAAATAGTTTGTTTGTTATTATTTATGCTTTCAGTGAAAATGCTGTAGAAGTTTTTATTCTCAATATTCAAGTTAATGTCGGGTGCCAGCACTTTGTACTTAATTTTCTTAACAGGTGATATTTTAGCTAAATCTCGATTAATACTGGGGTCCTGTAAAGCTTGATATTGGAGTTGTAATGACGCTCTAGGATTGGTCCTGAAATTGTTATTTCCGAATTGCACTAGATGGCAACAATATGTTTTGCTGTGCAAGGCATTCCAATAGCTTATCTCTGCTGAACCGCTAGCATTAGCCGGTATTATTGAGTTTTTTAGCAGATTAGAGATATCTTGAATATCTACATAGCCGTAGTTAATTTTTTTACCTGCTTTAGTGCTCCCCGTAAATGAAAATCCTTTAAGCTCAGAGGTGAATGTTTTATTGAAAATATCCCAGTATTCATGTATGAATAAATCATTGCTACTTACAAAAGGAACTAATGCATTTCGCTCTTGGGCCATAAAGTTTTGGGATCCTACGATTTTCTTTTTATCACTGCCTTCCCAAAGGGCAAGATCTCCTGTAAGCAATTTGGGGTAGATTAATTCTTGCAGTGCTTTTACCACATTAAAGCCTATGCTGTCGTGCTGCTTTACTGCTGAAAGATGTATAAGAACCGGAGTTTTTTCATAACTTTTTGGCAGTTTAGTCGCATTACTACTAAAAACAAAACAGATTCCAAGTAGAACACCAAAACTACGTAAATGCATTTTCTCCAGTTATTTCCATGCCCAATA
>DGBH01000103.1:14405-23015 GCA_002384205.1 Bacteroidetes bacterium UBA4009
TTAAGAACACCTAATCTCCAAGCTAATAATTGAGCTTTTGTAATTTCGGTCAGCATTTCTGCTAATTTTTTTTGTTGTAATTGAAATCCCCCAATAGGTTTACCAAATTGTTTTCTTTCGGCAGCATACCTCCTGGCGCTTTCATAACAATCCATAGCCGCACCAATTGCGCCCCAGCTTATTCCGTATCTTGCAGAATTAAGACATGTTAAAGGACCTTTCAAACCTGTTACACCGGGCAAAATATTGGATTTTGGGATACGTACATTATCAAAAACTAATTCGCCCGTAATGCTTGCTCTTAAACTCCACTTTCCGTGCGTTGTAGGTGTAGAAAATCCGTCCATTCCTCTTTCTACTATAATGCCGTGAATAATACCTTCTTCGTTTTTAGCCCAAACAACAGCAATGTCTGCTTGTGGTGCGTTGCTGATCCACATTTTTGCACCATTTAAGATAATATGATCGCCGTCTTCTTTAAAGTGAGTAGTCATTCCACTGGGGTCACTGCCATGGTCGGGCTCAGTTAAGCCAAAACAACCCAACATATCTCCAGATGCTAGTTTAGGTAAGAATTTGTGTTTTTGTTCTTCACTTCCAAATTTATGAATAGGGTACATCACTAATGATCCTTGTACGCTGGCAGTAGAACGAATTCCACTGTCACATCGCTCTAATTCTTGCATAGCAATGCCATAGCTTATGTAATCTAGACCGCCTCCGCCATATTCTGCCGGTATTTGTGGACCAAAGCATCCAACTTCACCAAGTTGTTTAATAATGTGAGATGGGAAGTAATTGTTTTCTGCACAAGCCTCTATAATTGGAGATAGTTCTCTTTTTACGTAATTACGCACACTATCTCTTACTAGAAGATGTTCTTCGGAAAGAAGATCATCGATATTGTAAAAGTCTGGGTGCGTGAAACGGTCTTGTCCTTTCTTTGCTTCCTTAAGCAAATTTATTTCTTCTAAGGTCATTTGGGTATATAAAACTATGTTTGCAAATGTAAAATTTAATGTCGACATAGGACGGATATGAGCAGTAGTTTAGAAACAATTCTAAGTATAGATAAAATAAGAGTGAAAGCACATCACGGATGGTATGAAAGCGAGCGAAAAATAGGTGGGCTCTATTCTATTTCAGTACAAGTGTTTTCTACGATTGCGAGTTCCCAATCATTTGATGAGATGGATATTAGCATTAATTACGAACAAATACATGAAACGGTCGTGTCGGTTATGAATGATGAGTTTAAATTAATAGAACAATGTTGTAAGGTTCTTTTTGACCGCTTAAAACAATTAAAACCTACTGAAATATGGCAAGTACACTTGATAAAAGAAGATGTGCCGATAAAACATGTAGGGAGTACGTCTTTCTGTATTAAAGGGTAATCCCTGTTGAGCGTAAAAAAAAATAGATTAGTCAATATACTCTTCTTTAGCTTAAGCTAATCAGCCTTAAAAGTATATTTTTGCACCTTTAATTTTTAATAAAATAAAATGGGAACATTGATAATGGCAGGTCAGCTTATTCTGGCCTTAGCAATATTGGTATCGCTGCACGAATGGGGACATTACATTGCGGCACGTACATTTGGTATTCGTGTAGAAAAATTCTTCATCTTTTTTGATGCTTGGGGTATTAAGCTGTTTAGCAAAAAAATTGGAGACACGGAATGGGGTATTGGATGGCTGCCATTAGGGGGCTATGTCAAAATAAGCGGGATGATTGATGAGAGTCTGGATCAAGAGCAACTTGCTTCAGAACCAGAGGATCATGAGTTTCGAAGTAAACCTGCTTGGCAGAGACTTATTGTTATGATAGGAGGCGTTACCGTTAACTTTATTTTAGGGGTTTTAATCTTTGGACTTTCTCTTTTTTATTACGGTACAACGGCCTTGCCAAATGCAGCCGTAATGGAAAAAGGTGGTGTGCTTGTTGCTGAAATAGGAGAGAATGCTGGTCTTAAAACAGGAGATAAAATTATTGCGGTAAACGGCAAGAATGCCGAGAATTTTTTGGACTTATTCGACCCCGTAAACTATATCAGAGAAGGTCTTAATTATACAGTACTTCGTGACGGTATAGAATTAAATATCCAAATTGAAGATAGTGTTCGTAAGAAAGTTCTTGAAAGCAGAGGAGATATTAGATTATTTGATTTTAGACGAATAGCAGAAGTTGGTGATTTTAGTAATTTTGAAAACCCTACATCGAGCAATGCCTATAATGCCGGTTTGCAACAGAAGGATGTTATTATTGCTATTGATAGTACGTCGATTATATTTTATGATGAGATAAAGACTTTACTAGCTCCTCATAAAGGAGATACTGCTCAACTTACGATTACGAGAGAAGGAGCTAAGATGAGTCTTGCAGTAGCAGTGGATACGGCAGGTATTATTAATCTTCCATACGCCTTTTATGCTCAATATGAGGTGGACACCGTGCATCTAAATTTTGGATTCTTTGAATCGTTTCCAGCAGGTTATAACAAAGGCATTAATACGCTAAAAGTGAATATTATCGCTTTTGGTGAGATGTTTAGAGGAAAGCTTAACCCTGTAAAATCAGTAAGTGGTCCTGTAGGAATTGCTAAAATATTTGGGTCAGAATGGATTTGGCAGCGTTTCTGGGAGTTAACAGGAATGTTATCTTTCATCTTAGCATTCATGAATTTGTTGCCTATTCCTGCATTAGATGGGGGTCATGTACTTTTCTTACTCATTGAAATGGTGCGCAGAAAACCACTGCCCGAAAAAGTAATGTACTATTTTCAAATAGTAGGCATGGTTATTTTATTCGCTCTAATGGGCTTTATCTTGTTTATTGATGCATTCAATGCATTCTTCGGCTAGATTTAATGGATAATTACTTTACATTTTATAACATAGAAGAATTATTTTTTATAGACGAGGCCAAATTAAAGCAGGACTACCTTATCTTAAGTAAAGAGTATCATCCTGATTTTTATTTGGATGATGATGAAAAGTATGCAGAAGCCTTACATGTTTCTAGTATCAATAATAAAGCCTACAAGCAACTTAAAACACTAGAAGGAAGGGTTGATCATATTTTGCGAGAAAATGGTTTATTGGAAGCTAACGAAAATAAATTAACCCAAGATTTTCTTCTTCAAATGATGGATATCAACGAAGCTATCATGGAATTAAAAATGGAACCCAATGAACAGAAAGTAGAAACGATAAGTGTAGAAGTTAATGCTTTTGAAGACGGGCTTAATCAAACTTTAATAAGTTTAGCTCAACAAGCTGACAAAGAACTGGGTAATGATAGAGTTAGAATAGAAATTATAGAAAACATTAAAGACATTTACTTAAAACAAAAGTATCTGTTGCGTATAAAAGAAAGTCTGAATACTTTCGCAGCGCTTTAAATACTAAAGCAATTAGTGCTGCCCGGATGGCGGAATTGGTAGACGCGTCGGTCTCAAACACCGATGCCGCAAGGCGTGCCGGTTCGATCCCGGCTCCGGGTACAAAGTCCTTCCTGAGTCTCAGGAAGGACTTTTTTTTTAATATTCAGGGAAACAAATTCAAGAAAGGCAAAGTAACATAAGATTAAAATAGGATGAATTGGAGCCTAATCAATGAAAATGATGAAATTCTATTTGCGATGCGCAAAAGCTGCTCGACTCAAACGGTCTGCAATAGCACGACCAATACCTTCTTCTCTTATTTTTTCGACTACGATACAATCTGAATGGTCTTCATCTGCTTGGTGCATCATGGCAAAAAGGTTGCTTGCAATCTCAGCTAGCTCATAGGTATGAGATAAGTAATAGCTATGGCCATTCACTTCTTTGTTTTCATAAAGTAAATAAGAAATCTTCTTAGCTGAATGAGCTGATGAATATGCTTCTATATCATCCACCATATACAGAGGTTTTACAGTTGCATAATGTTTGAGAAAATGACCTGGAGTAGCGGTTTTACCTTCTTTAATTGTTCGGACAATTAAACCGGTCTTTGCGGTAATTTCTTCTTGAGATATTCCACCTTCTCTGAGAATAAAAACAATGTCATCAATTACTTCTACAATAGTGCTTTCCACTCCTACGATACAGGGACCACCGTCTAATACATAACCTATGTTGCGGCCAAGTGCAGATTCGACATGTTGCGCATTCGTAGGACTTACGGTATTTGATAAGTTTGCACTGGGTGCAGCTAGTGGAAAATCTAAGTTTTTCAAAAGAGCAAGCGTTAACGCATGATTAGGAACTCTAAGAACCACTTTTTGGCTTCCTGCAGTGACTAGGTCAGGCACAACATTGTTTTTGGGTAATAATATACTTAACGAACCCGGCCAAAATATTTCGGCGAGTAAACGTGCAGAAGGAGGGAAGTGCGTTGTATATTTTTCAACTTCTGTAATACTCGAAATATGTACGATAAGTGGATTGAAACTGGGCCTTTGTTTGGCTTCGTAAATCTTTGTTAAAGCGTTAATATCAAGAATATTGGCCGCAAGACCATAAACGGTTTCCGTAGGAATTGCTACTAGCTGACCGTTTTGTAAGAGAGATGTGGCTAAAGCCAAATCTGTACCTATCATTTTTTGTCTCTTGCCAGGTCAAACTTTTCAATTTTGTTGTAAAGATGGCTTCTTTGTATATCAATTTCAGAAGCTGTTTTAGCTACGTTCCAATTGTTCTTCTTTAGTTTGGCATCAATAAACATTTTTTCTGCATAATCTTTGAACTCCTGAAATTTAGAGAATTCATTTATGGCATCCATAGTCCCTGGCTTTTTCTTGCCATTGTTAGCATAAAGTTGGACATTTTCTTCCGTTATTTTCTGATCACAGAGGATAATCAAACGCTCTACTATATTGCGTAATTCTCTAATATTTCCACTCCAATAAATGTTTTTAAGTGCATCCATTGCTCCCGCTGTAAATTGCTTTTTGTGGATACCGTTATCCTCGCAAATCTCGTGCATAAATTTTTCTGCAAGAGCAGGAATGTCTGTCACACGCTCGTTAAGAGAAGGCACGTGTATTACAATCACAGAAATACGATGGTATAAATCTTCTCGGAAGTTTCCATCCGCGATTTCTTGCATTAAATCCTTGTTGGTAGCAGCAATAATTCTGACGTTCACATCGATGTCTTTTTCGCCACCCACTCGGCTGATCTTATTTTCTTGGAGAGCTCTTAGTACTTTCGCTTGAGCAGAAAGGCTCATGTCTCCAATTTCATCTAAAAATAACGTACCCCCATTTGCTTTTTCAAACTTTCCTAGCTTCTGCTTAATAGCTGAAGTAAAAGATCCTTTCTCGTGACCAAATAGTTCACTTTCTATGAGTTCTCCTGGTATTGCAGCACAGTTCACTTCTATTAAAGGTTTGTCGGCGCGGTTACTTTTTTCGTGAATCCAGCGAGCAACTAGCTCTTTCCCAGTTCCATTTTCCCCAGTTATTAAAACTCTAGCATCCGTTGGAGCTACTTTTTCAATGGTTTTTTTAATTTTTTTAATACTTGGAGAATCCCCAACTATTTCTCTCGTTTTAGTGATTTGTCTTTTTAGAACCTTGGTCTCAATGACTAAGCTATTCTTATCAACCGCATTTCTTACGGTAATAAGAAGTTTATTTAAGTCTGGAGGTTTATTAATAAAATCAAACGCTCCTTTTTTAGTTGCTTCAACCGCGGTTTCAGTGGTGCCGTGACCAGAAATCATTACAAAGGGAAGCTCAGGTACAATTTCTTTTGCTTTTTCTAGCAGTTCTATACCATCTAGTTTAGGCATTTTAATATCCGCTAATACCGCATCGTAGTTAAATTTTCTGATGAGATTAAGTGCTTTTTCCCCATCTTCAGCTTCTTCTATTTCATATCCTTCATATTCTAAGATTTCTCTTAGGGTTTCTCTGATGCTTTGTTCATCATCTACAATTAGAATTCTTGCCATAACTTGATTTTCGTTAATAATTATCGTGTTTCTTTAGTTAAAAAAAAATGCAAAACTATAAGCCGGGTTCTGTACCTCAACCTAAGTTGAAGTGCTTATCATTTATCTTAGCTACCTACCCTCTGTAGTTTCTAACCAAAGTTAGAATCGGACGAGCAGCCCTCAACCTACAGTATACTTGGTATTACAACGTGTAAGGTTTGTACCAAACGAGTGTTACCACTCGAGCGCGTGAGCTCTTACCTCACTTTTTCACCCTTTCCAAGTCAAAACAAGTTTTATCTTGGTGGTTATTTTCTGCTACCCTTTCTGTTACCAACGCATTTCTGCGTTAGTACCCTTTGTTTCCAAAGGTACACTGCCCTATGTTGCCCGGACTTTCCTCCCCCTGCTTTCGCAGACAGCGATAAGCCGTTTTGCACTACAAATGTATAGTTTTTTAAACGCTTTGAACTAACGAGTCTTATTCACCTGATATAAACAAATAATGAGTAAAAGTTATGTATTTATTCATTCTCCAACAGTATAAAGACGGGTAAATGGTCACTGTAACCATTGAGGTATGTGTTACCTCCGTAGGTCCTGAGGGGATAGCCTTCATATTTTCCGGTCTGCAACATCCACGTTTCAGATTTGATTGCAGCACTGTTGTTTTTGAAATGGATGGCAGTGGTGTCTGATAATAACGTGGAGGAAACCATAATTTGATCTAGCATTTCCCAAGCATCTTTATAGCGATAACTACCTTTTTTTGCTATTTCTAAATCACAAAATGCATTAAAAAATTGACCGTCAGCAGTATTGTTTTGTTTACAGCTCACTGCAAGTGTTTCAGCAATACTTTTATTGCTAGGCTCGTCATTGAAATCTCCCATTATAATTATTTTGGCATTTGGCTCTGTTTCTATAATACGGTATTTTATTTCATTCAATTTGATGGCTGCAGCTATTCTTTTAGCTTCGGATTTTGCTGAGTCTCCACCTCTGCTTGGCCAATGATTTATAATAAAGTGCAAGGTCTCTCCATTGATAACTTTACCTTGTATATGTAAGATATCTCGAGTTAGATCGTTGCAATAGCTTAAGTCCGGCTGATGAGCGGTAAAATATTCTACCTTAAACAGTGACTTATTGTACATGAAACCAACATCTATGCCTCGTTCATCTGGTGAATCTAGATGTACAATTGCATAATTTGCGTTCTTTAGGCTGGGTTGAGATATAAGATCTTCTAGCACTTTTTTATTTTCTATCTCACAAACACCCACAAAAGTAGGAGCCTCTCCATTAGCTAACTCACTTATGACTTTGGCTAAATTTTGTAGTTTGTTGGTATATCTAGCTTCATCCCATTTTTTTTCGCCATCAGGAGTAAATTGATTATCAGAAGAATTAAAATCATGCTCCGTGTCAAATAGATTTTCTAAATTATAAAAAGCTACAGATGCTGTTTTAAGCTCTTGCTCGTTGCACGATATAAAGACTGTTAAGGTCAAAATAAAATACCATTTCATTAGATCAAATTTAGCTCTTTTGAATAAGTGTCCATGAATAAAAGTATTCCACAGTCAGAGTGGGAATATGTTTTTCATTTTTAAAGTCAGATTAAAGATTAAACATACGTTTTTTGCACTTACAATAAACGTAATGACTTTAATAAAATCAATCTCGGGGATAAGAGGCACTATAGGCGGGAGAGAAGACGAATCGCTAACCCCTATTGATGTTGTGAAATATACAACGGCGTTTGCCGATGTGATCATAACGGGAGAAAATAAACGAGTAGTGGTGGGCAGAGATGCTCGCCTATCTGGTCACATGATAAATCAGTTGGTTTGCGGTACCTTAATAAGCAAGGGTATAGATGTAATCGATTTAGATTTATCGACAACACCAACAGTAGAAATGGCTGTCGTAAAGGAAAAAGCGGCAGGAGGAATAATACTTACTGCGAGCCATAATCCAAAACAATGGAACGCATTAAAATTGCTCAATTCTTCAGGAGAATTTATTTCAGCTGAATTAGGTGAGGAAATAATACGCAGAGTTCAGGAATCAGAATTTAGCTATAACGAAATAGATGATATTGGAAGTTACCAGCTAAAAGAAGGATATATAGAATGGCATATTGACGAGATTCTAAAGCTTAGCATGGTAGATGTAGAAGCTATCAAAAATAAGAACTTCACGGTTGCAGTGGATGCAGTTAACTCCACGGGAGGAATTGCGGTTCCTATGTTACTTAAAAAGTTAGGGGTACAAAATATTATTGAACTTTATTGTGAGCCTACCGGACATTTTCCGCACAACCCAGAACCTTTACCTGAGCATCTTAAAGATTTATCTGAAGCGGTTCTGAAAAATAAAGCAGATCTTGGGATAACGGTAGATCCGGATGTAGATAGACTTGCATTTGTGAGTGAGAATGGCGATATGTTTGGTGAGGAGTATACGCTAGTTGCGGTGGCAGATTATGTGCTTAGTCAACAAAAAGGGAATACGGTCTCCAATTTATCGAGTACACGCGCCTTAAAGGTGGTTACGGAAAAATATGGTCAGTCGTATGCCTCAAGCGCAGTTGGCGAGGTGAATGTAGTTAAGATGATGAAGGAAACCAATGCAATTATTGGTGGAGAAGGTAATGGTGGTATTATTCTACCAGAGTTGC
>DGBH01000103.1:23129-23265 GCA_002384205.1 Bacteroidetes bacterium UBA4009
CAGAGTTGCATTACGGTAGAGATGCTTTAGTAGGTATCGCATTATTTTTAAGTCATTTGGCGAAATGTGGTAAACCTATGAGCCATCTTAAAGCAAGTTATCCTCCTTTTATAATAAGTAAAAATAAAATTGAACT
>DGBH01000088.1:0-1576 GCA_002384205.1 Bacteroidetes bacterium UBA4009
CAATCTTCTTTTGCCACCCTGTGGGTGGGAGAAATAGCTTCTGATAATGCGATAGCAGGCGGAGAAAGTGTTAGTGACACGAGAGGCTTACACGAGATTGAGGCAATGAATCATAATGCGGTAAATAACGAATTAAGAAGTATATTTAGATGGAATTACGCTGGGATTACGCGTGCTAATTACCTTCTTGAGAATAAAAATAAAATAGATTTTGCAGGAAAAGACAAAATAATAGCAGAAGCTACTTTTCTTCGAGCCTACTATTATTTTGAATTAGTGAAATATTTTGGCGATGTGCCTTTAGTAGTAGACAAAAGATTAGGAGCGGACGAAGTGACTAAAATAGCTAGAACGCCTAGAAGCGAAGTTTACGCACAAATAGAAAAAGACCTGAATGATGCAGCTGCAGTTTTAGAATGGAATAATCCCGTTAAAGGCAGAATTACTAAAGGAGCTTGTTTAGCCTTGCTAGGTAAAGTGTATTTATATCAAGATAAATTTGCGCAATCGGCAGCAACTCTAGATATCGTAATCAAGCAAAATAAATATGCATTAATTGCAGATTATACTGATTTGTTTTCAGTAGCTAATGAAGGAAATTCGGAAACGGTTTTTGATGTTGAATATTCGGGAGCAGAAGGTGGAAGCTATGGTTGTTTAATTTGCTTAGAGGGAAATGCCGCTGTAGGTTTTCAAGGGATAAGACAATATAATGGTCCCGTATATGGAGATGGAAATAGCTACAATCTTCCCACTCAAGATTTATATGATGCCTTTGCTGCGAATGACATAAGAAGAGATGCAACAGTGCTAGACATAGATGCATTTATTGCTAAGCAACCAAATGCAGCCAACATAACCTATGCTAAAGGCGCTGGAGGACATACAGGCTTCTACAACAATAAATATATCAAACGCCAAGGCGAAATAGGTTTGCCCGACAATGATTTAACTAGTCCTGTGAATTACAGATCAATACGATACGCAGATGTATTACTTATGGCTGCAGAAGCACATAACCGATCTAGTTCTCCTAACGACATTCTGGCTAAAAGTTACTTAAATGAAGTAAGAAGTAGAGTAAATATGCAAGATATTACTTCTAGTGGAAGTCAGCTGACAGAAGATATATGGTCTGAACGTAGATTTGAATTATCAGGGGAAGGTCATCGATTTTTCGACCTCGTAAGAACAGGAAAAGCTGCAGCAGCAATAACTGGGTTTACTCCTGGCAAAAATGAATTATTCCCTATTCCACAGGTTGAGATTGACTTAGCGGGTGGTAATTGGTCACAAAACAATTATTATTAATACTAAACAAAATGAAAAAAACGACACTTATTTTATTTGCAATTGCAGTGATACTAGGAGTATCTAGCTGTAAAGAAAAAGACACGCCTACTCTTGGCACAGCGCCTACTGAAGCAGATGCAGCTTTTACCTATGCTCCGTCAGCGGGTAATGCTAACATCATTGATTTCATGGCAACCAACACTACGATGACGTCTAAATGGGATTTTGGAAACGGAATACTAGGCGAGGGAACTACTGCGCAAGGGACTTACCCAAACAAAGG
>DGBH01000088.1:1802-2507 GCA_002384205.1 Bacteroidetes bacterium UBA4009
ATGGGTATTAGATTCTACCCGTGATGGTCATATGGGAGTTGGTCCTGTGGCTGGGAATTTTCCTGAATGGTGGTCTGCTTTAAGTCTTGATAAGGCTCAAACAGGTCTTTATGATGACCAATTCGTTTTCAAATTAGATGGATTTAAATTTGACCAAATCACAAATGGTGACATCTACGTAAAGACGGGACATGAAACTGATTTTGCAGATCCTTTTATAAACAAGGGTGACTTTACAGCGACGTATGCAAATCAAATGAACCAATCTTGGACAATCATAGAAGGTACAGATACTACAATAGAGATTTCGGGAACGGCATTTATTGGTATGTTCACAGGCGTTAGATCTTATAGAGTAGAAACTATTTCTGAAAATGAGTTAACATTAAGTTATGTTGATACTAAAGTTGCTGATGTAAGATGGTATGTTAGACTAGTTCCAGAAGACTTCCCTATTGATGGTGGAGGCGGAGGCGGAGGAAATACCTCTACCGTGACACTTCCTATTAATTTTGAAGAAGCAACAGAAGTTGCATGGACTGTATTTGGTGGCAGTACATACTCTGTGGTAGCAAACCCGAATAGTGCGGGTATCAATACAAGTGCTAAAGTTTTAGAAACAATCCACGGTGGTGACACTTGGGCTGGTTTATTTGTGGACTTAAAAAACAATCTTGATTTTACTGCAGGAAAGCCAACAATTAG
>DGBH01000088.1:2680-3479 GCA_002384205.1 Bacteroidetes bacterium UBA4009
GCTGATGTTTTTGAAAAAGACGTTGAGATTACTACAGCCAATGCTTGGCAAGAAGTTAGTGTTGATTTTAGCGAGGCTGCCGCAGGCACTTATGCTAGAGTTGTATTATTCCCAGGATGGGATGTTGCAAACGCGGGGACTTTCTATATTGACGACGTAACTCAAAAATAAATAACATATATATGACGAAGGGAGTAGTAGGTATGCTTACTACTCCCTTTTTCTTTGTAATGAGTATATAAAATGAAATATTTAACCATAGCACTTTTTCTTTTAATCACAACACTTGGGTGTAAGGAAGAGCCAAAGCCCATAGTAGTACTTCCAACCAACCTAATGGTAAAACTTGAGTTACAAGCAGGAGTACCTGGAAAAGTAAACGTAACGGCTACTGCAGATAATGAAAATTTTTATACCATTATTTTTAATGATGGTATAAATACAGAGTCTAAAGAGGTAAATGACGGGAAAGCGTCACACACCTACGGTGAGTCAGGCACTTATATTGTTACGGTAAGGGCTCATACACTTGCCGCAAACTTTATTGAGTCTAACGATACCATAGTCATAAATATAGACCCTACTACCACAGCGGATGGAAGACCCTTAAAAGGGTATACCACGCCACTTTCACAACCAGGGTACAGTTTGGTTTGGAATGATGAATTTGAAGGGTCTAGCTTAAACGAAAATGACTGGAATTTTGAGACTGGCGCTGGAGGTTGGGGTAATAACGAGCTACAATATTACCGAAAAGAAAACACAACGGTAAAGGAAGGCTTTTTAAGTATCGAAGCTA
>DGBH01000020.1:0-5841 GCA_002384205.1 Bacteroidetes bacterium UBA4009
TAATGGGTCCCAATGGCAGCGGCAAAAGCACCTTGCTAAAAAGCATTATGGGTGTAGTTACTCCTACCAGCGGATTTACCAAGGTGTACGACCAAAGTCTGAATGACGTAAGAGATCGAGTGAGCTATGTACCACAGCGACAAGATATAGACTGGGATTTTCCTGCAAGTGTTTGGGAAATAGTAGCTATGGGAAGATACCAAAAACGTGGGTTGTTTAAAAAACTATCATCTGAAGACAAGGACATAATTACCGACAGCCTAGAAAAAGTTAACATGCTAGGCTACGCCAAAAGACAAATAAGTCAACTCTCTGGCGGGCAGCAGCAGCGCGTATTTTTAGCTCGAGCTATTGCTCAGCAAGGTGATCTATTCCTAATGGACGAACCCTTTGCAGGGGTAGATATTGCTACCGAAGAGATGATTATTTCCCTGCTAAAAGACATGAAAGAGGCGGGCAAAACCCTTGTTATTGTGCACCACGATTTGCACACTGCACAATCTTACTTTGACCACCTAGTTCTGCTCAACACTCGACTTATAGCAAGCGGGCCAACTGAAGAAGTTTTTACCGATCAAATACTCACGGACACCTATGGCGGAAAGCTTACCACCATATCTAAAATAAGTCAAGAACTCGAAAACAAAGAATTTCCAATTCGGCATAAATGATGGAATTTTGGGGACATATCACCACTTTTTTTTCGGCTGAAAACTACACGCTTTTTGTCGTTGGAATAGGTTCTGGTATACTCTGTTTTGCCTCAGGCGTAGTGGGTACCTTTACCTATTTGCGAAAACGCGCTTTGATAGGTGACGTTATATCACACTCTGTATTACCGGGTGTAGCAATTGCTTTTATGTTAACCGGAGTAAAAAATCCTTTTTACTTCTTGATAGGCGCTGTTATTTCTGGCTTGTTGGCCATTTGGATTGTGGATTACGTACAAGCCAAATCTAAGTTAAAACCAGATGCAATATTGGCACTTACCTTAAGCGTTTTCTTTGGTTTAGGAATTGTCTTACTCACTAAAATACAGCATAGCGGCAACGATGCACAGAGCGGCTTAGACAGTTTTTTATTTGGGAAAGCAGCATCCATGAGCATAGCCGACGTAAAGCTTTTTTCAATTATTGCCGTTATAAATATTGCCTGTATTCTTATCTTCTTACGCGGTTTTAGCCTGGTGAGTTTTGATGAAAGCTATGCCCGGAGCGTTGGTTTTAATGTTAAATTTCTTAAATCATTTTTAGCACTTTTAACCGTACTTACGGTCGCTATTGGCGTGCAAGCCGTAGGCGTAGTGCTTATGGCTGCATTACTTATAACTCCTGCCGCCGGGGCTCGATTTTTAACCAATTCTATAATACGAATGCTGATGTACGCAGGTCTGTTTGGATTTCTGAGTGGAGTGATAGGTGTTTTCATTAGCTACAGTGGGACTGGGATGCCCACAGGACCTTGGATTGTAGTGGTATTATCCCTATTTACCATCACAGCAATTATGCTTGGAAAACAACGTGGTGTTATTGCTCGACTAAAATTAAGAAAAGGAAACCATATCAAAATCAATAATGAGAACATATTGAAAGATATTTACAAAATAGCAGATGATGGCCAAAAAACCATAGAAACATCAGCCCTATTGCAGCAAGAAAAATATGCTGTATCTGAACTGAAGGCTATTTTGAATCGCTTGGAAAAACAAGACTATTTAGATCAAGTACGTGGCTTTATCATACTAAGTGACCGAGGAAGAATAGCGGCAAGGGAAGTTATCCGTAAGCATAGATTATGGGAGATTTACTTGTCCAAGTATTTTCAAATGCAAGAGGACCATGTGCATGATGATGCCGAGGGTATAGAACACGTTATAACCCCAGAAATAGAAAAGCATTTAATCAAACTCTTAGAAAGACCTGAAATAGACCCGCACCAAAGTGAAATCCCATACTAATGAATGATTTTTATACTATACTAACCGCTAGCCTTGTTGCTATAAACTGCGCTTTAATGGGCGGTTTTTTAATGATGCGTAAAATGGTCATGATAGGGGATGCTATATCGCACGCTGTATTACCCGGCATATTTATGGCGTATTACATCTCGGGTTCCACGGCTAGTTTACCTATACTTGCGGGGGCTGCTTTCAGTGGCATTCTTGCTACCTTAATGATAGAGTGGTTTACTAAAAAAGCAAGATTACAAAGCGATGCCGCAATTGGAGTTTCCTATACTTTGCTCTTTGCAATTGGTATCATACTCATCTCCAAATGGGGACAGAATGCAGACTTAGACCAACAATGTGTGCTGTATGGAGAGATTGAACAAATATCCTTTTGGCTACAGCCTGTAGCCTTTGGCATAGTGTTACCCAAACAAACTATTATTCTATTGGCCGTTGCTGTACTCCTCATTGGAGCCGTTATTTGGGGTTACAAAGGGTTGTTTATTACTACGTTTGATCCTGACTTCGCACTTTCAACAGGAGTGGCAGTAACCTTTTGGCATTACTTTTTAATGAGCGGTGTATCACTTACCACCGTAGTAAGTTTTGAATCCGTAGGCGCTATTTTAGTTATTGCCTTTTTATCGGGACCTCCGGCCATTGCCTACTTACTGACAGAAGATTTTAAAAAGATGCTCGTATTGGCTTGTCTTATCGGAATTTTATGCTCCATTGGTGGATATTATTCCGCTAAATGGCTGGATGTATCCGTAGCAGGAGCTATTTCTACCTTTATCGGATTGGTGTTTTTGGTTGTATTTATAGGCACTTCCGTCTTAAAACGTAAGGTAGATGTAATATCTACCTAAAATAATCTGCATCTCCGTTCGACTTTAGATATCTGAATTATTTAGTGCTTATCATTGTACTTCTAAAGGGTTTTATAGATTTTGACCGCAAAGAAGTACATAATGACACTCATTTTGGGTGCTTTAGTCTCGGTGTCTTGTGCACAGGATAGTGCTGCTTTTTTTACATTTACAGCTCAAGATATAGCGGCTAATAACATTTCTAATTTAGAAGAAGCGCTGCGACTCACTCCATTTTTTTATCAACTGAGAAGTAGTGACATTACTATAAATACCGCAGGTAATTTACCCGCTAATTCAATAATCATATACAAAGACAACTTCCCACTTATGATGGACCAGAATATAGGGTATAACTTAAAAGCTATACCTATGTGGGATATAGAGCGGATGGAACTATATACTAGTACCATTTCTATTGGCATAAAAAACAGTGGCTACCTCATTATTTACTTGCACACCTTTAAAGGTCCCAATTCACCAATAAGTGCCTCTGCTCAGATTGTCAATAACTCTGCAAGTGATATTCATACTTCATTTTCAGTAGGACTCACCAATAGGATTCATACGGGACAGATTGCCGTAAACAGAAGTTTTACTTCCGCTCTTTTTGCGCTTGAAAACGAGCGTAAAACGGTTATTCAACCTACCGAGCGCTATGATGTAAATCTCAAGTATAGTTTTAAAATATTACGCAGTCTAACCCTCGATGTTGCTAGTAACCATAGTATGTTAACCCTCAAAAATAAAGGCCGCATATTAGAGGGGACCTCTAGGGTAAGAGACCAAACTACCCAATTTAGCAGTCATAATTTAAGTGGTCGCTTAAGTACTGCGCTTTCCCGATACCATACCCTTAGCCTTAGTGGATTGGTTAGCCGAATAAGCAATGACATAACTATTTGGGACAAAGATTTAAGCACTGGCAAGCAGGACAAATACAATGACGCAATTGGTATCTACAGCTCAGGATTTGATTATGGCTATATGCAGTTGCTGCTTAAATCAGCTGGAAAGAAATTAAATTACAAATTAGGCATAGAACTTAGCAATACCATTGACAACCACTATTCCAATATAAATGCAATAGCAACCCAATATGCAGATTATTCTTTATTTGGCCTATTTGAGTATCAATTTAGGAATACGTTCAAACTAGAAGGGGGAGTTAAAACCTTAAATAATAATCTCACTAAACCAAAGGCAATGCCGATGGCTAAGCTAACCTTAGCGCCCACAAATGACGTGCAACTATCTGCATGTTTTCAGAAGAGTACATCCTATCCGCAATTTAGCCAATGGTTTTATCCAAGTACCCTGACCAATACCTACCAAAATAATATTTTACTGGCGCCCACCGATTTAAGTACGCTGCATCTTAATTTATTAATAAAGAAGGATATGATTACCATTAACAGTGGACTATTGTATAACAGAAACAACAAATTACCACGTAACGAGCTCAGCACCAAATGGCAAAATGAAAGCGAAACCTCAGGATCTGCTACCTACATAAGTATGAAGTATAAAGGTGATTTTTGGATGCTGCAACCTACCGCCATAATACACGGCACCAATGAGGTAAAAGACACCACTGGATTAAACTTTTTTCATCCAGAGTTAACCATATTGGGTAATTTGACCGTTCCCAAAACAGGACTAACTTGTTATACTGTATTGCGATTAATAGGACAAAAAACCTCATCTGAATTAAAAAATGGCACTATCCTATTGAAGGAATATGACGCCATGAACAACGTAAACGCAGGCCTAAATTACGAATTCCCGAGTAAAGTGCTCCAACTGGGTTTTGGGGTAATCAATGTGCTAAACAGTACACTAATTAATAGAACAACCTTCACCTTAACTGAAACAGCGATAACCGAAGGCGGCTCTTTTGATTTAATTAATTCTAGACCCCGATCTTTTTACTTTAAACTAAAGTATACACTCAAGTGAGAAACCTGTTCTACATAGCATTTGCGGTACTGTTAACTTCGTGTTTTGAGCCTGATGAAGTATTGCCAAAGCAAAAAGTAAATGAAATTACAATTAGACTTAATACCTCTACAAACCAATTCACCTATGTAAACCTTAGCAATATTTTAAACAATAACATAGGGGTACAAACCCAATGGCAACTCAAGTTTCAGCATGCTGAAAATGCCTGGGCTATATACATCAATCCACTTGCCAAAGCAGGAATACATAATACAACTAATACCGATTTTAAAGCCATAAATTCTAGCTATGAGACCAGTAAAATCATATGGCAAGTAGATATTCCTACACCATCCGGCACCTATCCTGCCATTGGTGCATGGGGAGATTATTCGTTTAGCAATCCCGAGTCCTACAATGACGTATATATAATGACTTGGGAGGAAACAGGCACCTATTATTTTTATAAATTTCAACTCTTAGACGCTACAGATTCTGCATATCATATTCGGTATGGTGCGCTTAATGATTCAGTAGGGCAAACCAAATGGATTGTAAAAAATCAAAATTATGCCCACTCTTACTTTAGCCTAAAAGACGAGGCCCTTTTTACCCGCTTAGAGCCCAATAAAGAAGATTGGAACATCTGTTTTACCTATATTTCAGACTCTACCAAACTACATCCTAATTTACCCCACATACCCACTGCTAATGCTTACTTTGGACTTTTTCAAACCCTCAATATAAACCAAGATCTAAACAAGATATATCTCGATACATCTACCAGTTTTAATGAAATCGATTACTTTTATGCGCGTGATTTACCCTATACCCGCAAAGACCAATTGCTAAGTCCATTTTTTAGGTGGGATTTTGTAGCTCAGCAAGCAAGTACTGAAAATGAAATCGTTTTAATCGTAAAAAACAAGGAAAAGTACTTTGCATTACAACCTACTTCAGTTAGTAGTCAAGGGATAGAAGCCCTAGAATTTAAGATTCGCGTAAAGCAATTGTAACCATTAGCTAAAGTCAAAATTTGCTTCTTCAAATTTTCCGGAACTCATGAGTAAAATGTTATCCCCT
>DGBH01000020.1:6105-8842 GCA_002384205.1 Bacteroidetes bacterium UBA4009
TGCTCAAAAACGGCATCGTTATAAAACACAATTGCTTTATCAGCAGCAGCCATTCCACCCTTGTAAAGTGGTAAAAAGTCGCGATTAAGGCTGCTAAAGGTATGCAACTCAAATATCGCTAGTAGCGGACCATTATACGTTTCCTTTATGGCTTCTGTGGTTGCCTTTAATTTACTAGGCGAATGCGCAAAATCCCTATATACCACCTGATTTTCTGTCTCTTTTATTTTTTCCATTCTACGACCAGCTCCTGTAAAACTAGCAGCAGCTTTATAAAAAGAGTCCGCATCTATACCTATCTGCTCACAAACCAGCTGGGCGGCATGCAGATTTTCTAAATTATGCTTACCTACTACACTTAGTTTATATTCTTTACCCTCATACTTAAGCACACTTCCATATTTATCTGATACAAAGTTTGGCGTATTATACGGTTTGTTTTTAACCGTAGTTTCGACAGCGAGCTGAGCTAAATACTCATCCTTTTCAAACCAAAAATAAATGGCATCTTCTCCATGTGTAGCAATATATTTTCTAAATGTATCTACGTACAAATCAAACGTAGGGAATACATTAATGTGATCGTAAGCAATACCTGTAATAATAGATACATGTGGGTTATACCATAAGAATTTAGATCGTAAATCTAAGGGAGAAGAAAGGTATTCATCCCCTTCAATAATAACCAAAGGAGCATCGCTTAATCGCACCGATAAATCAAATCCATCGATAGAACTGCCTACTAAATAATCAAAATCCAAACTAAGTTTAGATAGCACATGCATAATCATGGCAGTGGTCGTAGTTTTTCCATGACTTCCGGCTACCACTACCCGTTTTTTATCTTGGCAATGGCTCGCAACAAACTCTGGAAACGACATAATACGCAATCCGAGTTCTCGAGCTCGAGCTAACTCAGGGTTATCACCACGCGCGTGCATACCTACTATTACCACATCCAAATCTTGCGTTATTACAGTGGCATCCCAGCCCATTGTAGCAGGAAGTAGTCCATCTCTTTCTAAGTTTATCTTCGCAGGATTGTATATAGCATCATCGCTGCCGGTAACCCTGTAACCTGCTCTATGTAATGCGATGGCCAAGTTGTGCATAATAGCACCACCTATGGCAATTAAATGTACTCGTTTCAATACTATGATTTATTTATTCTTCGTTGTACAAAAATAATTGAACTTGATATGAAAAAAATTGCCTTCGTTAGTCTCTTATTGGTTTCTGGCTTATTTAGTTTACAGTACACCCTCATTAAATCTTTTGGCTGGGGGCAAGTGCGTAACTTTACCACGCAAGAAGCTCCCGTTATGAGTCATTACGAAGTAATTTACATGTATCCTTCAGACAGCATTAGTCAAGTTAAGCTTGATCACTATCTCCGCAGCGCAATGTAATTTTACGAATTTTCGTAATCATTTTCGCTGAAAAATGAAAATAATTATCCGTGGTAAAGTTGCATACTAAAAAAAGTTGGTTTATAATGTAGTCAACGATTTGGATAATAATATTGTCATACCTAAAAATGTAAAAGGCCGCGGAGCTTTACTCAACACCCCCAATCAGTTTAACCAACACGTAGTTGAAGATTTTTGGGATGGGTCTTATTACGACGAAGAGTTTTTACTAAATAATAACGAAACATCGTATACCGACATTTTTCCAAAAACCATAATCAATAAAGTAGACAGTCCTGATGTACCCGCCAACTGGAGTATGAATCCATACCAAGGATGTGAGCACGGATGTATTTATTGCTACGCACGAATTACGCACGAATACTGGGGATACAGCGCAGGAACCGAGTTCGAAAAAAATATTTTGGTAAAAAAAGATGCGGCTGCGCTTCTGACTAAAAAACTAAAAAGCAGAACTTGGACCGGCGAAACAATAATGCTTAGCGGCAATACAGATTGCTACCAACCTGCCGAAAAGAAATTCGGAATCACTCGGCAACTCTTGGAAGTGTGCCTAAAGTACAATCAACCCGTAGGAATAATTACCAAAAATGCACTAATATGTCGTGATATTGATATCTTAAAACAATTAGCCGACAAGAACTTGGTGCAAGTGCACCTTAGCATCACTACGCTCGACGAGTCACTGCGAAGAGTTATGGAGCCTCGCACTTCTTCTTCTGCCAATAAACTAAAAACAATAGAACTGCTCAGTGCGGCTAACATTCCGGTGCATGTCATGCTAGCACCGATTATTCCAGGGCTAAACAGTGACGAGGTATTTGATATATGCGAAGCGGTAAGTAAAGCGGGAGCAACAAGCCTTAATCACACCATGGTCAGACTAAACGGCGCTATTGCCCTCCTTTTTGAAGATTGGATACTGAAAACATTCCCCCTAAAGGCTACCCGGGTGCTTAATCTCATCGCCCAATCCCAAGGGGGTAAACTGGGCAATACCACGCCAGGCGAGCGTATGCGGGGCAGCGGAGTACTGGCAGAGTCCATTCACCAGCAAGTGCGACTCGCCAAAAAGAAATTTAACCTATACTACAAACCTAAACCACTCGCTACTAGTGTACACCCTTTTGTGAGCAGTGCTCAGCTTAACTTGTTTTAAAACTAAAGTTTGTAAGAAAATAACACACGTTTTAATCACAATTAATTTTTGTCTAGAATGATATATTGAGCATGTTTGACTATATTCGTAATATTGCCTTATAAAAAATAGCATGAAAACAACAAACAACAATCAACAATCAACAATC
>DGBH01000020.1:8993-15636 GCA_002384205.1 Bacteroidetes bacterium UBA4009
AATCAACAATCAACAATCAACAGCTTAGGCTCTAACCATTTAGGATTCAGAAAAGTTGTTAAATCTCTAACTTTCTTGTTTATAACATTTAGTGTTTTATCATTTAGTATCCCTTACAACAAGGACATAATCCCAGACAAATCATCTACTAATGAAGTGCAATCTAAAAACACAATCCCCGCAAGTTTTAATTTTACAACAATGATAGATTGCCACACCTATGTAGAATTCAGAGCCATTAACACAATTACGGGTGCCATAGGATCACTAGTACCCGTAACCTTTATTCATAGCATATCACCTTGGCCTTGTTCTTCCGCTTGCCCTTCTGGATCTGGCTCTATAATAAACATTGGTATGGGTAATAACACTGCTCCAATGACATTTACCGTCGATGTGACAATTCCTCTTGGACATTCTGGTCCTGACTGGGAAGTGGGCATGAGAATTGTAAGCACCAATGGTTATCTTCACCCAGTGCAGTGGGTTTCTTCTATAAATAGTTTTTCATCTTACGCCGGGGATACACGGTGTTGTGAGTTGGGATACGAGGCTAGTAAAAGCGGCAATGATTTCACAGTAGATGCAATATGTCCGTAGCAAGAAACATCCTATTTTTATTTTTAATATTGTCAAGCTGGGAGGCATACTCCCAGTTTTTACAAAAAAATATTTACATCAACTATAAGTCTACTCGTTTCTACAACGCCGATGACATACCCACTTATACCTCCAGTCAAAGCTATTCGACAAGACAAACCTACGTTACTAAGGGAAACGACCTGCTATATATTAATTCATTTGCAAAACAAGCTGCTTTCCGATATTCCGCCACAGAAGAAGACATTGTTACAATTGGCTATGTGAAAGCCGATACCGTTAGAAAAGGAATAGTACTTGCCAAATGGAACGAAGATTTCTCGTCACGATTTTATGGTTTAATTACCTCTAGTCTGGAGGTAAACATTACCGAAATGACTATTTTAGAGGAAGACTCCACCCTACTGCTCACCGTATATCACACCGGTGATACTTTATATTATAACCCACACAATCCCAACGATTACCTATTTACGCCTTGGAACACGAATACCAAACAAAGAAACTATACTGGCATCTTTCTAGACTTAGATTTTAATGTTACTAACGTGATTCCTTTTACAAAAGAATTAAATACAGTAGATCAACTTGAGATATGTGAAGCACAAGATGGTTTTATACTTAAAGGTACATCATTCTCAGTTGATACAACAAAAGTATACCTTAACGACACAGCATTAGCAATAGCTAGTGGCAGTACCTTATTGGCAAAGTTCTCATCAACTGGCAACTATTTGTGGCACTACCATATAACATCAGGCCCTGAAGTAAATGTACTTGGAATAAAACAACCCCTAGAAAGTCCAATTTTACTTGACATCGTTGTTAATAGTTCTATTGACACACCCATTATTCTTAACAAAAATGAAATAGTAGTTTTTAAACCAAAATCACTTCAAAATATAAGCATTAACCGTGCTAAGCACTATTTCTTCAAAATCGAATCCGATGGTTCATTCATAGAACTAGACACCCTTTCTGCGTTTCGTAAATTTCAAAAAGGACCGTATTTCGCCTTTGACGACCCGCGGCACATTGACCCTAGAAATATTCAAGTAATTGATGGTGGGTATGACTCCATAGCAATCTATAAAGGTGTGCGATATAAAAATTCTGATAACACCAACCTATTTGTTAGAACTGCGGACCAATCAATCGTAGATAACAGACCATTACTGAACAAAAGCGGTAGCGAATATTTTTCCATTTCGCGGCTTACATTGACGGAAAACGATACAAAAAACTATGCCTACCATGCTGATAGTTCATTAGGAGCTATTTTCAAACCCACAGAACAAGGGTACCAAACTACCGTTCTCGCTCGCTACGACAGTGGATATGATATATTATGGGCTAGAGCGTTTCACTACACCAACGCTTTCGTTTCTTTCAATAAGTATAAAACGGTAATCAGCGGTCGATCCTATGGTCAGTCGCAGGACTTACATCCAGACATAACAGGTAACTCCCTAGATGAAACAAGGGAAGCAGGTATTACTGTTTACGATTGTGTCCCTATTGCCTATTTTAGGGCATCAGAGAATAAAGAATATAGTGTTCAGTTTGAAAATTTAAGTCACATGAAAGTGAACTATTACTGGGATTTTGGAGATGGGAATTCCTCCACAGAAATAAACCCACTACATAAATTCCCCAGAGTGTCCAATGTTTGGTATGTAGTGCGACTTATCACAGAAAACCAATGTGGCAAAGACACTATAGAAATTCCTGTTTATATGGATCCTAACAACGTGGATGTGCCGAAACTAAGCTTCAACGCATATCTTAATGTTTATCCAAATCCAGTATTTTCAGAATCCCAACTAACTCTTTTAGTTGCTCATTTCAGCGAGGCATGTAGTACAAAGTTAAGTTCAATGAAAGGAGTAACGGTCTGGGAGCAACAATCTATATCTACATCATCAGGACAAGTTACGTTTGATGTACCACATTTATCGCCTGGAGCTTATATAATGCATACAACCATAGGCACTGAGATTTACTCCAAAAAAATTGTAGTCAAGTAAGTTAAATTCACGCTTTAGATGCTTTCAAATTTTATTCAGACAATATGTTTTAAAACCACTTAATAAAATAAATATCTTTGTACGATGGAGCAAAAGTTATGCTTGCATTGTGACAAAGGAATTATAGGTAGAGCGGATAAAAAATTCTGTGATAACCAATGCCGCAATGAATACAATAATACACAGAACAGCATTTCTAACAATTACATTAGAAAGGTAAACCGTATTATTAAAAAAAACAGAAACATACTAGAAGAGCTCACTCCAAAAGACAAGTCGATAAAGGTAGCTCACAAAGAACTCGCTAAATTGGGATTTAGCTTCGAATATTTTACCAATATCTATACGACCAAAGCTGACAAGACCTATTACTTTTGCTACGAATATGGCTACCTAGATTTAGGCAGCAATTACTACGCTTTAGTATATAATAAATCCTACTTAAACGAAGAATGAAAGAACTTATAGGAATCGAGATAATTAGTTTAGGAGATAACGCTTCTCTCACCGTAAGCAGTGTTCTGTATATGTCACTTGCCGGGATAATCATCTGGTTTTCGTATAGATGGATAAAAAAATTCACGCGACTATCCGTAAAATCAGGCAAACTAGATACTGGGAGAGAATTTGCTATTACCAAAATAACCAAGTACATCTTGATACTTATTTACTTGGTCATTATACTTGCTTCCATGCACGTAGACTGGAAAGTTTTTGCATTCTTGGCCCCTTTACTTATTGGCGTGGGTCTTGGTTTACAGCAAGTAGCTAACGATCTTGTTTCGGGTATTATATTACTTGTAGAACCTTCCATACGTGTAAATGACGTAGTCGAAGTAGACGGTACAGTTGCCAAAGTAAAAGAAATTGGACTTCGCACTTCTATGGTAGAAAGCAGAGACGGCGTAGCTATGATTATACCAAATCACATCTTAGTGAGTGAAAAACTAACTAACTGGAGTGCTAGTGACGCCGTAAATAGATTTAGTATAAAAATAGGAGTGGCATACGGTAGCGACGTAGAACTAGTTAAGAAAATACTTACAGAATGCGCTTGGCGACATAGTAAAGTGATTACAAACCCAGCTCCCATTGTATTATTCCGTGATTTTGGAGAATCAAGTTTAGACTTTGAACTGGTATTTTGGAGTAACTTTCCTTTTGTAATAGAAATTATAAAAAGTGATTTACGATTTTCGATAGAAGATGATTTTAGAAAAAACAAAGTGGTGATTCCTTTCCCACAAAGAGATTTACATATTATGGATCCAGCCCAAAAATCCTTAATCCAACGGAAACTTACGGAATAATTCTCATACGTAAAAGAGGCCATGAAATATCCATCCATACTTATTTTTGCCCTGCTCATCCTCACGTCATCTTGCCGTGATGAAAAAGAGAATTGTTGCGACACCATTAACCAAGCATCACCATACTTCCCGCCCAATTCTAAAAATTGGGAAACCACGTCTCCCTCAAGTTTGGGCTGGAATACCGATAGTATACAAACCTTATACGACAATTTGGAGCTAAACGGTACCCGGGCGTATATCGTTTTAATCAATGGCAAAATAGTCCTTGAAAAATACTGGGGTAAAAATATATTCAACAACTCAACCTTTGATACCAGTACAAATTGGTATTGGGCCTCTGCAGCGAAAACCTTAACCTCCTTTGCGGTGGGCAAGGCAGAAGAAGACGGAAAATTATCACTTGCACATAAAACATCCGACTATTTAGGCCTTGGCTGGACGTCTCTTAGCAGTGAGCAAGAAGATAAAATAACTATTAGGCATCTACTCACCATGACCAGTGGCCTAGACGACGCTACAGGTAATGCAGACAGCTGGCAACCTCAAGATCTTATTTACAAAACAGAAGCCGGTACGCGCTGGGCCTATCATAATGCACCCTATACCCTGCTTGATCAGGTGGTTGAAAATGCGGTTGGTCAAGATTTTGAGCCCTACTTTAATACTATTCTTCGCGATAAAATAGGAATGGACGGAAGTTGGATTTGGAGCGGTGATAATCACTTATACCTAAGTACAGCTCGCGCTGCCGCACGATTTGGAAACCTTATATTGAACAATGGAGTATGGGATGGAACTAGAATTCTTAACAAAGCATACGTAGATGTAATGACCAGTAAATCTCAGGAGATTAATCAAGCTTATGGTTACTTGTGGTGGTTAAATAACGCCAGTAGTTATAGAATACCGCAAAGTCAAATTGAATTCCCTGGCTCTCTTACTCCCAATGCTCCTTCAGATATGTACTCCGCTTTGGGAAAAAATGGGCAGTACGTTTGTGTAGTCCCATCTAAAAAAATGGTTCTCATTCGTATGGGTGACAATCCAGATGCCGCATTGGTTCCTTTTTTATCTCTTAATGATATTTGGAAAATGATGAATGGCGTAATGGAGTAATATATTGTCTACTACCTATCTAAATCATACGTCAGGCCAACCGTAAACAATCTGTTATACCAACCATTACGACCAAACAACTGAGGTCCATTGGTAAGCGACGGAGAATTACGAATAGACAATAGTGAATATGTATGACGTAAATCAAGACCTAACTTTTCCGTAAGATGATACGTACCGCCCAAATGAAAACCATACTCCATGAAGCCTAGATTAGTTTCTTCTCCAACAAAACCATTATCATCTCTTTCATTTATCACATTTACCCCAACAGATAATCCGGAATATGGGGTTATTTTATCAAAACCTTGATATTTAATGAGTAAGGGTAGCTCAAGGTAATCATAGCTCAATTTTAGTGTTGGTGAAGGATTCTCCGGATCTTGTACTTTTTTTGCTCCTTTCATACTATAGCGAAGCTCAAAGGCCAAATCCCAGTCTTCTTTTACTTCTCTATTTATTTGGATTCCAATATTAGCACCAAGTTTAGTATAGCCTCCTAATTGGTCACCATCTACCTGACTAAAATTAGCACTTACCAGCAACTCCGCACCGAAGTCTTGTGCAAAAAGTACCTGACTATAAAATAGAATGACCGATAGTAAAATAATATTCTTCATTTAGCTTCAAAAATAGATAAACTTGCACATAGATTGTTTTAAGAATGAACAGAAAAAATAAAGATGTAGCAGGGTTTCAGATATTAAATATTTTAGCTGAAGTAGACGGAAGTTTTGATCCCAAAGAAGGGCAGGTTATCATAGACTACATTATCCAAAATTTTCCGTTTGGAGGTAATCTAGAAGAAGCCACTGAAGAACTTAGCACCACGAGTACAGAAGATTATCCTATTCTTCTTCAGAAATGTTCTGAAGATTTTTATGCCGATTCCACCGAAAAAGAACGCCTAGAACTCCTTGATTTTGCACTTAAGTTAATAAAGGCAGACGATAAAATTGCTGAGATGGAAAACTTAATGGTGAACCGATTATACCAATATTGGGACATTAATTAAGTTCTAAAACAGCAAAAAAAAAGGATTTGTCTTTCGACAAATCCTTTTTTTTATGGGTCACGTTATTAGACCAAGGCTATAAATCAAATTTAATCCCTTGAGCAAGCGGTAAATTTTTACCATAGTTGATCGTATTTGTTTGACGTCTCATATATGCTTTCCAAGCGTCAGATCCACTCTCACGACCGCCACCGGTTTCTTTTTCACCTCCAAAAGCTCCGCCTATCTCAGCACCACTTGTACCAATATTAACATTAGCAATGCCGCAGTCGCTACCTATAGAACTAAGGAATTTTTCAGCCTCCTGAAGATTATCCGTAAATATGGCTGAGCTTAGTCCTTGTTTCACATCATTTTGCATCAAAATAGCCTCATCCAATGTTTTGAATGGGATAAGATAAACGATAGGTGCAAATGTCTCTTCTTGTACAATTTCAAAATGGTTTTTAGCTTCGGCTATACAAGGTGAAACATAACATCCACTCTCGTATCCTTGGCCAGAAAGCACTGTGCCTCCTGTAATAACCAAACCACCTTCATCTTCTACCGCTTTAACTGCATTTAGATATGCT
>DGBH01000020.1:15785-17979 GCA_002384205.1 Bacteroidetes bacterium UBA4009
ACACAACCAAATACAGCAGCAATTAGTGCATTGTCTAAATTGGCATTTTCAGTAATAATTACAGCATTATTTCCCCCTAACTCCAATAGTGAATTGCCCAATCTAGCGCCTACTACTTGACTTACTCTTCTGCCCATACGTGTGCTTCCTGTAGCGCTCACTAATGGGACTCTCTTATCCTTTGCCATACTTTCGCCTATTCTATGATCCCCAATAACAAGATTAAATAAACCCTCAGGTAAGCCATTTTCAATAATTACTTCCTTCATCAACTGATGGCAAGCTATAGCTGTAAGCGGCGTTTTCTCGCTTGGTTTCCACACGGTAACATCGCCACAAACCGCTGCTATCATGCTGTTCCAGGCCCATACAGCCACCGGGAAATTGAAAGCTGAAATAACACCTACAATTCCTATTGGATGCCATTGCTCATACATTCTGTGATTAGGCCTTTCAGAGTGCATGCTTAGTCCGTATAATTGGCGACTAAGTCCTACTGCAAAATCACAGATATCAATCATTTCTTGTACTTCGCCAAGCCCTTCTTGGTAGCTTTTGCCCATTTCTAAGCTTACCAACTTACCCAATTCTTTCTTACGAAGTCTCAGTTTTACACCATACTTTCTCACAACATCGCCACGCTGCGGCGCAGGAACTGTTTTCCAGTATTCAAAAGCTTCTTGTGCCTTTTTAATCACATGCTCGTATTCACTTTGGCTGGCATAAACCACTTCAGCTAGTTTTTCTCCTGTCACCGGAGTGTACACCTCTTTAATATCTGTACCAAGAGAAGTAACCCATTCCCGTCCCGTACATATACTTTCATTTTTAGGTTTTATGCCTAAGTTCGCCAATAATTCTTCGGTAGTTTTTGCCATTATTTTAATTCCAATAGCCACAAAAATAAGGCATCTATAATATTTTAAGTCGTAAGAGATACAATTTTCATTCTACTGGTACTCAATAAATCATTAATCTAATTAAAGCATAAATGACATACCGCCAAATCCACTCATAAAACGCACGTTAAGTTATTGCTATAGCCCACTAAATACACCCAGAAACTTATTATATCACAACCCTGACTAGTTGGACTAAAACCTTAATTTTGTAACCTCATGAAGTACCCAAGACTAAACCAACAGATATTCATTGAAAACAGAAAACGTTTTGTGGCCGAAATGGCCCCAAATAGTATTGCCATTTTTCACAGCAATTATCAGTACAGCTGGAATGGAGATGCCGTTTATAAATTCAAGCAGAATTCAGATATTTTTTGGGCAAGTGGTATAGACCAAGAAGATAGCATACTTGTACTCTTCCCAGATTGCCCTATTCCTGCGTATAGAGAATGCCTTTTTTTGGTAGAAACCAACGAAAAAATAGCTGTTTGGGATGGGTATAAATACACCAAAGAAGATGCAACCGCTACTAGCGGTATCAAAAATGTATTTTGGAATAACGATTACATGCAGCAGCTTCGCCAAGTAATTAATATGGCAGATAATGTGTATCTCCCTCTAAATGAAAATGATCGTTTTAGTCCGAAATCTCCCACCAAAGCATTAGATTTTGCCAATGAAATGATGGTGTTATACCCAATGCATACCTACAATCGTGCGGGTAAAATCTTACAAAGACTTCGTGGCACAAAGACAGAGCATGAACTAGAAGTAATGCGCGAAGCAGTACAGATCTCTAAAAAAGGCCTACTTCGTGTACTACAAACTACCAAGCCGGGAATGGGAGAATACGAGATAGAGGCTAATCTAGCTCATACTTTTTTGAGCAACAAAGCTAATGGCTTTAGTTTTGAACCTATCATAGCTTCTGGTAAAAACGCATGTACGCTTCATTATATTGAAAATAAAGATGAGGTAAAAGATGGGGATTTAATCTTGGTAGACTGCGGTGTAGACTATGCCAATTATGCCAGTGATATGACCAGATGCGTGCCCGCAAACGGCAAATTTTCACCACGTCAAAAAGAAGTATATAATGCGGTACTTCGTGTGATGAAAGCGGCTAGAGCTAAACTAGTAACTGGCACTATGCTTATGGAATACCAAAAAGAAGTAGAATTGCTGATGCAAGAAGAACTGAAAGGTTTAGGATTGCTCAACGATGAAGACATCAAAAATCAAGATCCAGCTTGGCCTGCCCTTAAGAAATACTTTATGCACGGCACCAGTCA
>DGBH01000020.1:18121-23367 GCA_002384205.1 Bacteroidetes bacterium UBA4009
GGCATTTATATACCAGAAGAAGGCATAGGAGTACGCATAGAAAACCAAATTCTTATTACTGAAAACGGACCTATAGATATGATGGATGAAGCTGGCATGCCGATAGAGGTAGACGAAATAGAGGCATTGATGTTTGGGTACTAAAACCTTAATGACCAGGCTATTTTGCAACCCTAAAATAAAATAAACAAAGGGAGTAGTATTATTTATTAAAAATATTACTTTTGCAAGCCTTAAAGAAAAATACGACGACGAGTCTTAAAAATATACAACGATGAGTAAAAGAACATTCCAACCAAGCAGAAGAAAAAGAAGAAACAAACACGGTTTCAGAGAGAGAATGGCTAGTAAAAATGGTAGAAAAGTACTTGCTGCACGTCGTAAAAAAGGACGTAAGAAACTTACTGTTTCTGACGAGCCACGTCACAAAAAGTAATTACTTTGCACCCATAGGTTGTAATTATGGGTACTTCTAATTCATTTCATAAGCATGAAAAGCTTTGTCACAAAGCGACTATTGATGCTATTTTCAAGAAAAAAGGCGAAAGTGTTTTTAAACCACCCATTCTTTTAGCGTATTACAAGACAGAACTTATTACCCCTTTTAAATGTCAAGTAATGATATCTGTTGGCAAACGTAAATTCAAAAAAGCAATAGATCGTCACCGTGTTAAAAGGCAGATTTCAGAATCTTATCGGCTTCACAAACAACGTATTTACGAAGCAATTGTTGATGATAGCCAATATGCAATTGGCCTTCTTTACCTATCAGACAAACATGTTACTAGTGCTATCATTGATAAATCTGTGCATCTAGCCATTGATGAATTAATCAGAAAAATAAAATAACATACAGTATGATGAGTTTATTGAAAGGCATAAGCAGTTTATTGGTCATTATTCTTCTTATTCCTATCCGGATTTACCAGAAATTTATATCTCCTTTCTTGCCATCTTCATGCAGATACACTCCAACCTGCAGTGCTTATGCTGCACAGGCTTTGCAAAAACACGGCCCGATAAAAGGCAGTTATCTAGCGCTTGTTAGAATACTAGGCTGTCACCCTTGGAGCGGCAAACATGGGCATGATCCCGTACCCTGAGAAGTGCATTACATTCATTTACATGACCATTTTGAGGAATATCACACTAAAACTACCGTGATATTTCGTTACTTTTGCTCATAGTACTGTTCGATTTGAAAAAATATCTCATTATATTACTATTTGGTGGTTTAGGCCTAGTCGCCTTTAAGGCGGACGACTATTTCGAAATATCTAAAAATCTTGAAATCTTTGCTGATGTATACAAGCAAGTGAACACCAGTTATGTTGACGAGGTAAAGCCCGGAGAGCTTATACGTGCAGCCATAAATGGAATGTTAGCATCTCTTGATCCCTATACCAATTTTTATAGTGAAGCACAAGCAGAAGAATACCGCTATCAGGTTACAGGAACATTTGCTGGCATTGGCTCTAGCATTCGCAGAATAGGTGATTATATCTATATAGAATCCCCTTTAGATGATTTTCCAGCACAAAAAGCAGGTCTGTTGCCAGGTGATAAAATTCTAGAAGTAGACGGCCAAAGCATGAAAGGTAAAAAAACGGACGAGGTTACTGATTTTTTGAAAGGAAAAGCGGGAACAAGCTTTAACTTAAAAATAGAACGCACAGGAGCCGGGATACTTGATAAAACCATTACAAGAGAGACAATTAAAGTCAAAAACGTACCGTATCACGGTGTTATCGAAGACCATATAGGTTTTATTAAACTTACCGGGTTTACCCCAAATGCGGGGAAAGAGGTTCAGGATGCGTTAATTGATTTAAAGAGCAAAGGAGCAACTAAAGTAGTGTTGGATTTACGAAACAATGGCGGTGGGCTACTTCACGAAGCGGTTAACATAGTAAATATATTTGTGCCTAAGGGTACAACTATAGTGGTCACTAAAGGAAAATTTGAAGAAGATAACAGAACCTATAAAACCCTTAATTCACCGGTAGATACCGAGATACCCCTGGTTATACTTATCAATAATAACTCAGCATCGGCAAGTGAGATTGTTTCTGGCGCATTACAAGACTTAGACAGAGCCATACTTGTCGGTCAAAATTCATTTGGCAAAGGGCTGGTTCAAACTACCATGAGCCTTAACTATAACACCTCTATGAAAGTTACTACGGCCAAATATTATATCCCAAGTGGTAGACTAATACAGCGACTAGATTACGGCAACAAGGTAAATGGCAAAGCAATCGCTGTAGCGGATAGTGCCAAGAAAGAATACAGCACTAAAAATGGCAGAAAAGTAACAGACGGTGAGGGCATACAACCCGATGTGCCGGTAGATGAATTAACGTATTCCAAGTTAGCGCAAGCACTCATCAAAAATGATCTACTATTCAAGTTTGCTAACCAATTTAGAAGCACCCATGAAAGTATAGAGGAAGCGCTAAAGTATAACGTCTCTGATGATGTCTTTAATGACTTTAAGAAATTTATTTCTGATAAAGAGTATACCTATACCACGCAAACCGAAAGAGATTTGGAAAAACTCGAGAAACAAGCGAAGGAAGAAAAGTACTTTTCGTTACTTGAAGAGGAACTCACTAAACTTAAAAAAGCACTAGAAAGCACTAAACAATCCGATCTCGAAAATCACCAAGAAGAGCTCAAAGAATTACTGGAATATGAAATAGTAAAACGCTACTATTTTGAAAAAGGTAAAGTCGAGGTTGGATTTGATGACGATTTAGAATGGGCCAAAGCCAAAAGCATCTTAAAAAATAGCAATGCGTATAACAATTTACTAATAGTCAACTAATTGGATCTTTCTTTAATTCTTGCCCTCATTGGTTTCGGCGTACTTGGTGGTTTCGTAAGCGGCTTACTGGGCGTTGGCGGAGGTATTATTTTTGTGCCGGTGCTTGCCTCTGTTATTGGCTCTATGGGTATAAACGACCATGAGCTTATCAAGTATATTTTGGCTAATTCCTTTGCGGCAACTTTTTTTGCTGGAGCCCTAAGCAGCTATAAGCAGTATACCCTAAAATCATTTTATCCGAAAGCCATATTGCTTACATCGCTTACCGCTATCCCTAGCAGTTTACTTATAAGTTATTTTATTAATCATGGTACATGGTACACTAAAGAATCATTTTCCCTGTTTTTTGTGGTCTTGCTGGCCTTTATGCTCTATCGGTTTTTGTACACTAAGAGTTACGCACCCAAGGAACTAGAAACCGTAAAACTGATTCATTTTAGCCTATCTGGATTTTTAGCAGGAACAATATCTGCACTATCAGGTTTGGGCGGTGGAATTATAATGGTTCCGCTCTTTACTCAATACAACAAGCTCAAAATAACGGTAGCTGCTGCGATATCTATTGGAGTCATTCCACTTATGATGATACCATTACTTATTAGTTACGGCATTGCCATACCGCAAACCCAAGTATCCACTTATCAATTAGGGTATATACTGCCATCTATTTTTCTTCCCATTGTGGGAGGATTATTATTTGCAGCGCCTGCAGGTGTTTCTTTAGCACAAAAGCTCCCTGCCAAAAAATTGAAAATTATATTTGCCCTTTTAATTTTAATAGTCATCATCAAAACCGTTATTGGTATCTTATGAAAAAACACATCAGCCTACTAAGCATTCTAGTATTACTCATTATTAGCACACAACCAAGTGATGCACAAGTGCCTTTTTGGGGCAGAAATAAAGTTGCTAAAAAAATAAATCGTGATATAAAATCCTTAAATAAAGAAGGATTAAATGAGCGTAAAATGGGCTCAACTGATGAGCTTCATACGGCTATATATCTCGCAGAACAATTTGCCAAAATAGGTTTAGATAGCCTGCAATCGCCAGCGTATCTTCAAACCATAAATGTTCCGACATTGAGAATGGCGTTACCCAAAACCACACTAACGATAAGTGGCAGAGTCTTCACCTTGTTTTCTAATTTTTACCCTATTAGCCAATCATCCAATAATGGTAAATATGTTGGCCCAGCTATCAATGTAGCTTACGGAATTGAAGACCCAGGACTAGACCGTGCCGATTATACTGGTAAAGATGTTGCTGGTAAAGCTGTTATTATAAACTTGGCATTGCCCGCTGATCAAAAAAGCGCAGTTAGATATTCTGCTTGGGAAGCACTAGAAGATAGAGTTGCCTATGCAAAAGGTAGGGGAGCTAAAGCAATCCTGTTTTATTCTACCGACGCTAATTTTATCCCTCAAGGAAAGTTAGCTAAAGTCCTTGAAAACAGCAACATACCTGTACTTTTTGTAACTCAAGATCTAAGCAACATGACAGATCCTATTGTAGATCTAAATGTGGACATATTGCTCATTAGTGAAATGACACAAAATGTAATTGGGAAGATTAACAATAATGCTAAAACAACAGTGTTAATCACAACACATCACGATAACACCTACACTACATACGAAGACCTAAGAAATAATTCTAGAAGTGTCGCAAGTTTTCTTGCACTTGCCAACGAGATCAAAAGAAATCCTAAAAAATTTGGACATAACGACTACGTTTTTGCCAGTTTTACAGGTTATGAAAACAATAAGATTGGCGCTAGTCATCTACTTAATAGCCCGTTAGCAAAGTCTTTTACGCTCAACTATGTTATAAGCATCGATGATTTTGCCAATTTGGATTCTAACCACCAGATATTAGCTATAAGTGGAATTGGGTCTTCACCCGCCTTTACCTCTGTATCAAAGCTCAGTGTTCCAAAAAAAATCAACACATTTAACACCCAAAACAACCTTGACTCCTTAAGTGAGTCTATGATTTATTATGATAATTCCTTCCCTGTTTTGAGTGCAACGGCACATAGTATGCACACAGCTGATAGCAAACGAGCTAAACCTGGACGCAATGAGGCTAAAATGGTTTGTTTTCTTAAGGATATAGTAGCTGATTTAGATAAAAAATCTGGTGAATATAAAAAAGAAGGGATTCCTGAAGGAGCCCCTGAAAAAGTGCTCACCACCATACCTTTTACGAGAATCCTAAAATAATACCGAACAACTTTGACTGCTAAACGTTGCTTTTAAAATGAAATTAACTGAATATATTAAGCCAGGTAAGACGCTTTTCTCTTTTGAAGTTTTACCTCCGCTTAAAGGAAAGAGTATAGAATCGCTATATCAGGGAATAGACCCCCTTATGGAGTTTAATCCCGCGTTTATAGATGTAACCTATCATCGCGAAG
>DGBH01000043.1 GCA_002384205.1 Bacteroidetes bacterium UBA4009
TTTAATTATGGAGGCTTTAAAAATCGCGAGATATTTAATCCCAACATACCTCCCAATCTAACCATGACCAAAGAGGAGTATAAAAAAAGTGATGCCCCCAGTATCAATCATTTTTACGAGAAGCTATTGTTGCTAAAGGATCTTATGAATACAGAAACAGGTAAGCAACTGGCCATACAAAGACACGTATTTATGGAACAGTACTTAGAACAATTTTACCTAGAATGGAATGGTGAAATGTAAAACCTAGCTTTTGTTCTCAAACCTACACCACATCGCTATAATTTATTCTAACTACAAAAGGACCACAAAATTTTACACAGAAATACGCGGCTGAGAAGTAATCTAAGAGGTTTATCGTGCAATTTTACCTAGTTACAAATATTCATCGTATTCTTTCCTTCCTTTATTCTTTCCTTTCTGTACCTTTGAAAAGTAGATGATGGATAAAATAAAATGCCCTAATTGTGCTCATCAGTTTGATGTAGAAGAAGCCCTAAGTGGGAAATTACAAGAACATTTTAAAGCAGAATATGAACAAAAGCTAGCAGAGCAGTCAGCTATATTCCATAGTAAAAGGGAAAAATTAGAGCTCGACAAGGAAGCATTTGAAAAGAAAAAAGAAAACGAAAACGAACTTTTCAAAGATAAACTTGCCAAGCAAATAGAAAAAGAAAAGGAGTCTATCCAAAAACAAACACAAGAGTCTTTTGAACAGCAGCTAAAGGCGCTGGCAGACGAAAACGAAAAAAAGAAAGCCGAAAACAGGGAGCTAAGAGCCGCCGAAATTAGCCTGCTAAAGCGAGAAAATGACCTCAAAGAAAAAGCAGAAGAACTGCAACTTGAAATAGCCAAAAAAATGCTCGAACAGCAGAGTGAAATGGAAGAAAAAGGCAGAGCTAAAGAGCGAGAAGCTAACATGCTCCGAGAAAAGGAATTTCAAAAACAGCTCGAAGATCAGAAAAAACTAATAGACGAAATGAAGCGAAAAGCAGAGCAAGGAAGCATGCAACTTCAAGGTGAAATACAAGAGCTTGCCCTCGAAGAACTTTTGCGAACAACCTATCCATTTGATCAAATTTCGGAAGTAGGTAAAGGAATACGCGGCGCTGACTGCCTGCAAACCGTAATTAACCAACAACAACAAACGTGTGGAACCATCATCTATGAAAGCAAACGCACCAAAAATTTCGCAGGGGATTGGATAGACAAACTAAAGCAGGATCAAGTGAATGCAAAAGCAGACTTAGCGGTATTGGTAACTGAGACCTACCCTAGCGATATGGATAGATTTGGACAAAAAGATGGTGTATGGATTTGCGGTTTTCATGAGGTTAAAAGCCTGTCTTTAGTACTACGTGAGATGTTACTCAAAACATACTCCGTTCGTTCTTCAGAAGAAAATAAAGGTGGTAAGATGGAAATGCTTTATACTTACTTGAATGGCAATGAGTTTATCCAGACCATACAACGTATATTGGAAGTGTATACCAACATGGAAAATGATTTAAACGTAGAGAAGCGTGCCATGACACGTATATGGAAAACCCGTGAAAAACAAATAGAAGTTGTTGCATTAAACATATCTTCCATGTTTGGAAGCATAAAAGGGATTTCTGGAAATGATCTGGCATCAGCTTCTTTTTTAGAATTGCCTCAAAGTCCATCTGAAGAAAATTGAAGCACTATACTAAAGGAAAAATAGTTAAGTTGAGACTCATCAAATACAATTACAAAGAAAAATATAACTCCATTGTATTTTTCCCAAGCCATACTTTTTCACATATTTAAACCATATTCTTAAGGAAGCGATTTTCTTTGTGTCATATTTTGAAAAAAGTTAAAATTCATATCTCTACAAGTCATGATGTTTATGCTAACTTGGCACTTGAAGAGTATTTAGTCACCCAATCCAATGATGATATCTTACTTTTTTACATCAATAGTCCATGTGTGGTTATTGGGAAGCATCAAAATCCTTGGAAAGAGGTAGATTTAACGTTACGAAACGAAAAAAAACATACCGTAGCCCGACGGCTAAGTGGCGGGGGTACCGTATATCATGATTTAGGAAATATTAACTTTAGCTTTATCCGCAATAAAAACCAGGACTTCGTCAATTTTAGAGAACATATAGTACCCATAAGTGCAGCATTAGAAAAACTTGGGATTAGCAATGTCATCTCTCCCCGTAACGATATTTTCGTAAAAGAGCACAAGGTTTCTGGCAATGCCGAACACGTAAACAGTAAACTAGGTCGAATCTTACATCACGGCACTTTGCTTTATGACAGTGATATTATACGATTAAATGGCAGCATTCGTCCTCAAAAAAACTATAAGATAAAAACCCATGCGGTGGATAGTGTGCGCAGTCCTGTTATGAATATGAGAGAGGTTATTGACCACGGAGAAACTTCATTATTTCTTAATACACTCATAAACCAACTACAGACCATTCTTGTCGTAGATCAAATAGAATTCATTGACCCTTTTACTATGACAAATGTCTCTGCCCTCATTACAGAAAAATATATAACTTGGGACTGGAATTTTGGGCATACCCCTCAGTTTGAATTTACAGACGATGCGGGTAACCTATTTAAAATTAGAAAAGGAAGAGTACTCGAATCAGAAAACCCGTCATTGATAGGTAGCACCTTTGAATCATTATTACTATGACCAAACTAGAAACAGCCGCCAAGATAAAATCAATATTGGATTTTGAATTTTCAGAAGTGCCAATACCATTGGATCATAAAGATCCGTATACACTTTTGATTGCGGTACTACTCTCCGCACAATGTACAGATGAACGCGTAAACAAGATAACTCCACTCCTATTTGCCAAAGCCGACAATCCTTTTGATATGATTAAAATGACTATTGAGGAGATTCAAGACATTATACGACCTTGCGGTTTATCTCCTATGAAGAGCAAAGGAATACATGGGCTTAGCCATATTTTAATCGAAAAATATAATGGTGAAGTACCTCAGGATTTTGACGCATTAGAATCATTGCCTGCCGTAGGCCATAAAACAGCCAGTGTAGTTATGAGTCAAGCATTTGGTATCCCCGCTTTTCCAGTAGACACGCATATTCATAGATTAGCCTACCGATGGAAACTCAGTACGGGTAAGAATGTAGAAAAAACAGAAAAAGATCTCAAAGCCCTTTTCCCAAGAGAATCTTGGAACAAAATCCATTTACAGATTATTTTTTTTGGCAGAAAATATTGCCCTGCACGTGGCCATAATGCCTTTACATGTCCCATTTGTAAAGAATTTGGCCGGGCTGAGTTGTTTAAATAATTGATCCCTTTAATTTATTTTGAGCATTTTGAAGCGGTCCATTTAGATTGACAGCCAAATCAATTAGTTTAGTATTCTTACTAACCTAAAACTAAACCTTACCTTTGCGCTTCTTATATGAACATAGAGGTATTATACGAAGACAACCATCTAATTGCTGTAAATAAGCCGGCAGGATTGGTAGTGCAAGATAATGAGCACGGTCTTCCGTCTCTAGAAGAACACGTAAAAGAATACGTACGGGTAAAATACGACAAACCTGGAGCCGTTTTTTTAGGCTGTATTCATAGACTCGATACCAATGTGACAGGCATTGTGCTTTTTGCAAGGACGAGTAAAGCATTGGTGCGTATGAATGAACAATTCAAAGAACGAACCATCAATAAGACCTACGCTGCGCTTATCCGCAATAAACCTCAACCAATGGCGGGAACCCTAACACATTGGTTAAAGAAGGATCCAAAACAAAATAAAACTAAACTATACGATGAAGAACGAGAAGGCAGTAAAAAAGCAGTTCTTCATTATCAATTTATAAATACCGCTAACCACTGTTTCTTGGTGAAGGTAAATCCAATTACAGGAAGACCGCATCAAATTAGAGTTCAGTTAGCCAGAACTTTTACAGGAATAATTGGCGATGTTAAGTATGGACAAACAAAACCTACTGCAGATAAGAGCATATATCTACATGCATTGGGACTTAGTTTCAACCATCCTGTGACAAAAGAAAAATTAAATTTGTACGCCCCAATGCCCAATTTTGGCAATTGGAAATTTTTTAACGACGTAGAACAAAATTTATTAGAAGAATGAACGGAATAGTAAAAATACCCAAATTAATCAATGAACCTGTAAGAGCTTATGCTCCAGGAAGTAACGAAACGCTTAACCTAAAAAGTAAATTACAAGAGTTAAAGAGTAAAACTACTGATATACCTATGTACATAGGTGGACAAAAAATTTTTACCAATGAAAAGATAGAAATGCATCCGCCGCATGAAAAAAATTATGTTTTGGGAACCTATAATAAAGGAAATGCACAACACATAAATGATGCAATAAACGCAGCACTTGCTGCAAAAGAGTCTTGGGCTAATATGCCTTGGGAAAGCCGAGCTGCAATATTTCTTAAAGCAGCGGAGTTACTAGCGGGTCCTTTCCGTGACAGAATGAATGCAGCAACTATGCTAGCTCAATCTAAAAATGCGATGCAAGCAGAAATAGATGCCTCATGTGAAATGATCGATTTTTTTAGATTTAATGTTCAATACATGAGCGAAATCTATGCACAACAGCCACCGGAAAACTCTCCTGGAGTTTGGAACCAATTGGAATATCGACCGTTAGAAGGATTTGTATTTGCTTTATCACCATTTAATTTTACGAGTATAGCCGCAAACTTATGCGCAGCACCTGCCATGATGGGCAATACCGTGGTATGGAAGCCTTCTGAAACACAAATCTATAGCGCTCAAGTGATTATGGATTTGTACAAAGAAGCAGGCCTGCCTGACGGAGTTATCAATCTAATTTATGTAGATGGTCCTACTACCGGTGACGTAATTTTTAACCACAGAGATTTTGCAGGCATTCACTTTACAGGCAGTACTGGAGTATTTAGACAGATATGGAAAACCATAGGTAACAATATCGAAAAATACAGAAGTTACCCTAGAATAGTGGGCGAAACAGGCGGAAAAGACTTTATCATGGTGCACAAAAGTGCAGATGTAGATGCTGTAAATACTGCTATGGTACGTGGTGCATTTGAATTTCAAGGACAAAAATGTTCAGCAGCTTCAAGAGCCTATGTGCCACAAAGTATGTGGACCGAACTTAAGCCTAAATTGATAGACACTACCAATTCGCTCAAAATGGGAACTACCGAAGACTTTAGCAATTTTATAAATGCCGTAATTGACCAAAAAGCATTCAATAAAATAACATCATTTATCACTGCGGTTAAAGAATCTAATGACGCCTCAGTAATAGCTGGTGGTGATTTTTCTGATTCAGAAGGTTACTTTATTCGTCCAACGGTAATAGAAGCTAAAGATCCAAAATACACTACTATGTGCGAAGAGCTTTTCGGACCTGTACTTACTATATACGTATACGAAGATGACAAATATGAAGAAACGCTTAAAATGCTAGACGACACCTCTGAATACGCTTTAACAGGCGCTATTTTGTGTAAAGACAGAGAGCAAATCAATGTAGCACTTCATGCACTTCGCAACTCTGCAGGAAATTTTTATATCAACGATAAACCAACAGGTGCCGTTGTTGGTCAGCAACCTTTTGGTGGAGCGAGGGGTAGCGGTACAAATGATAAAGCAGGTGCTCCAATCAATCTTATGCGATGGACTTCTATGCGCACAATCAAAGAAACATTTGTTTCTCCAACAAGCTACGAATACCCATTTCATAGTTAAACAGCACCCTAAATACTGCCTTAAGCGGTATAAATAAAAGTATAGAAAGGTATCGTAATTTATTACGGTACCTTTTTTTATTTTTCTCAACTATTAGTTGAATTTAATCTAATAAAGGAAAGAGTATCGGTGGCGCAATTGTACAATTGCACTAGTCATTTTTTTTGATATTGAACCACATATGAAGAAGTACATTTTAAGCATCGCAATTTTATTTGTTTTAGTGCTCGCATCCTCTATTTTTCTGCCTTATCTGTTTAAAGATAAAATAATAGAAGCAGTCAAAAATGAAGCTAATAAAAGTCTCAAAGTAAAATTGAATTTCAATCCAAACATTGGAATCAATGTTTTTAAATCTTTTCCAAATCTCAATATTTCGTTTAAAGATTTATCCTTAATCTACCCAGATGGAACGTTTCAGAATGATACTCTTCTATTCACCGACAGATTAGAAGTATCGTTTGATCTTATGAAATTTTATAAAGAACAACAATATGTTTTTAAGTCTATAGCGATAACCGAGCCTTTTATTCACTTAGAATCGAAAAATGACTCAACTGTAAATTGGGACATATCACGTGATGATGACACCAGTCAAAGTGAAGCTTTAAACTTTGAACTTGCTAAATTTGAAATAAACCATGGAAGATTTGAGTATTTTGATATTATTAGTAAGATTGACTTCCGACTTGGTGATATAAACCATAAATCAAACGGTGATTTCAATGAAAATATATTCAAACTTGCATCAAAAACCGAAATTGCAGAAGTGATAATGATGTATGACGGTATAACGTATCTAAACAAATGGGCCATAACACAAAGTGGTGATATAGAAGCAAATATCGCAAATAGTAAATACAGTTTAGCTCAAAATAGTCTAACTCTAAACGGCTTAGAAGCAGATCTAGATGGCTCTATCGCAATGACCGAAGAGGACATTATTTTCGATGTAACTACGAGTTCAAGTAGTCCTGACCTAAACAAGTTTTTAACCTTAATACCTGCAATCTATTCTTCTGATTTCAACAGTATGCAAACAAAGGGAGCTGCTAATCTTAGCGCTAGCTTCAAAGGAAAATATAATGATATATCCTTCCCAGCTTTTGATATACAAATGAACATTAAAAATGGCTGGTTCAAATACCCAGACTTGCCATTTCCCGCTGAAGACATTAATCTTGATTTGCACGTTTTTAGTAAGGATGGTGATATAGACAAAACGATAGTTGACATATCTCAATTTCATATCAAAATGGCAAATGACCCTTTTGATATGAAATTGAATATGCAAGATATATTCGGTAATTCCCTTATAAATACTGAGATAAAAGGGAAATTAAATCTAACAAATTTAACTAAGATAATACCCTTAGAAAACACAACACTCAGCGGTTATTTAGTTTCTGACGCGAAAATAATTGGCAGATTAAACGATATTGAGTCTGCAGCATTAGATAAATTTACTGCAACAGGAAGACTTACCGCAACAAACTTAATATATCAAACTCACGATATGAATGAGGCGCTCAAATTATATAATGCTCAAATCATCTTAGACAATGAAAATATTAACATACCAATGTTTGATGCTGAATTAGGCAAGAATGACCTGAAGTTTAAAGGGGATTTTAAAAATTTCTATAGCTACTTGTTTAAAAATAAAACACTCAGAGGTAATGGGATCCTCACCTCTAAAAATCTAAATCTCAATGATTTTTTATCTGAGGATACTGAAGGTGCATCAGCGGAAATGACCTTAGTGGAGATCCCTGGTAATATAGATATGCAACTCACTACATCTATCGACAAACTTATTTACGACGATTTAACGCTTACTGACTTTACCGGAACATTTGGAGTAGCCAACAAAGCCTTATCAATGCAAAGAATATCTACCAGTTTTTTAGGAGGCCAGTTAGATATGAATGGAGCATATCAATATGATTTAGAGCAACCTAATGCCAATTTTGAAGTTTCGTACTCCGATATTAAAATGAAAGATCTTCTGAGTAAATTTAAAGTTATCAAAGCATTTGCTCCAATTGCTGATCGCGTCAATGCTCTTACTACCGCTAAGTTAAGCTTTAGCTCTTTGCTGAATAATGACATGTCTCCAAAATTAGAAAATGTAAACTTAGGCGGCTCCCTTAATTTAAAAAATATTGTTGTAGATCAATTAGAAGTTCTTAAAAGCATAGACAATAAACTAGGAAGCAATCACTTTAACTTAACGAAAATTCAAGATCTATTAGTTAAATTCAATATAAAAGATGGAAAACTATTGGTAGCGCCTTTTGAACTAATTATAGATAGCTCTAAACTTCGTCTAGAAGGGGTTTCTAAAATAGATGGCAGTCTAGATTACAACGGGTTACTGAGTGTGCCGGGAAGTTATATAAAAAATGAAGCTAAAATCATCAATGGGTTTGTAAAGGATAGTAAGTTTAGCAATCTACAAATTAAGCCTTCTGACTTTTTAAATATAGCAGTTAACATTGGCGGCAAATTCTCCAAGCCAGAGGTTAATTTAAATCTTACCGAAATCAAAAACTCGTTTAAGCAAACCATGAAAACGGCAATTTCTAGCGAACTGGACAAGAAAAAAGAAGAGGTTAAGACCAGTGCAGAAAATGGGCTAAACAAAGTAAAAGAAGAGGCTAAGAAAAAAGCAGAGGACGCCAAGGCCAAAGCTGTATCCGAGATAGAACAGAAGAAAAAAGAAGCAGAGGCTAAGATAAAGCAAGAAGCAGAAAATCGAAAAAATCAATTAAAAGCAGAGGCAGATAAAAAACTAAAAGGATTACTAAAAAAATGAAAAAGTATAGCGCATTAATTATAATTACAACAAGCATATTCTCTTGTACAAACAACTCCAATGGATTTGAAAAAAATCAGGATAAAATCTATGAACCTGCTTCACTAGAAGCAAGCACACCAGTTGACACGAGAGATACCATAACCGTTATTGCAAGTGGCGCTAACATGAGCGAGATGCAGTTTGACACCAAGTTGATAAAAGTACCTGCTCAAAAACAAATAACCATTAAATTGGTGAACGAAAGTACCGATGCCACTATGCCACACAACTTGGTGGTAATAAAAAACGGAACAGCCAATGAGGTGGGACAGGCTGGATACAAGTACTTAGATAATGCTTACGTATCACCACAAGACAAAAACGTATTTGGTCATACACCCTTAGCTCAAATTAATGAAACCGTGTACCTTACTTTTATCACTCCAAATGCTGGAGAACATCAATTTATTTGCTCTTATCCTGGGCATTGGGGCATGATGAAAGGGAGTTTTATAACTGAATAATACGCTTACTTCTCCTCATATAAGATACGATGGCCAAGACCACGTTCACTGATTAATTCTGAAATTGATCGATGACTGAGTTTACTGTCCAGCCAACTTATTACGTCAAAATAAAAGAATGGACGTTGCTCAAACTTATCTTGAGCAACGACATATAGCGCTTCCCTAAGTTGTTCCATTTCATTTCTTATACTTATAGTAGGAAGCCGAGCACACACACGTAAGAAATGCATTATTTCTACTTGAAACTTATTGAGCTGCTTATTTCTTGCCAAAAAGCTGTATACACTTCGTATATTTTCGAATATATACTCCGTTTCTTGCAGTTCAAATAAGGAAGTAAGTTTTAGTATACGCGCAAATATTTGTAAATCAGGTCTTCCGCTCCTATCCATATTGTAGATCAACTTATCCAAGTAAAAAATACATTCTTTAAACTGACTATTCCCAAAATATAAGCTTGCTACTTTGTAATAAATACTATTGACATAACCTGCATTATGTTTTGCATCTAGTGCAACAAATTGCTTTTCAGATTCTAGAAACAAGTCTAATCCTTGCGCAAATTTTCCTTTAATAATACATAAATTAAGGGCATGAGTCAGAACATATTTAAAATGAGTTTCACGCAAGAGATTAATATCAGGCAATCTTGATTCAAATCGGATGGCCCTAAATTTTTTCAGTAGCTTAGCATATCTCTCCCAAGCATTCAACCTAAAAATACATAACATTTGATAATTTAGTATTTTAAGGTACACCTCTTTATAATGAGTATTTAAGCCATTATTCTCATAAAGAGAGGTTAGCGTACTTGCATATTTATACCCTAGTATAAAATCTCGCTGTATATAATGATAATGATACATCATTCTACTGTAAACTACCTTATCATAAAGCGATAATTTGTCGTATTGTATTTCGCTAATTACTAGATTAATACTGCTCTGAATCGCATGATATTCACTTTTATTCTTGCTAAATCTATGTTTTAAATAAAATTCTCTGAGCTTTAAGTACTCTCGCATGAGCGATTGTGTAAAAGGGCTTACCTCACTCGAGAATTTAAATTGCGAAACCATATCAGGTGTTGACATGGTTTCGTAGTAGTAGGTCTCTTCATCTACCAAAACAGCATCATTTATTATTTTATTTTGAGCTTTAAATAGCAAAGCTTTATTTTTCCATTTTTCAGCTTGCTCATTTAGACCTAAACCTTTTAGAACACTATAATTCTTCAATAAAATACGGTATTCTTCAAAAGGAGTTGGAGTTTGTAGCGCGCGCAAATGTTCTAAAATCTTATCATTTAATTCTTTCAAAACATTCGCCAGCTGATGCCCTTTTAAACCCGGAATTTGTCCCAATAACTTAGCAGAATCATACTGTTTTGCGACCACAAGTTTAACATACACCTTAACGTATAAATAATCACAATAAGGTGGTTTTGCCCATTTCCTAGATAATGCCAACTTTTGAGATTTATTCAAAACAGAAAGGAGTCCAAAAACGTCATTTTCTTTTTTATAATTCATATTAAACAATATACAAATCTCTTATTTTTAATTATTTATAAACCATATAT
>DGBH01000089.1:0-12577 GCA_002384205.1 Bacteroidetes bacterium UBA4009
AAAGAGCATGGAGTAGCGCTTGCCGTTAAAAAGCATTTTATAAGTTGATATAGCTCAGCATAGCATGTTTTAAAAAATGTAGATTTGCAACATCTTTAGAATCAAAAAAATGAATACAAACACCTTCGATCTTCCTAAAATATACGATGAAGCTCAAGATTTTATGCCTCTTTTGGGGACAGACTATATCGAGTTTTATGTGAGTAATAGTAAACAAGCTGCTCACTTTTACAAGACGGCCTTTGGTTTTCAAGATTTAGCTTATGCTGGTCTTGAGACAGGTTTAACCGACAGAGAAAGTTATGTAGTGGTTCAAGATAAAATTAAGCTGGTATTAACGTCACCCTTAAAAAGTGGAACGGAGATAGGCAAGCATATCGAAGCACACGGAGATGGGGTGAAGGTAGTGGCGCTTTGGGTGCCTAATGCAACCAACGCGTATAATGAGGCTATAAAAAGAGGTGCAAAACACTATATGGCTCCCGTTACGGAGGAAGATGAAAACGGTAAGGTAGTTCGATCTGGCATATATACGTATGGCGAAACAGTTCATATTTTTGTGGAGAGAAGTGAATATAGTGGGGTTTTCTTGCCAGGATTTCGAGCCTGGAAATCTACGTATCATCCTACTCACGTAGGGTTACAGTTTGTGGATCACATGGTAGGTAATGTGGAATTAGGTGCAATGATGACCTGGTGTAATTTTTACAGAGATGTACTTGGTTTTGCTCAAATAGTTTCCTTTGATGATAAAGATATTTCTACCGAATACACAGCTTTAATGAGTAAGGTAATGAGTAATGGAAATGGTAGAATAAAATTTCCTATCAACGAGCCAGCGGATGGTAAAAAGAAATCGCAAATTGAGGAGTATTTAGATTTTTATGAAGGCCCTGGCGTGCAACATATTGCCGTAGCTACGGATGATATTATTGGCACGGTGAGAGAATTAATTTCACGCGGTATTGAATTTTTACGCGTACCAGACACCTACTATGATGTGGTACTGGATAGAGTTGGGCATATAGACGAAGACATAGCGCCATTAAGAGAACTAGGTATTCTAGTAGACCGGGATGACGAAGGGTATTTACTTCAAATATTTACTAAGCCAATAGAACCTCGTCCAACGTTGTTTTTTGAGATTATACAGCGCAAAGGAGCTACTTCATTTGGGAAAGGAAATTTTCAAGCTCTGTTTGAAGCTATAGAACGTGAGCAAGAGTTAAGAGGCACGCTATAATTGAAAAGCAATAAAAAAATATAATGTGTAAAATGGCTGAAAGAACTCTTTCGGCCATTTTTCTTAACCATAAGAAATGAATAAAGAAATACAAGAAGCTGCAAGACTGTTGTGGAATGCGCATAATCAAAAAACCACTATACCTCCGGTTAGAGAGTTGATTGGCACAGATGATTTGAATGCGGCATATGCGGTACAAGAAATTAATGTAAATCATAGAAAAGCAAATGGCGAAGTCATAACAGGTAAAAAAATAGGCTTAACCTCCTTTGCAGTTCAAGAACAATTAGGCGTAGATCAACCCGATTATGGCATTCTCTTTAATACCATGGAGGTTAAGAACCATAAATTGGCTTTTTCGGAATTGGTGCAGCCCAAAGCAGAAGCAGAAATAGCATTTGTGATGGCCGAAGATTTGGATGGTGATGTCAATATTAGTGATCTTATAGATGCAATTGAATACGCTACGGTAAGCATAGAAATAGTGGGTAGCAGAGTGGCCGATTGGAACATAAAGATTACAGATACCATTGCAGATAATGCCAGTGCAAGCCACTATATTTTAGGAACTTCTAAGGTGAGTTTGGATGATATTGATTTAGTAAATTGCCAGATGTCATTGACTAAAAATGGAACAATAGCTTCACAAGGAAGTGGGGAAGCATGTATGGACAATCCGCTCAATGCGGCCTTATGGTTGGCACAAAAAATGGTTGAACAGGGCAATCCATTAAAAAAAGGAGACATCTTGTTGTCAGGAGCGTTAGGGCCTATGGTGGTTATCGAAAAAGGAGATGAATTTGTAGCGAGTGTGGAGGGCCTAGGAGAAGTAAGATTAGCGATAATTTAAGGGAATTTTAAAGTGAAAAAAGTAGCAATAATCGGTAGCGGCAACATTGGGACGGACCTAATGATCAAGATAATTCGTACATCCAAAGTGCTTGAAATGGCGTGTTTTGTTGGAATTGATGCCGAATCTGACGGTTTAGCGCGTGCCAAACGAATGGGCGTAGAAATATGCAGTACAGGGATTGATGGCTTGCTAGAAATGCCGATATGGAATGAGATTGAAGTAATTTTTGATGCGACGAGTGCCAAGGCTCATCTCTATAATTTTGATAAAATAAAGGCTTTTCCTAACAAGAAAGTAGTAGATCTGACTCCAGCGGCGATAGGCCCATATATGGTGCCTGCAGTATCGTTTGATGCTGTATTGAGTGAAAAATTAAATTTAGCTGTTAATTTAGATTTAGGTTTAAATTTTAACATGGTTACTTGTGGTGGTCAAGCAACTATACCCATTGTAGCGGCAGTAAGCAGAGTGGCTAAAGTGCATTACGGCGAAATCGTAGCGAGTATTGCTAGTAAATCTGCAGGACCTGGTACACGCGCCAATATTGACGAGTTTACAGAAACAACAGCAGAAGCCATAGAAAAAGTAGGAGGAGCGACCAAAGGGAAAGCAATAATTATTTTGAATCCAGCGGAACCACCGTTGGTTATGCGCGATACGGTGTTTACGCTTAGCGAGCAGGCAGATAGAGAAATGATTAGAAAAAGCATCCACGAAATGGTTGCAGAAGTACAAAAATATGTACCAGGATACACCCTTCATCAAGAGGTGCAATTTGATGATATACCAGAAGACAACCCGGTATTTATTGAAGGAGTAGGTCTTAAAAGCGGACTTAAAACAACCGTATTGCTACAAGTAATTGGCGCAGGCCATTACTTACCAGCCTACGCAGGAAATTTAGATATTATGACCAGCGCAGCATTAGCGGTGGGAGAGAAAATAGTAGGTGTGACGAAATAATAGGAAGTTCAAATAGTTAAGATTTTATGCATAAAATGTACATACAAGACGTAACCCTAAGAGATGGCATGCACGCCATACGTCATCAATACGATAAAAAACAACTGAAAGAGCTTGCCATATCGCTTGACAAAGCAGGAGTCGATGCGATAGAAATAGCGCATGGAGATGGCTTAAGCGGTGGAAGTTTTAATTATGGATTTGGGGCACATACAGATTGGGAATGGTTGGAAGGTGTGGCAGAGGAGTTAAACCATGCCGTTCTTACCACCTTACTTTTACCCGGAATTGGTACTATAGAAGACCTAAAAAAAGCACATGCTCTAGGCGTAAAATCTGTTCGTATTGCAACCCACTGTACAGAAGCCGATGTCAGTAAACAGCATATAGAAGCCGCCAAAAAACTAGGAATGGATATAGGGGGTTTTTTGATGATGGCACACATGAATGAGCCCGTAAAACTTGCTCAGCAAGCCAAACTTATGGAAAGTTATGGAGCAGATTGTGTGTATGTCACAGATAGTGCAGGGGCATTACTGATGGATGATGTAGCTGATAGAATGAAGGCTTTTAAAGATGTGCTAGATAGTAAGACCGAAATTGGTATTCATTGTCATCACAACCTAAGCCTAGGAGTAGCCAATACCATAGTTGCTATGCAACACGGTGCTACTAGACTCGACGCTTCACTTGCAGGAATGGGAGCAGGGGCAGGTAATTGCCCTTTAGAAGTGTTGGTTGCTGTACTCAATAGAATGGGTGTGAAGCATAATTCAAATTTATATCAATTGATGGATTTGGCAGATGATGTTATTCGACCATTACAAGATCGTCCAGTTCGTGTAGATAGAGAAACACTTAGCTTGGGTTATGCAGGAGTATATTCTAGTTTTTTACTTCACAGCGAGCGGGCTGCTCAAAAATACGGACTTAACACAGCCGATATACTCAAAGAATTGGGCAAGCGTAAAATGGTAGGGGGGCAAGAAGACATGATCGTAGACGTTGCTTTGGATATGCTAAAAGGCAATTAGTCTAGGTTAATAATCCTTCTTAAGCCGTGTTAATAGTATATAAATGGAGGCACTCAAAATAGTGCCATAAATTGCAATGGCTTAGCTAAGCCAATCATTTTTATTTTTTGAAAATGATTTCCTTTATCTTTTTAGATCTTTTCGAGGATAATGGCTGTAATATAAAATACGTAAAATGCTTGTTTTTAGTGTTTTAATGTTGTGAAAAAAATCTTTACTTTTGTAAAAATTAAACCATTAAAATACATGGAAGAAACAGAATTATTACCAAAAGAAGAAACTAAATCTAAAAAAGGACCTTTATTCATTTTTATATTTTTATTCTTAGGCTCACTTGCTTTTAGTGGGTACCTATTTTTAAAGTATACAGAGAATGCTAAAAAAATTCAGAGTCAAAATGATGAACTTTCTTTAGCGTATGAGGTGCTAAACTTAAATGCGGATTCATTGAGAAATGCGCTTGATATAGCAAAGCAGGATATAGATGCTCGTATGACTGAACTTGCTAATCAAAGTAACTTACATAATGAATTGAGGTCACAACTCGAGGCCAAAAAGATATCATTAGATGCTGCGTACACTCGTATAAAAAATTTAATTACTGGCGAAGAGAAAGGTGGTGTTGCTACTGGGGCTGAACCAAAAAATCTATTGGAAGCAAAGCGAGAAATCGCTAAACTTACTAAAAGTAACAATGCGTACATGAACCAAATTGAAGGATTACAGAAAGAATACGAGATTGCCAAAACAAAATCAGCTGAATATGCTGGCATAGCTTCTACATTAAAAGTAGATAATGATAGTCTCGTAATTGTAAATGATTCCTTATCAAAGAAACTTACAGGTACGGGAAGCTTTAAGATAGGTAATTTGAATGTGGAGCCAATACGAACTAGAAATGGTAAAGTAGCAGTTGAGGATCACGCATCTAAAGTGGAGCAAATTAAGGTGTTTTTTAAAGTGCTAATTTCAGAATATGCTAAGGAAGAGGTTAGAAACATTAGGGTTAGAGTAATTACTCCTAATGGAGCGGTTCTAAGTGAAGAAAATAATGATCTTATGGATTCTGACCAGGTGAATACTATTGTAGAATCTATAATGTATGATGGCACTGAAAAAGCGGTTAGTCTTTATTACCATCAACAAGGTAAATATGCCAAAGGCGAATACGATGTTGAAATATTTGATAACAACACGCTGTTAGGAATTTACTCCTTCATTTTAATCTAAAAAACACGTTAAATCTTCGATAAAAAATCCAGTCATTACATGATTGGATTTTTTATTGCTTTTTGAACTATAAAGTTTTAATGGAGCGTGCTGTATTGGGCACTATAATCTGTGTAATCGTTAAAAAACGAAATTGTTGGATGCTAAAAAAAATGTTTACTTTGCAAAAAGCATTCTAAAGTATTTTTCAATCTTTTTAGAATGTTAAAAAAAAACAAATAAAAAATTATGCAAATATTCAAACTTAGAAATGTTACTCTTTTTTCTGTTTGCTTTTTCATTTTCTCAGCCCAGGCTCAAAAACGAGCATTGTCGGTAGGTTTTGGAATAAGTCATCTTTACGATTTAAATGAGGGCGCATTATTGCTTAAATCAAAATCCGCTACAAATCCGTATTCGGTTTCAGATATTGATTTGAAGGGGTTAAACGGGAGCAACACCCAGTTTGATTTAGGTTATGACGTTATAGCCGAATTGTCTGTTAACAAAAATCAAAGCATAGTGGCTTCGTATACGAATGGAACCGTTACAGCTCAGCAAGATAATCAATATTCGTCTAGTAAGCTTAATCTTGTTAATGTTTGCCTTAGACAATATTTAATGCCTAAAAAAATGCAACGCCAATATCTTCAACCAGCTAAGGACTATGATGGATTTTATGTAAGGCCATTTGCAGAGATAGGTGTAGGATTAACGAACTATAACGCAAACAGATACTTTGTGAAAGATCAAGGTTTATTCAGCAAAACTTCAGGAACTACATTCTCTAATACTGTTTCTCTTGGTTGTTTATTCCATATAAACTCAAAAATAAAATTTTCGGCAGCACCTAATTTTATCATTAATTATTCTGATGCTGTGGATGGTTATAAAAACAAGGGTGCAGATATTATGATGAGTAGCACCATAGGAATTCTTTTCAATCTTTAAACTAAACGAATAAACAAAAATGAAAAAACGAAATATTTGGTCAGCTTTGGCGCTTTGTTTAGCGGGAGCATTCTCAACGTATGCAGAGGTCTCTTCAACTAATTGCACCGTAACGTATTCAACTGATACTATATCATCTTGTGTAGCTTACACGTGGACGAACGGTGTGACGTATACTACGGACAATAGCACAGCTAAAGACACCTTTGTAAATGCTGGAGGTTGCGATAGTATAGTAAGCCTCGATTTAAAAATAGAGGATAAAGTAAATCCAATAGTAATTACTAAAAACATTACGGTTAGTTTAAATGCGGCGGGAACAGCCAGTATTATTGCTTCACAGATAAACAATGGTTCAACAGACAATTGTACTATCGCCTCACTGTCATTGAATAAATCTACTTTTGATTGTTCTAATTTAGGTACTAATACGATATACCTACTTGCAATCGATGCGTATGGGAATGTGGGTAGTGCCAGCGCAGTAGTTACTGTTCAGGATTTAATAAAGCCTACGGTGATTGCGAAAGATATGGTATTAAATCTCAATGCTTTTGGTCAAGCAAGTATCACGCCTGTCCAGATAGATAGTGGTTCATCAGATAATTGTAGCGTGGCATCTTTATCATTGAGTACGTCAAGTTTTAATTGTTCTAATGTTGGGCCTAATACGATTTATCTTTATGCTACAGATGCAAGCGGCAATATTGACTCTGCTATGTCAATAGTGACCATTAAAGATGATATTAAACCGGCAGTTATCACTCAAAATCTAACCCTTAGTCTTAATGCATCTGGCATAGCTAGTGCTACTGCTGCTCAGGTTGATAACGGTTCTACGGATAATTGCGCTATAAATTCGCTCACCTTAAGTAAAACCACTTTTGACTGTTCTAATTTAGGAACCAATACGATATATCTGAAGGTAGAAGACCTCTTCGGAAATATAGATTCGGCAAGCGCCATAATTACGGTTCAGGATACGACTAAGACGGTATTGATTACCAACAATATAACGGTTAATCTTGGGTCATCAGGTACGACATCCATTAATACTTCGCAAATAAACAATGGGTCAACTGGGAATTGTACAATGACCTACCAATTGACTAAATCCAATTTTAATTGCGCTGATATAGGACCGAACACTATCTATTTAATTGCAACTGATGCGGCTGGAAATGTGAATGCTGCAAGCGCAACGGTTACCGTAGTAGATGCGATTAAACCAACGGTAATTACGCAAAATCTTACAATAAGTCTAGATGCAACTGGAAATGGAAGTATCACAACTACCCAGGTAGATAATGGGTCTTTTGATAATTGCAGTATCGCGACTCTAGCATTGAGCATGTCTAGTTTTGACTGCTCAAACGTTGGCAATAACACCGTTTACTTAATCGCAACGGATGCTAACGGTAATGTAGACTCTGCTAGTGTAATAATCACAGTGCAAGATGTAATCAAACCAACGGTCATTGCACAAAACGTGACATTAAGCTTAGACGCAACAGGAAGTGCAAGTATAACAACAGCAGAAGTAGATAACGGATCTTCGGATAATTGCGGCAATGTTACGCTTACCCTGAGTAAATCTAGTTTTGATTGCTCAAATATTGGTAATAATACTGTTTATTTAATCGCAACGGATGCAAATGGAAACGTTGACACTGCGAGTGCACTGATAACGGTAGAAGATGTGATATCACCTACCGCAATTACTCAAAACTTGACGCTAAGCCTAGATGCTTTGGGTCAAGCTAGTTTAACTACCAATCAAATAGACAACGGATCAAATGATAATTGTAGTCATACCCTAACGGTAAGTAAATCTAGTTTTGATTGCTCAAATATTGGTAATAATACTGTTTACTTAATCGCAACAGATGCAAGTGGTAACGTTGACTCTGCTAGTGCTTCTATAACTGTTCAGGACGTGAATAAGCCAATAGTAATCACCCAGAATATAGTTGCAAGTCTAGATGCTTTAGGACAAGCAACTGTAACTGTTCCGCAGATAGATAACGGGTCTTCGGATAATTGCAGTATTGCCACTCTTGCCCTAAGCAACAACAGTTTTTATTGCTCAAATTTGGGTCTCAATACAATTTACTTAATTGTAACGGATATTAATGGAAACATCGACTCTGCAAGTGCTATTGTTACCGTGCAGGATACAAGCCTAATCGTATTGACTCAAGATATAACGGTAAGTTTAGATTCATTTGGCCAAGCAAGTATCACTGCTTCCGAGATTGATAATGGTTCTAATAACACGTGCGGTATCGCAACACTTGCGCTTAGCAAGTCTAGTTTTGATTGTTCTAATATTGGAAATAATACCATCTATCTTATTGTAACAGATATAAGTGGCAATGTAGATTCTACTATGGCTATAGTAACAGTTCAAGATACGATTCAAAGTAATTTAGTTACACAAGACATTATAGTAAGTCTGGACTCATTTGGCCAAGCAAGTATAACTACTTCGCAAATAGATAATGGTTCAAGCGACAACTGCAGTTTAACATTAACCCTGAGTACGTTTACGTTTGATTGCTCTATGGTTGGGCCTAATACGATTTATCTTTATGCTACAGATGCAAGCGGGAATATTGATTCTGCGATCGCAATAGTTACCGTGCAAGATACTATTCAAACGTACCTAAGTGCGCAAGATATCACCATAAGTCTGGATGCTTTTGGCCAAGCAAGTATAACTACTTCGCAAATAGATAATGGATCAAGTGACAATTGTAATCTTTCACTTTCTTTAAGTACTTCAAGCTTTGATTGCTCGAATGTGGGAATGAATACAGTTTATTTAATAGCTACAGATGCGAGTGGAAACATAGACTCGGCTAGTGCAGTAGTGACTATACAAGACACCCTCAAACCTAAGGTGATGACTAAAAATATTAATGTTGTTCTGGATCCGTATGGTCAGGCATTCATTCAACCATTCCAGGTAAATATGGGGTCTTCGGATAATTGTGGTATAGCTTTCTTTACCTTGAGTAAAACTAATTTTAATTGCGCTGAATTAGGAGACCATTTGGTATATCTTGTTGCAGAGGATATTCATGGAAATAGAGATTCTGCGAGCGCGATAGTTACCATCCTAGACACTAAGCCATTTGTCCTCACCCAAAATATAACGGTATATTTAGATGCCTTAGGAACAGTAAGTGTTTCTGCTTCTCAAATTGATAATGGCTCAACAGATAATTGCGGGATAGCTTCTCTTGCTATAAGTAAATCGACTTTTGATTGTTCTAATTTAGGGATTAATACGATTTATCTTATTGTTACAGATGCAAATGGTAACGTTGATAGTGCAACTGCGATGGTTAATGTGCAAGATTCGATAAAGCCTGTTGCTCTGACCCAAGATCTTTCGCTAACCATAGATGGAAATGGATTAGCTACTATCACACCAGCTCAAATCGAAAATGGTTCGACGGACAATTGCGGAATTGCATCGCTTGCCTTAAGTAAATCGACTTTTGATTGTTCTAACATAGGAGCAAATACAGTTTACTTAATGGTTACGGATGCAAATGGAAATAAAGATTCTGCTAGCGCAGTGGTTACTATTCAAGACACCACAAAACCAATAGTTCTTACACAAAGCATTGTAACGGTATTGGATGCTACAGGGCAAGTTGTTATTACTAGCGCAGAGATAGATAGAGGCTCTTCTGACAATTGCGGTATCGCAACCATAACATTGAGTAAATCTATTTTTGATTGTTCTAATATAGGGACCAACCCAGTTTATTTAATTATTACGGATGTTAGTGGTAATGTTGATTCAGCAAGTGCATTAGTTACCATTAAAGACACGATTAGTCCTGTTATTGTTAATGCCCCACTCGATGTTGCATTTGGATATTGTGATGCTAAGTATACTTATACTTTACCTATAGCTACCGATAATTGTACATTTACTATTACACAAACCGAAGGTTTACCTCCAGGATCTATATTCCCATTAGGATTTACAACGAACAGGTTTGAAATTAAAGATTTATCCGGCAATGCAGTGACTACTAGTTTTACCGTAGAAATAAGAAGTGGGTACTTACCTTTTGCTTTCCGTGATACCACGTTGTGCAGCAATGAAGCTCAAATTGATTTAGCTAATGGAACTGTAAACTTGACATTCTTAGGAACGGGTATTCAAAGTGATGGGATTATTTTCAATCCTATACTCTCTGGTTCAGGTGATTTTTTAATCACGGCAGTCTTTACAGACACTATGGGCTGTACGTCCTTAGATAGCTTAAATATTGCGGTAAGAGAAGCACCTAAAACACCACAAATAGTAAGAGAAGCTTCTGACCAAATAGCAACAGAGTTAAAATACGATTCATATCAATGGTATAGAAATGGCACTTTATTGCCAGGAGAAAATGCCCAGTTATATATGGCACAAGAATTAGGCATTTATTCTGTAGTAGTTAGCACTGCCGACTATTGTTTTGCGACAAGTAATGGTTATGATTTCGGTATCCCGGTGAATGAAGAACAAGTAGTAAAAGATGGGAATGTTAGAGTATATCCAAACCCAACAGATGGAATTGTATTTATTGAAATAAGTGATAAAGATGTTAATCATACCTTGACGATAACAGATGGCTTAGGCGCTCAGATGATGGCATTAACATCAAACTCTAGCATCGTTCGTGTTGACTTGACAGACTTTGCTCCTGGAGCATATTTCTTAAATGTAACTAGCGCAAGTACAAACGCAAACATTAAGATTATCAAAAACTAATTCAGTCTACCTAATAATTAAAAAGGGTTAATGGTGTTAAAGGGTTCTGTCGCATTAATCCATAAATGACTAATTTTAGCCAAATATTGGAAAAACAGAAAAACGTAAGTCGCTAGTAATTTGAATTTTAAGATTTTCAATATGTCTGTATTTTGACGAAAAAGGTTCATAAAACTATTAATGCGACAGAACCAGAATCTGCTGTTAATTCAATCATTAATGTCTTTGTTTCAACTGGGTCAATGTCCCAACCGTAATCTTCCATTAAAGTGTATCCAATTGAGTTTTCTTTTAAGTTGGCAAAGTTTTCAGGTTCTCCTATTAAGTCTGTTAATTCCTGGTAGGTCATTCCTTTTTCCAAGTGATTTTCCATCAGGTCATTTGCCATTAATTCTCTGAACTTATAAAATCCATCAACACTTTCGTTCCATTTAGATTTCTCAAAATCGAGTTGGTCGATTCCACAAGCACTTAAGAAGCAAAGACAGAATATTATCATCAAATTTTTCATCCTTCTTCAGTCCATTTTTTTGTTGCCGACCTGTAAACTTTCGATTCTCCAACACTTAGTCCATACCAAACCATATAAGTTGAGTCAGTCTGAATTTGATAAAACGCAGGACTATCCATTTTTTCAATCAATCCAAGCTCTGATACATCTTTTGGCAGTCGATTATTTTCCTTCTTAAATGTTTCAACCTTTTCAATTAGCATTTCAGCGTATTCTTGTCGTTCGTTATTGAATTCACAACTATAAAGTCCGAACAGCAGAACTAAGGTTAATATTTTGATTATTCGTTTCATTTTTCAGCTTGCACACAACGGTTCGTGTAAAATGCGTTTTAATGCATTTTTACACAATGTTGTATGCAGTTTATTCTTGTTCACTTCTGCATGTACTTTTCGTTATAGTGCCATCTTTGGCCTGAATCTCAATTTCAACAAAATCTTTGGGCTTCAGTGGTCTATTCAAGTAAGATTTTTCATTCCTCCAATCATGTTTGAGTACGTATTTATACATTTTTGAAGTACTATCCATGGCAAGCACCAGATTTAGCGACCGTAGATTAGTTGAATCTAGCAGAGGACAAGTGTTTCTGCATATTTCAAATGCCTGTTCTTTACTAATAATATTACAGTTTTTTGGTGATTGTTCGCAATATTTTAATCTCCTTTGCTCTATCAGCTTATCCTGAAATCCTTCAATCTGCTGACCTTGTTCATTAAAGTACTGGATTGAGTCGAGCTTTCCACCTTTAATATCTGCAATCAATTTGGGCTGTAATTCCGGATAAAAATCCATGACTATACCTGTAAATGGTTTCATGTTTGCCGAATAATAGTAAATATCAGGTGCTTTTTCTATTGTTTGTTGACTGACACCCGATCTTGATTGATGCTCATAAAAAATGGACCTCTCTCCGGTGTATGAAACTTGATTAATCGAGGCAGCGTTAAACTTCTCGTATGCCAAATCCTTTGGTGTGATAGTAGATTTTATTGTATCCCCTTTTTCATTTGTCCAAATCTCTCGATGAATGAAA
>DGBH01000089.1:12818-13189 GCA_002384205.1 Bacteroidetes bacterium UBA4009
GTTGGCCACTACCTTCCAGGTTCCTTTACTTATTTCATTTTCATAATATGCCCATATAGAACCTTCAGCACCTTCAATATAGCTACATTCGTCCCAATGATAATTAGCAGCGTTACAACGACTAAACACGTGACAATTTAATAATCCACTATCACATACACGTTCGTAAACTAATTCGCCATTTCCATCCCATTCTTTCATTTCGGGTGTTATTTTGCCATTTAAGTAATTTATTTCCATAAATAAATACCCAATGGGATGCCATTTCCGGGAAGTTCCATGCAACAATCCATTTTTATAAGTCTCTTCAATCCATATTTTTCCGTCACTAAATGTTTAAATTGAAACACCACTAAAGGGAATGGTATCAA
>DGBH01000062.1:0-3982 GCA_002384205.1 Bacteroidetes bacterium UBA4009
TTAAGAAGACATTCTTGTATATTACCCTCATCAGATATGCGTAAAAGAAGTGGAGTGAAGATATTACTCAAGGCATAACTAGATGTACGTGAAAATCTAGAAGGTATATTAGGCACGCAGTAATGCACCACACCATGCTTTTCAAATACCGGCATTTTATGATTGGTAGTCTCAGAAGTTTCAAAACACCCACCTTGATCTATACTCACATCTACAATAATAGATTTTGGTCTCATATTACTGACCATTTCTTCGGTTACTACACATGGACTTAAGCCCAGTGGACTGCGCAAGGCACCAATTGCTACATCGCAGTCGGCAAGAGCTTTAGCGAGTATTTGGGGTATAAGTGTAGATGAATGAACTCGTGTACCTAAACTTTTTTCAAGTCTCCGAAGCCTTTCTGTACTGTTGTCAAAAACCTTTACAGATGCACCCAGACCAATAGCTGCTTTTATAGCATATTCACCTACAGCACCGGCACCTATGATAACAATTTGTGTAGGCTGAATGCCTGGTATACCGCCAAACAGTTCCCCTTTCCCCGAATTGTAGTTGCTCAAATACTCTGCAGCAATCAGTACAGATGCTCTGCCAGCAATCTCACTCATACTTCTAATAACGGGCAAGGAACCATCATCATCTCGCAAAAATTCAAAACCTATAGCGGTAATTCCCTTTGCAAGCATTTTTTTAAATATAACCTCTTTCGCGCGCACTAATTGTATCGCACTTATTAATATATGACCTGGTTTCATGAGGTCAATCTCATCTTCCGTAGGTGGCGCTATTTTAATAATAATGTCACAGGTGAATATTTCTTTTTTATCGTGCACTACCTCTGCGCCCATGCTGCTGTAGTCAAGGTCTGTAAAGTTTGCTTTATCACCGCAACCTGATTCTATTTTTACAGAATGCCCTTGTTTGCAGAGTAATTGAACAGCCATAGGTGAAAGAGGGACTCTATGTTCTTGAAACGTAGTTTCCTTAGGAATACCAATGGATAGGGACCTGTTGTCCTTTTGCTCAGTAAAAAGTTTTTCTTGAGGTTGTAAACTAGCTTCCCTTGCTAGATCTCCAAATGAAGGGTTTGACACGGTACTCATGCATTAAAATTCAGATGCAATATACCGCATAATTATATATTATTGAACACTTTCGCAATATGTTAGTAAACAAGGAGTTATTTTAGTTCAAAACCTTTTTACTTTGTAAGCAATGAGATTAATCACTATAGCACTACTGTTAGTAACACTTCCATTTACATTGTTTGCATCACAACGAGAAGCGAGCAATTATGGAGAAATGGGGATAAAACCCCCTAAAAGTGGTAAAATTGACTCGTTTGGAATAGAACCAATTGACACGTCGGATTCTTTGCAAGTTGCTCTAGTACCAATGATGGAAATGGAAGATGAGATTCCATTGGACATATACAGTGTCGTTACTTTTGATTCTAATGAACTTCCTCTGGATGAAAATTTGTACAGGTACCATGTAAGCAAGCTTCAATTTGAAATTCCAATGGATTACAATGAATTGGTTAAAAAGCAAATAGATTTTTTTGGAACCAGATGGCAGGATAAGTTAAAAATAATGGTAACCAAGTCGCAGTATGTTTTTCCCATTTATGAAGAAATCCTTGCAGAGTACAATATGCCGTTAGAGATTAAGTACTTATCCATAATTGAGTCTGGGCTAAATCCATATGCAAGATCACATTCTGGTGCAGTGGGAGCATGGCAGTTTATGCCAGCTACCGGCAAAGAATATGACTTAATCATCAATAACAGTGTTGACGAACGAAGATCATTAGAAAAAAGTACACGAGCAGCTTGTTTCTATCTAAAACAAATGTATGCCGTATACGGTGACTGGTTAGTTGCTCTAGCATCTTACAATTGTGGACCGGGGAATGTGCGTAAAGCGATTAGATTATCCGGCAGTACTGATTTTTGGGGTATATATCCATACTTGCCTCGCGAAACACAAAACTATGTCCCTAAATTCATAGCGATGGCTTACATCATGAATTATCATTCAGAATATTGTATTACCCCTGTTCCTTTTGATGCTAAGGACTTTTTAACTCAAAAAGTATATTGCGACGAAGGCCTGAATTTTAAAATCATAGCCGATAAATTAGAATTGTCAACAGAAGAATTACTTCGTTTCAATCCTGAATTAAAAGTAACATCGATACCTTATAAAGGAAATGGATACCTGTTACACATTCCTGAAGATAAAGTTCATTTATACTACCTAAATCAGTGTGACATAACTGAACTTAGCAAAATGCAACAAGACTCTGCTGATCTAGTAAAAGAGAATTTAGCTCTTGTACAGAAGGAGAGTACACCTAATATTATCTATTATACCGTAAAGAAAGGAGATAATCTTCAAAAGATTGCTACACGTAATTATGTTACCATTAGTCAACTCAGAAAGTGGAATGGTATAAAGGGAAGTACTATTTATCCTAGACAACGGTTAAAAATATACAAATAACAAGAAGTGAATATTGGAATAAAAATCTCCATGCTTGTTTTGCTTTTGTACTCATGTACATTAACAGAGACGGAAAAAAAAGCGATGTTGCCTAGTTCTAGTGGCAAGCTAGCAGAGCTAGTTGTTATAACAGATGCGCAAGGTGCAGACAGTGGGTTTAAGACTTCTATACAAAGTGTATTTAAAAAGTCATTAGAAGGTCAGCCACCTCCTGGGGAGGAAATGTTTAAGGTGCTTTTTACGGACGAAACCTTTTTCAAAGGCTACTTTAAAACACATCATCAAATTTTTGTTTTTCTTACGCCAGAAGGTGCTCCTGCACTGAGTAAAGTAATTGATCCTAAACTTATAGACAAGTTAGTAGACGTGATCCAAAGTAACCCCAATTCTTTTGGCGTGTTGAAGGAAGATGTATTTGCAACTAATCAAAGTATATTCTTTGTGTTGGCAAAAAACAAGGCTGAAATGGAGGCTAAAATACTTGAGAAAAAAGATGATTTACTAGTATTGGCGTTAGATCATGAATCTAAGACAGGTTTGCGCAAACTAGTAGGAAGTAGCATTGGAAAAAAGGATAGTTTATATCTCCAATCTATAGCAGAGAAGGGATACGCTATTAAAATGCCTTCAACCTATAAAGTATCGATCAATAATGAAGATTTTACTTGGGTACGTAAAGTGTCTTCAGGCAAAGAGCTAGCGCATAACATAATCTTGTTTTCAGTGCCTTATACGTCAAAAGAAGAATTAACCACAGCAGGCTTACTCAAAATACGAAATGAGTTTACTCAAAAGTATATTCCAGGTCCCACAGACGGATCTTATCTGGGCTATTCTACAATTCTTAAACCATATCGAGAAGATGAGGTGTATAAGAGAAGGTATAGTTCGGTAATACGCGGATGGTGGGATGTGAAAGGTGATTTTATGGGCGGACCATCATACCTTAGAGTAGTGCTCGATGAACAAAAAGGACGCCTTATTTTTGCGGAAGGATTTCTGTACTATCCCAACGAGCGAAAAGTCGCTGAGCTTAGGGAGTTAGAAGTGTTAGTAAATTCGTTAACGATCAAATGATACAAGTCGAAATTTGGGCTTCTGGTGGTGGAACAAATGCTGATGCCATAATGCAATATTTTGCCGGACACGCTTATATAAAAATCACAGCCTTAGGATGTAATAGAAAAGAAGCAGGGGCGTTTTCTGTAGCGCAAAAACACAGTGTAAGTTCACACTATTGGGGTAAAGAGAACTGGAATGCAGTTACGATTTTAGAGCAACTAAAAAACCGTAATATTGACATCATCATCTTAGCCGGATTTTTAAAATTAGTGCCACACGAAGTAACTCAAGCTTATGAAGGAAGAATAGTGAATATTCATCCAAGCCTATTGCCGCTTTATGGAGGCAAAGATATGTACGGCGAGCATGTGCATGAAGCAGTTTTAGCTAACCAAGATCATCAAACAGGAAT
>DGBH01000062.1:4200-6334 GCA_002384205.1 Bacteroidetes bacterium UBA4009
GTACAATTTTAAATCCTTCGACAGAAACCCTAGCATCCATCAAAACTAAAATACAAGCCCTGGAACACACTCATTTTGCTCCTACCATTGAGGCTTGGATAAAAGAAAAAGTTGGCTTTTAGTCAACCAACTATTTCACCACTTTAAATTCTGTTCGTCTGTTACGAGCTCTTCCCGTTTCTGAGGCATTGCTGGCTATTGGCGCAGTATCTCCATAGCCTTTATAACTTAATCTAGTACCAGCGACTCCATTTGCCGTTAAATACTGATAAACAGATTTAGCTCTGTTTTCAGATAGGATCTGATTATGACTACTGCTGCCTGCATTATCGGTATGTCCGCCAATTTCAATGCTTATATCCGTATTAAGTGTCATAAATTCTTTGAGCTTTTCCAACTCTGATTTACTTTGATTTTTCAATGCAAATTTATCGGTATCAAAAAAGATATTATTAAGTACGACCGTTTTACCTACTTCTAGTTTTTGCAATTCAATTTTTAAATCAAATGGCTGATGAGTAGGTACGTTAGGCATGTCAAAATATTCGGAGTGAAATAAATACTCTTTTTTGTCAATCGTTAAGGAATACTGAATATCGGCCTTCAATGGCACCATAAATTGTCCTTTTATAGCATCTGTGTAGGAAGAAGTACTGGCACTTCCGTCTAGAGGTGTTAATGATATACTTGCAGACAAAGGTCTTTTTGTTTTGGCATCTATCACCGTTCCTCGCACATAACTTACGCGTTGCGCTTGTAACTCTTTAGGGAGTTCAAACGAATAAATATCGAGTCCCCCTTTTCCATCTGGCTTATTATCGCTGCTGTAATAGGCGGTCTTGCCATCACGAGCCACCACCATATTCCAGTCATAACCAGTGGTGTTTATAGGATAACCAAGATTTTTAGGTGTATCAAATGTGCTGTCTGGTCTTAGATGTGTTACAAAAATATCACTCTTACCCATACCTAGATGGCCCATAGAGCTAAAATATAGCGTAGTATTATCAGGGTGTATAAACGGAAATTGCTCGTCCTTAGAGGTGTTTATTTCTTTGCCAAGGTTAATGGGTTCTTCCCAGCCCTTATCACCAAATCTAGACATCCAAATATCGGTACCTCCAAAACCACCCGGTCTATCGCTGGTAAAATAAAGCATCTTGCCATTTGAGGAGATGGAAGGTTGAGATTCCCAATATTTGCTATTAACAGGTTTTTGCAAGTTTAAGGGCTCAGACCATGCTCCATTTTTGTCAATAGTAATCCAAATATCACATTGTCCTACACCACCTGAACGACTGCAAGATGTAAAAAATATGTAATGCCCATCGGCGGATACACTGAATGCACCTTCATTTTCGATGGTATTAATAGGCGGGCCTAAATTTTGAATAGGATTCCAGGTATCACCACTTCGTGTAGCATAATAAATGTCTTCATTGGGTCTTGAGTCTTTTAAGTCTCCAACTCTTCGCGTGATGTACAAGGTCTGCTCGTCTATGGCAAAAGCAGGAGAATATTCTTGCTCTATAGTATTTATACTAGGTCCAAGGTTTACCGGTGTAATATTAACGGGATGCGCTTTAGCATATTTAGCAAAATCTATATTTTCTAACGCTTCTCTGGCAATATTGGCATATTTATCGTCCGTAGAATTTATTTTTAGAAAGGATTTATAAAAAAAATCTGCAGAATCTAAATTATCTAAGCCAAAATAAATCTCGCCTAATTCATATAAGGCAAATACATGGTCAGACTTAAGCATTAATATTTTTTTGTAATTTGAAATCGCTGAAGTGAAATCTTTTTCGCGCTGATAGGTGTTTGCTAAAGCATCCAAAGCGTCTATATAATGTGGTGCTTTTTTTAAGGCTTGATTAAAAAGGGAAATAGCTTCCTCATATTCGCCATAGGATTGTTGTGCAAGCCCTTTATTAAAAAGGTCTATTGCCTTTTTGGGGATATCGGACTGCCCTTGTACGGTTTCAGTCAAAGCGCAAGAAAAGAATATCAAGGTAAAAACACAGGCAAGCCAAACTTTATTCTTTATTTCGATCATATTCTAATAGGTTTATATCAATTAGTTTGCCATTATCAATGGCGAAACTAATCATGGTTCTTTTGGTATGAAATC
>DGBH01000076.1:0-653 GCA_002384205.1 Bacteroidetes bacterium UBA4009
AAGCACAAAATCCAGTAGCCCTAAAAAAACGCCCATATCTACCAAAGGAGCCGGCGCGGTAAAAGGAGGCGGGAAAGGGTAAAATGAGTAATTTGAATGCTGCCTATTGGCAAAACAGGTACGCCCAGAATGACTTTCCTTGGGATATTGGTTATACCAATAAAGTGCTCACTAATTACGTAGAGCAAAACGTTGCCAAAGACGATCATATACTAATACCAGGCGCTGGAAGTGGCTATGAGGCCGAGTACTTGTGGAATAAGGGATATATCCATGTATATGCGCTTGACTACGCTGCAGATGCTAAGGCCTTATTGGTAAACCGCGTTTCTAACTTCCCGGCAGATCAGTATTTAACGGGCGATTTTTTTGAGCTCGATCAACGTTTTGATATCATCTTAGAACAGACTTTCTTTTGTGCACTTAACCCTATACTAAGGCCTCACTATGTAGACCAAATGCACCGACTTTTGAATAACGAAGGAGTACTATTTGGTTTACTCTTTGAGATGGATCAACTAGATGGTCCACCTTACGGTGGCAACATAGCTGAATACAAGGACTTATTTGAACCTACATTTGAGTTAAAAACAATGCAAAAATGCCTAGATTCAATCGCTCCGAGACTTGGAAAGGAGTTGATAATTGAATTC
>DGBH01000076.1:869-3242 GCA_002384205.1 Bacteroidetes bacterium UBA4009
AAACGTTCATTGAAGTAAGTAAATAAAGCGAAAGTAGCTCAGCTGGTAGAGCATCACCTTGCCAAGGTGGAGGTCGCGAGTTCGAATCTCGTCTTTCGCTCAAACGATATAAAAAGGGAGCAATCCCTTTTTTAGTTTAGCAGGATACCCTTACATTGTTTAGGGTATTTGCAATACAGGAAACTGTTTTGCATTATATATAAATCTCATTATCTACCGAGTTTGAGATTTAAGATGCTTGGGTGGTGGAATCGGTAGACACGCTGGACTTAAAATCCAGTGCCTTCACGGGCGTACGGGTTCAAGTCCCGTCCCGAGTACTTTTTATATTTATAAACCCTTAATTATCAGATAGTTAAGGGTTTTTTATTTCGTATTTTCCAAACATTTTCCAAACATATTGGCCATTTTAGGTTCTCGAAGAATGAATTAACTTTGTCAAAAACTAGATGCAAATACCTGTTTTATGCCGGAAACAAAAATATATACTTACGAAGATTGGAAGACTGGTAAAGTAGCACTCACTTATTGTAACATTGAATTTCACCCAGATGAGGTTACCCCTCCCCTTTTCGTTTCTTGGGATAACTTTGAGCAGAAAGAAAAACGAAAGATTCAAAAAGAGCAAGAACATATTTTTAAACATGCACTTAATAAGCAGATAGAAATACATACCGTAGATTTTATAAATAAGTATACGGATTCTAAATCTACTAGTGAATTAACCGCTTCTACACTTCGTAGCTTAAATGCTATCTATACAGGTGCATATCGATATGAAGTGGGAATTTATTCCTCCCCTATCAATCACGACCATAAAATGTTTGACGATTGGTATTATAGCGATATGATGGAGTACAAACGATTGTATTTTATTGAAGGGCTTAAACCCAACTATGACAACGTACCATGCCTTCACTACGATGAAAACAAAATATCACCAAGCATTAAAATATCTCTAATCAAATACATGATAGGTTGGATAACAGCATATGACCTAAAACATAATCCATCGAATAAGGAAGAACGCAAGCTATATTTAAATGCAGAGGAGGAGCCTTTAAAACCTGGTTGGGATATATTTTCTAGCCCTCAAGCTAGGGATTTATTTTTAGACTTAGAATCTAAAGTGGTAGTAAAAGTAGAATACGAAGCAGGTTATTCATTAATTTTTCACACCATGCAAGATCGTAAATTAGGGTACCCCATCGAAAAGAATGTAAAGCAAAGTACCTATTGTGATTTTTTACACGAACATCGTGATCAACCGCCAATCCATCCCCCAAAATTAAAAAAGGTTAACCCCAAGCGTAAAAAACACTTAGTAGAAGAATGTGTAAAGACTTATTTTAACGCAATTAGCTCTTACACCGAACCAAATAAGGAAGAATAGAGGCTTTGCTTCTGTCATTCAAGTTTTGAATAACGATTTAGACAAACCAAATCTATTTGGTTTGATAAATCGCATCAAGTAGAGGCTTTAGAATTACTCTTAAAGCTATCAGAGTTTGCTACACCTAAACTGAGAGCTATAGAGGTCAATAATGAGTCAGAAGAGGCTTTATATACTTCATTGGATATTAATATAATAAGTACTGGAGTGCCGCTTGCGAGTTGTGAAGCTGATATAGTGATGTGATAGAGGAAGGACAACATTCTATGTTTTGTACAAATAAAAAAACCCCCACCATTTCTGATGAGGGTTTCGGGTGGAGATAATGTGTAATCAAACCACGTATTCTCTTATTCTTTCAATTCGATTATCAGGAATCCATTTTATACAGTCCCTTTTTTTGACCCATAAAGAAGAAGTCCGTACGAGAATATTCCCATAATGACAACAGGTAATGGTGCAGCCATTCCGTCATTTGTGATAAAAGAAACTAAATCTGGAATACAGAAAAATCCCCAAACAACACTATATAAAAAACATAATCGTCTGAGTATTGCTTCATCCTTGAATGACATAGACCCAATTAATAAAAAGATTAGACCAAGAATTAGTGTGCCAAGTACCATTGCGAAATTATCAAAGAATTTCAAAGCATCCGCAGACGGGCTATCTCCAAAGATATCCAACATTAACATCGCTTTAAAATCAGGATTAATAAGGCTTAAAAGCAAGGGAAGTAGTTGTAGAAATGTGATGACAGCAACTGTTGTAAAAATTGTTTTTATTTTCATTTTAATATAATTTATTCTCAAAAGTACTGAAAAGTATTTTATGCCTAAATGAAAAATTTAAAGTTTCTGGAGTATCAGGTCAATACAATATCGTAGAATTTGACAATGGGGAGACAGGATATATTCATAATTCGCGAGTAGTTGAATATTGATAAAATTAACCTTACCAACCCAAAACCATCGGGTTAT
>DGBH01000076.1:3463-3774 GCA_002384205.1 Bacteroidetes bacterium UBA4009
ACCCAAAACCATCGGGTTATACCACCATTCTGAGCAAAGGCTTTTAATAGCAAACCGATATTTTAAAAGAGTACGGGGGATGTGTGACTAAGGAAAATAGTTTGGCTTTTTTGTGCATTCAATTGCCCCTTTTCCTCTATTTATGTATATATAGTTATGGCAAATAACACTGGAATCAAGTACGGCGGTAGACAAAAAGGTACTGCCAACAAAGCAACAGCAAGGCTTAGAGAGGCTTTTACAGAGCTTTTAGAGGACAATATGGGTAGAGTGCAAGAACTCTTCGATAAAGTAGCTGAGAAGAACCCTCA
>DGBH01000038.1:0-4811 GCA_002384205.1 Bacteroidetes bacterium UBA4009
CCAAATTTAAACCTTGAAGTGGCAAATGATAATACTAAGTCTTCTTCAGCTCGAGTAATAGCAACGTAAAACAGCCGTCTTTCTTCCTCTAAATCAGATCGACTACCAAGCGACATCTGAGATGGGAATAAGTTTTCTTCTAAGCCAGAAACAAAAACCTTCTTGTATTCTAGTCCTTTTGATTGATGAATAGTCATCAATGAGACCGTATCAACATCATCTATATTCTTATCAGAATCGGTTAACAAGGCGATGTCTTGTAAATAACTTCCCAAATTCTTTTCGGATTCATTAGTATCATCTTCTACAAATTCCTTGATGCCGTTAAGTAATTCCACCACATTCTCGTATTTACTAATACCTTCTATGGTTTTGTCTTCGTTCAGGGATTTAAGCAAGTTAGTAGTTCGTGAAACGTGCATGGCCATGTCATAGGCGTTTTTCGAATCGTTCAAGGTGACAAAACTTTGCATCATATTAATAAAGTCTCTGAATTTTGGAATGGCAGATTTTAAGTCCGAGTAATAATTTGCGTTAAAAATAATTTCCCAATAACTCTTATCCTCTTGAATGGACAGTATGCCTACCTTATCCATAGTTGTTTTACCGATTCCACGGGCAGGGTAGTTAATAATACGTTTTAAGGCTTCTTCGTCATTGTGATTTATGACCAATCGGAGATAGGCAATAATATCTTTTATTTCCTTACGCTGATAAAAACTCATGCCACCATATATCCTATAGGGTATATTTAATTTTCTCAGGGCTTCTTCCAGGCTTCGTGATTGCGAATTGGTGCGATACAGAACAGCAAAATCACTGTTGTTTTTTTGCTCAGTCATTTTAGTCTCAAAAATATTTTGAGCAATTAATTTACCCTCTTCATTATCCGTCACGGCACGAATAATTTTTATCTTATTACCCAATTGATTACTAGTCCATACTTTTTTTTCTAGCTGATCTTTGTTTTTAGCAATTACACTATTTGCAGCACTTACAATGGTTTCACTTGAGCGATAATTTTGCTCTAGTTTAAAAACTTTAAGATCAGGGTAATCTTTCTCGAAATTGAGAATGTTTTTGATAGTAGCACCTCTAAATGAGTAAATACTCTGTGCGTCATCGCCCACTACGCAAATGTTTTCAAATACAGAGGCAAGTTTTTTAACAATCATGTATTGGCAGTGATTGGTATCTTGGTACTCATCTACCATTACATATTTAAACTTATGTTGATACTTGTTCAGTACCTCGGGAAAATTATTGAGTAGCTTAAAGGTATTGAGCAGCAGGTCATCAAAATCCATAGCGCCAGATTTAAAACAACGTTTGGCATATTGCCCATATATTTCAGCAATTTTGCCTCTTCCTGTGGTTTCGTCGTATGCGATTAAGTCTGCTTGTTTTTGATAAACGTGCGCTTGAATGAGGTTGTTCTTAGCATGGCTAATACGAGAAAGTACATAATTTGGCTTGTATATTTTGTCGTCCAAATTCATCTCCTTTACAATAGTCTTAATCAGACTTTTACTATCGTCAGAGTCGTATATAGTAAAGTTTTTGGGATAGCCAATTTTGTCTGCTTCCATTCTGAGTATTTTGGCAAATACAGAGTGAAATGTCCCCATCCATATATTTCGAGCGTCAGCACCAACTACACTTTCTATTCTGTGCCTCATTTCTTTCGCAGCTTTATTGGTAAAGGTTAACGATAAAATATTAAATGCATCTATACCCGTAGCTATAAGATGAGCTATACGATAGGTTAATACCCGTGTTTTCCCAGAGCCTGCACCTGCGATTATCATTACGGGGCCTGTGGTTTGTAGGACTGCGGCCTTTTGTGCAGGATTAAGGGAGTCTAAGTATGGGGCATCAGAATTAGTCATCAATTAGTTAAGCTCTTTTAAGCCCTCAAAAATCGGCTTTTTTTATTCAGTAAGGGTTGCATTTCTGGAAACATTTTTTTCACAGCAAGCTAACTTTTAGTAGTATTGCAACAGTATTTTGAAAATAGAGAAAACACCTATTGATGGGCTTCTTATAATTACACCAACGGTATTTGGTGATGAAAGAGGTTATTTTTTTGAAAGCTTCAGAAAAGACACCTTAAAAGAGTACGGTGTTGCAGAGGATTTTGTTCAAGATAATCAATCGCTCAGTAGCAAGGGGATCTTACGCGGCCTTCATTTTCAAAAAGAGCCTCATGCCCAAGGTAAGCTTGTGCGCGTATTGCAAGGTTCTGTCTTGGATGTTGCGGTAGATATTCGTACTAACTCAATTACATACGGTCAGCATTTTACTATTGAGTTGAACGACTCCAATAAAACCATGTTTTATATTCCACCCGGTTTTGCTCATGGTTTTTTAACTTTAGAGGATAATACCATTTTTGTGTACAAGTGTACCGACTATTATCACAAAGAATCCGAAGATTGTGTTTTATGGAATTCACCTTCACTAGGAATAAACTGGGGCATAGATTCTCCTGTTTTATCAGAAAAAGATATGACTGCCATAGATTTCACTAATTTCGAGAGTCCGTTTTAAGCAGATTCTTCTTCGGCTTATTTCTGACTCTTAAGTAACCTATGTATAGATTACTTCGATTCTAAATTATCTTTTTTGTAAACTTAAATTTAACATATCGGTTTATGAATTAGGTAAAATTTACATTTGCCACACATAATCTACACAATGTATAAAGAACGCTTTTCTGATAGACATAATAGTATCTCTGCTCAAGAAGAAAAAGAGATGCTTCAAATGCTTGGTTACAATGAGATCGAGCAGCTTATTTCACAAACGATACCGGATGAAATAAGGTTAAAAAAAGAACTAGAACTAGATCTGCCGCTTACAGAAGTAGAGCTGTTAGAAAAGTTAAAACATATAGGTAATAAGAATATTGTTGCTAAGAATTACATCGGTATGGGATATTATGGAACCCATACGCCAAAGGTTATACTTAGAAATATACTTGAAAATCCAGGGTGGTACACACAATACACTCCTTATCAAGCTGAGATAGCTCAAGGACGTTTACAAGCGTTATTGAATTTTCAAACGATGGTTATGGATTTAACCGGCATGGAAATGGCTAATGCAAGTTTGCTTGATGAAGCAACTGCTGCTGCAGAAGCTATGTTTATGCTTCACTCTGCCAGAGCAAAGGGGCAAGGCGAAAAGATTTTTGTATCTGAAAAAGCCTTTCCTCAAACCATAGACGTTATACAAACAAGGGCAGAGCCTCTGGGTCTTGAAGTGGTTATAGGAAACCCATTTGAAGTAGAGTTTACCAGTGAATTCTTCGCTGTTTTTGTTCAGTATCCAAATGGAGAAGGCGCGGTAGAAGATTATGAGGATATGACCGCTCGTGCAAATGCAGTGGGCGTTAAAACCATAGTTGCCGCAGATCTTTTATCTTTAACCTTACTTAAAGCTCCAGGAGAATGGGGTGCAGAGGTGGTGGTCGGTACTACACAGCGTTTCGGTATCCCGATGGGAAATGGTGGTCCGCATGCTGCTTATTTTGCAACGAAAGATGAACATAAAAGACGCCTTCCAGGAAGAATTATTGGGGTATCAAAAGATGCCAATGGTAATCCTGCATTGCGTATGGCATTACAAACTAGAGAGCAACATATAAAGCGAGATAAAGCAACAAGTAATATTTGTACTGCTCAAGCTCTACTGGCTATCATGGCTGGTATGTATGCTGCATACCATGGCCCCATACGAATTAAACATATTGCAGAAAAAATAAACCAATTAACTAGTATACTGGCTAATAATTTAGTTGCTTTAGGATATGAACTAAAAAATAACAGTGCGTTTGATACCTTGGCAATTGTTGCGGATGCAGCATTACAAGCCAAAATAAAAGTAGAATTAGAGGCGAATGATATAAATGTAAGATATGCTAATGGTTTTGTAGGAATTAGCTTAGATGAAACTACAGAAATAGAAGATATTCAGATTTTAGCGAATATTCTTGCTAACGTAAATGGCACTCAGGCATCATTTACCGAAAAGGTTTCAAGCATGTGGGAACTTCATTTATCTAGAAATTCAGACTATCTAACTCATCCTGTTTTTAACTCATATCATACAGAGCATGAAATGCTTCGATATTTAAAATCGTTAGAGAATAAAGATCTTTCACTTGCTCATTCTATGATTGCATTGGGAAGTTGTACCATGAAGTTAAATGCGACAGCAGAAATGATCCCGGTTACTTGGGAATCATTTGGAAACATTCATCCATTTGCACCTAGATACCAAGTGGTTGGTTATACCCAAATGCTTCACGAACTAGAGCGGGATTTGAGCGAAATTACAGGTTTTTACAAAGTTAGTCTTCAGCCAAATGCAGGGGCACAAGGTGAGTATGCTGGATTAATGACTATTCGTCAATATTATTTGGATACGAATCAGGCCCATCGTAAAATAGTTTTGATTCCAGAATCTGCTCATGGTACAAATCCTGCGAGTGCAGCTATGGTGGGTATGGAGATCATTATTGTAAAATGTCACAGCAATGGTTACATTGACTTGACTGACCTGCGCGAAAAAGCAGATTTGCATAAACATAATTTAGCTGCTGCTATGATTACCTACCCAAGTACCAACGGAGTTTACGAAGAAACCATAAAAACGATTACATCCATAATTCATGAATTTGGTGGTCAAGTGTATATGGACGGAGCAAATATGAATGCACAAGTAGGATATACCAATCCTGCAAATATTGGAGCAGACGTATGTCACCTTAATTTACACAAAACATTTTGTATACCTCATGGTGGTGG
>DGBH01000038.1:4954-7283 GCA_002384205.1 Bacteroidetes bacterium UBA4009
GGTCCAGGTATGGGCCCAATTGGTGTAGCAGAGCATTTAGCTCCCTATTTGCCGGGTCACTCTGTGGTAGAAGGTGTAAGTTCAGATAAGGCCATGAGAGCAGTAAGTGCAGCTCCTTTTGGTAGTGCAAGTATTTTATTAATTAGCTATGCATATATAAAAATGATGGGTACTGATGGTTTGAAAAAAGCTACGGCAACTGCCATTCTTAATGCCAATTATATGAAACATAGATTAGCAGAAGGATATGAAGTACTTTTTACAGGTCAAAATGGAACGGTTGCCCACGAAATGGTCGTGGATCCACGACCTCTTAAAATCACATCAGGGGTACAAGTAGAAGATATAGCCAAGAGACTTATTGATTATGGCTTCCATGCACCTACAGTAAGCTTTCCTATACCAGGCACGCTCATGATTGAACCTACTGAGAGTGAAAGTAAGGCAGAGCTAGACAGATTCTGTGATGCTCTTTTAAGTATTAGAAAAGAGATAGCGGAGATAGAAAACGGGAGTGCTGATAAAGAGGATAATGTCCTTAAAAATGCACCACATACAGCCGAGTCAGTAATTAGCAGTGACTGGAACAGACCGTATTCGAGAGAGAAAGCAGCCTATCCATCAGAAGATGCAAAGCAAAATAAATTTTGGCCAAGTGTGGGTAGAGTAGATAATACGTACGGCGATAGAAACTTAGTATGTAGCTGTTTACCTATATCGGCATATGCTGAAATGGAGTGATGACTTGTTGCACGTATTATTTTGTAACTTAGCGGCAAAATAAATGACCTTATCTTTAATAATAGCCTTGATTCTTGTCGGTATTATCTTAATACTGATTGAGATATTTATTACTCCGGGATTCATTGTGGGTGCAATCGGATTTATTTTGCTAGGTATCGGGGTTTATGAAGGTTACAGCACTCTAGGGTCAAGTACTGGCAACGTTATTTTGATATCTACGTCTGTGTTTGTAGCGATAGCGTTGTTTTTATCTTTTAGAGATGGGGCATGGAATAGATTTGCGAGTAAGGATACTATAATAGGTAAGGCAAATAACCTCGACCAAATAAATGTGAATGTCGGAGATACCGGAATAACTATTAGTGCTTTACGACCAACAGGAACTGCATCTATTAATGATCAAAAAGTAGAAGTAATAGCTGATGGTGATTTTATACCCGCCAATCAAACTATTGAAGTTGTTCAACGTATTGATCACAAAATTTTCATTAAAAAAATAAACATTTAAATTTAAAAAAAAGTTATGCCATCATTTTTGCCATTTTTAGCCGGAGGAATTTTACTTTTCTTCCTATTCATGTACTTTGTTCCCGTGGGACTATGGGTTACAGCTCAAGTATCAAATGTTAAAGTTGGAATACTTCAACTTGTATTTATGCGGATAAGAAAAGTGCCACCTTCATTGGTTATAAACGCACTTATTACCGCAAATAAAGCAGGTATTCCTGTTACGGCTAATGACCTAGAAACGCATTATATGGCTGGGGGTAATGTAAATAACGTGGTAAAAGCGTTAATCTCGGCAGACAAAGCGAATATTCCGTTGGGCTTTAACATGGCAGCAGCGATAGATTTAGCAGGAAGAGATGTTGCAGACGCGGTCCAGTTATCAGTTAACCCGAGAGTTATTAATACTCCTCCTGTAGCAGCCGTTGCTAAAGATGGTATCCAACTCATTGCGAAAGCAAGAGTAACCGTGAGGGCCAACATTGCCCAACTTGTAGGAGGTGCTGGCGAAGATACAATTTTAGCGAGAGTGGGTGAGGGTATAGTTACCACCATAGGATCGGCTACCAGTCATAAGGCGGTACTCGAGAATCCTGATATGATATCTAAGACGGTATTAGCAAAAGGACTAGATGCGGGCACAGCATTTGAAATTCTTTCTATTGATATTGCAGATATTGATATAGGAAAAAATATTGGAGCAGAGCTGCAGACGGATCAAGCTGAAGCAGACTTAAAAGTAGCTAATGCAAAAGCAGAAGAGAGACGTGCAATGGCTGTGGCTAGTGAGCAAGAAATGAAATCAAAAGCTCAAGAAGCAAGAGCACAAGTTATACTGGCGGAAGCTGAAATTCCAAAAGCCATTGCGGAGGCTTTTAGAAGCGGCAACCTAGGTATTATGGATTACTATAAAATGCAAAATATTCAAGCAGATACCGATATGCGCGATAGTATATCTAAACCTGGAACTAAGAAGAAGTAGTTTTAATAGTATTTTAATAAACTGAAAAAGAGCTACTTAGTAGCTCTTTTTCAGTTTACGGTAGTTTGTATTGCAATATACATGTATATACATGTA
>DGBH01000132.1:0-1308 GCA_002384205.1 Bacteroidetes bacterium UBA4009
ATGTACGACGATGCTGACACTTATTTTAAAGGCCTTGTTGAATTCATCAAAAGTGTTGACAAAAAGACTGAGTAAAACAAACTACCTACAGAGCTTAATGGCAAGTACTCAAGCCTTTATTCACTGTTTTTACTATACTTCGAATCTCCTTCTTTTTATTAAACATTAACAAGTTCTCGTCAACAGAGATAATAACCCATTTATCTTATTCTAATATTTTATCTTTGACCACATACGCTTAATGAGAATATTTATTAGTCTTTCACTCCTGCTCTTTTTTGGAAGTTCGTTTGCCCAATCTAAAAAAGAAATCATACTAAACATAAGTAACGAGAATCAACATCTTAAAGATACTATTCTTGATTTAAATACCGAAAACCTGCAGCTTAAAACCAAAATAGTTTCCTTAGAAGCTACTGTGGACAGCTTTGAAAAGGTGATAAGTACTATACACATAGAAACTCCTGAAGAATTTGCCCAAACCATTTTTAATTTATTTCGCTATCGAAAGTTAAATGATCATCCTGAACTCCAGATTCAACTTTCAGATACTCCCTATTTAGCCAACAACCCTTTCCTTTGCGAGTTTACGGAATTGCTAGAAAGTGATATTACCAAGAATACGGATAAAACCTATTTTGATGGCGTTAATATGGGCATTAATTGGTCAAAAGCAGTTTTTAAGAAATTTGATTTTGTGATACAGAAACCAAGCCCTGAATTCAATGCATTTACACTAACTGGCCAGTTATTTTTCACTTTTAAAGGGAAAGAATTTTCAATGTCGCTTGCCAACGGTTATACTTTTACCGAGAACAATAGATGGAAAGGATTTTATTTTGACTCCATAATCGATTGTGCTAAAGATGAAGTTATTGCCCAGGATCTCAAAAAATCAGCTGAGGAAGCCCGTGAAAAGGCCTTTCAAGAATATTTAAAAACACCTCTTGTACCAACTGGGATTTGGATCGGCGACGCAGTACATTTTTGGAATCCTAAAAAAATTAAGTACTTAACCGGGCTTCAGCTCACCGTTAAGAATAATACGCCCTATGATTATACCAAGATTCTTTACCACCTGGAAATAGTAGAAGATGGGAACGTTATCTTTTCTAAAAATCTAGAATTAACCAAAAAAATAAAGTCCGAAGAGATAATCACGTTTGTAGTAGACGAGCTAAACAGTCGTTTTGATGAAGTAAATGATATTTATATCAAAAGTGGTGTTCCCAACGCCAATTGGTACTCTGTGGTGCGTGTACTCGATGTCTTCCCAAAACCACCCTATAACCCATAAAATTAGATTCT
>DGBH01000132.1:1527-11952 GCA_002384205.1 Bacteroidetes bacterium UBA4009
GGCAAAGGAACCATGACAAAAAGTACCAACCCAAAGTAGCCATACTTTCGTAGATTTTCTTTGGAACCTTTCTTGGCTCTTTTGGCCACCCACAAAGCGCTTTTCTTGTACCAAAGTGCTTTAGACAGAAATTTGTTCATCGAATTTAAAAAAAAGATCATCAATGGATAAACCAGAATATTGGCTGTTACTGCTACGAGAAGAACCATGTATGGATTTAAGTCTTTTAATAGTCCAAAAGGTATTCCCACCTTTGCTTCACCCAACGGAGATATACTCCATAAAACGGTGAAAATGTAAAGTTTTAACAAGACCGCGAATCTAAGATGGAACAGTAGATAAGCGCCTTTATATTACAGTAGATAGGGGTTAAATCCGTCTAAAAATAAATAGCCTTCTTAAACTAAGACCGATAACTCACACAAGCATATTTTAACCTGGGCTATTTGCCAGGCAAAGCATCAACTTCTATACTAACTGTAGCCTATTATGATTTAACCCGTTTTATGTTCAAATCATCAAAATCAAAGCTAAAATCGATGTTTGGAGATATGCCCTCCAGTGAAAATCCAGTTGGATTACTTTTTTCATCTAACTCAAATTTTACAAAAGCGTCTGCATTCATATCTTGGTAATCCCACTTTACTAAATACGTAGCATCTTGATAATAGAACAGCTGTCCCGTAAGTTTGGGAGAACGTGTACAGGTCAATATTAACTTGTCTTCTTTATTTTCTATGCTGATGTTTCCAAGCCAGTAATCATGATACATCCCGACGATCTTTTTATCATGCAAACCCGCTTTACGCTCATCCACCTTACTCCACGTTGAGCTAAGTACTGAATCTGCAAAAGCAGTATTCTTTTTATAATACGATGCATAACGATCAATCCAATTCGTTGGTTCAACATTCACAAAAGCATCCAAAAGGGTATTGGTAAGTGCGCTAAACACCATTGCGCCGTCGTCACTAGTATTGGTAAGTATCACAATGCCCACATTTTTGTCCGTAATTAAGGTAGTTTTAGATAGCATACCAGGCATGCCGCCACTATGACTTACGATTAAATTGCCATTCATATCTCCTAAAAACCAACCTAAACCATATCCGCCAAAATGAGCGTTGTATTTTGGATTCCCATTAGGGGCTGTTACCGTTTGCATTTTCCACAGATGCTCTTTTTGTGTTTTGGCAGTAAATACTTTCTTGTCCCCTATACTTCCATGATTCAAGTTAAGCATCATCCAATTGCATAAATCGTTTACATTGGCATAAATGCCGGCGGCGCCACCGTTTACTTGTGGCTCATAATCAGCTAGCACTTTTAACTCCCCGGCCATATTTGCATGCGGTTTTGCCAATGGCAAATTTCCTATGCGGCTAATACTGGCAACACTGCTTTCCATCCCCGCAGGTTCAAATATTCTCTTTGCTATAAAGGCCTCCCAAGACATGCCTGAAGTGCGTGCAATCACCTCTCCTGCAATAAAAAACAGGATATTATTGTACTCCATTTTAGTTCTTACCGCTGACTCAGGTACCGTATGTCTATAGGCGGTTAGCATATCATCTATTTTAAAATCACTTCCATCCGGAAACCACATCAAATCACCTTGGCCTAATCCCATTCCGCTTCTATGGCATAGTAAGTCTTCTATGGTAAAGTTTTGGGTAACGTAATCATTATACATTTCAAATTCAGGGAGTATAGACTTTACCTTATCGTTCCATTTTAGTATTCCTTCTTCTACTAAAATCGCCATGGCAGTTGCCGTGAATGCTTTACTATTACTCGCTATTGCAAAATTAGTATGTTCAGTTGTCTCCGTTTTTTTATCAAAATCTGCATATCCATACCCTTTGCTATGAATGATTTTACCGTCTTGCACTACACCTACTGCTAATCCAGCCACATTAAACTTTTTCATTACTAATGAAACAAGACTATCTATCTGCGCACTTGATACCTGGGCACTTGTGTTAAACGTGAAAAAAAACACGCCCAGCACTAATACTAAACCTCTATACTTTGCTTTATTCATGATTCAAAGTAACTACAAATTTTCACAATCTGTCTTTAATCTATACGTACTTTTAAAATAGCATAATCGCTCGCTACTCATACCAAGGCAAGACCACGCTAGGTGTACTATTATGACCTATCTTAAGGTTCATTTTCAAATAATACCTAGATAAATTAACCTATTTTCGTGTATACATAAATGAGGCACATTAAAGGAGGTATCTCATTATAGAACGCTTTTAGTATAACACCATTATCATTTATGCCAAACCAAGATTTAACCATAACAGCCACATTTAAAGGCCAAAAAAAGTTCTTTGCTGATGGTAAAACGTTAGCTTTAGCAGTTAGAAAAACACAGCTAAAAAAACTAAAAGAAATACTTCAAGCCAATGAAGAGAGATTGTATGAAGCTATTTATGCAGACTTTTGTAAATCTACATTTGATACCTATACTACCGAGATTGCAATCTTGTACCAAGAAATAGATGAGGCTATATCCAATCTTACGAAGTGGGCTAAAACGAAAAAGGTAACCACTAACTGGGTTAATTTTCCGGCAAAGAGCTTCGTTATGAAAGAGCCGCTAGGAGTCACATTAATTATAGGTGCTTGGAATTATCCCTATCAACTTTTACTAGCTCCTGCCGTTGCTGCTATAGCTGCTGGGTGCAGTGCAGTGCTCAAACCTAGTGAGCTATCTTCTGCAACGAGTGCACTTATGTCTGAGCTTATCAACCAACATTTTGATCCTGGATTATTACGTGTTATTGAAGGCGGAGTAATCGAAACCACTGAGCTTTTGACACTATCCTGGAATAAAATATTTTTTACCGGCAGTGTGCGTGTGGGCAGAATAGTATACGCAGCCGCTGCTAAAAATTTAGTGCCCGTAACCCTTGAATTAGGAGGGAAAAGTCCTGCTGTGATAACCGAGGACTGCAACCTAAATATGACAGTAAAGCGGTTGGTCTGGGCCAAATATTTAAATGCTGGGCAAACCTGTATTGCCCCTGATTATGTCATGGTACACAAAAACATCGCAGAAGCTTTTATAGGGGCAATGAGAAGCGAAATCAGCAAAGAGTGCTTCAGTATAGAAAACGGGAACTATGTTCAAATTATAAATAACCACAATCTATCACGTCTTTCTGCTCTTATAGAACCTGAGCAGGTGGCCATTGGAGGCAGGGTAGATGAAAAGGATAGAGTTATTGAGCCAACTGTGCTTTATCCATCATCATTCCAATCAAAAGCGATGCAAGAGGAAATATTTGGACCGATTCTCCCTGTAATAGTATATAACCAGCTAGAAACAGTCATAGATCAGATTAATGAAGGGCCTAAACCATTGGCGGCATATATTTTTACGAGTAACTCAAGCACGCGAGATTATTTTTTGAATAAGGTACCTTTTGGCGGGGGTGCTGTAAATGATGCAGTAATGCACATCTCAAACAGCGCATTGCCATTTGGAGGCGTAGGAAATAGCGGGATAGGTGCCTATCGTGGGAAAGCAGGCTTTGATTGTTTCTCTCATGCAAAGAGTGTTTTACAAAAATCTACTCTAATAGAGCTTAATTTGAAATATTACCCTCATACCCCTGGTAAACTAAATTGGATTCGTCGCATTCTTAAACTGAGCTAGGTGGTAAAACCGAAATTTAGAACATAAAAAAGCCACTCTATTTAAAGAATGGCTTTTAATAAATTACACTAACCTTGGTTAGAACTAGAATATCTGGAATTTAACCGGGATTCTAAATCTCATTGATACTGGTTTATCTCTTTGTTTTGCCGGTCTCCATTTACCCGAAGTAGCTTTAATAACACGCATTGCTTCGTCTTCTAAACCGAAGCCTTTTTTACTTCCTAGAATGGCTATATCTTTTACATGGCCTGTTTTATCGATAACAAACACTACGTTTACGGTGCCTTGTTGGTCATTTTCTAACGCCATAGCTGGATAGCTAATGTTCTCAGCAATAAACTTTTGAAGCCCTTCTTCACCTCCCGGGAATTCTGCTTTTTCGGATACATCAAAAATTTCAAGAATTTCGTCTGTTTCCTCTAGTTCATCCTCTTTTGCCTCATACTCTTCCATCTCTGTTTCCTGATCAACTTCTGTTTCCATAATCTCAGGCTGTTCTTCAATTTCAGCATCATCTTCCACAACCTCAATAGTAGGTGGTGGCGGTGGCGGTGGCGGTGTGCGCTGTTGCACGGTATTTTCCATTACTACTAAGTCTTCTTCGATCACAATTGACCCAAGATTCTCTAATTTTCTGTCATACACTCTGTACGTAAAGGCACCGAACACAAGCAATATAGAAAAAGCAAGTCCGACAAGAAAAAAGTCAATACGCTTGTTACCAACTTCTGGTTTTGAATACTTTTTTACTTCCATAAAATTTATTATTTCAAAATTAACTGATTATTTATTCTATTAATACACTTTGTTAAGAAAAGGTAAATACTTTTTGAGTAATGGCATCATTCGCCTAATAAAAGGTAAAAGATATAAGCCAAAAACACTACCAATAGTATTGGCTATAATATCATCCAACTCATAACTACGACCCAAAGACATAGTAGCTTGTAATATTTCAATAAGAACTCCAAAAGCTACACTGATCGTCAAAAGTTTGTACAATCTGCTCTTTGTCGTAATACCTACTACAAATGACCACAACACAAAGAAAACCGAGTACATGATAAAGTGTACTAGCTTGTCAATTGAAATTATAGTATCAAATGAAAATGCTCTAAAACGAGAAGCAGATATTAAGCTTAAGACAAGAATAAGAAGTGTCCAAACTGAGGCTAATACTACTGCTATTCTAATTTGGAACACTTTTTTTAGTGACCGATAAGCGCTTTATAATCAGCTGCAGAAAGCAAGTCATCTAGTTCGCTAGCGTCAGATAATTTTATTTTAATCATCCATCCCGCTTGGTAAGGATCACTATTTACACTTTCAGGTTCTCCCTCAAGACCTTCATTCATTTCAGTAATCTCGCCACTTAAAGGCATAAATAAGTCTGAAACTGTTTTTACCGCTTCAATCGTTCCAAACATTTCATCTTTGGACAAAGTATCTCCAACTGTTTCTATTTCAATAAATACGATATCTCCTAATTCGCTTTGAGCGAACTCTGTAACTCCAACAGTAGCGATGTCACCATCTATAGCTACCCACTCGTGCTCTTTGGTGTATTTTAAATTTTCCGGAAAGTTCATTTGTATATTTTTATTTTAATTAATTACGCTGATTTTTTTTTTGACATTAAATATGTGTAGCACATCATGTAGTTTTTGTTTGAGATCTTTACGCTCTACTATAAAATCTAAAAAGCCTTTTTCCTGCAAAAACTCAGAACGCTGAAATCCAGCGGGTAGATCTTTTCCAATAGTTTCTTTAATAACCCTAGGACCCGCAAAACCTATTAAGGCTTTGGGTTCTGCTATATTAATATCGCCAAGCATGGCAAAGGATGCCGTGATACCCCCTGTAGTCGGATCTGTTAAAATGCTGATATAAGGCAATTTAGCTTCATCGAGCAAGGCAAGTTTAGCTGATGTTTTAGCCATTTGCATTAGTGAAAATGCTGCTTCCATCATACGAGCACCGCCACTTTTGGATATTATAATCATCGGCAAATTTTGGTCTAACGCTGCATCTATAGCTCTACTTATCTTTTCACCTACCACACTTCCCATGGATCCACCTATGAAGGCAAAGTCCATAACCGCCATCGATACTTTTATACCATGTATTTTGCCAGTGGCTGTTCTTACGGCATCATTAAGGCCACTTTTCTTGATAGACGACTCCAAACGCTGCACATAAGGCTTAGTATCTTCAAAATGTAAAGGGTCACCTGAAACCAGATTCTCATCCATTTCTTTAAACTTACCCTCATCAAAAAGGATACTAAAATATTCTCTAGAGCCTATTCTATCATGATGATTACACGAAGGACAAACCCAAAGATTAGCCTCAAACTCCTTGGTGCTAGTCGGATCTTTACACTCAGGACACTTATGCCACAAGCCATCTGGGGTAGGTTTTTTATCCTGCGTTTTGGTAAGTATACCGTGTTTTACTCGCTTAAACCAGCTCATAATAATTCTATATCAAAAGTATAATTTTAGTGCTAAACGAGTGAGTATAACGACCCAATTAAGATTTCACTCTTTTGGTTGTTAGTACACCGGATTTACTAAAAAAAACTATTTTTGGTTGTTTTAAATTAGGGAGCAAAAGTACATTTTTTTTAATTTTTACCTTTGTGTTTAAATGGTTAATTCAATTTCTGTAGAAATAGCCCTTAGCGAAGAAAGGTTACATGACTTATTTGCTATTCGGAACAACGTATTTGTGAATGAGCAAGGTGTAGATGAGACTGCAGAGCACGATGAATTTGAAGCTATAAGCACACACTTAATCGCCTTGTACAATAATCAACCGGCAGGAACATGCCGTTTTAGACAAACAGAAAGTGGAATTAAGCTCGAACGATTTGCTGTATTGCTTATCTACCGTCAGCTTAGTATTGGCTCTGCCTTATTAACACACTGCCTGAGTTTAGTAGACTTAGACCTCCAGATATACTTACATGCTCAAGTGCAAGTAGAACAATTTTATGCCAAACATGGCTTTGTCCGTTCGGGTGAACGTTTTGAAGAAGCAGGCATACAGCATTACAAGATGATATTGCGACCAAAAGAACAAATGAATTCTCACTAAATCCTGAAATAACCAAAATGAATAGATATCAATCTACACTGACCTTTTTGACTATAAAGCCTAAATTTGCCGCATACATATGAAGAAAATACTAGTAACTGGAGGATTAGGCTATATAGGGAGTCATACCGTTGTAGAACTACAAAATGAAGGCTATGATGTAGTGGTAATTGACAATCTGAACAACTCTAGTGACCAAGTGCAGTCACGCATTGAAAGCATAACCGGCAAACCATTTGAGCTGCTTGTGGGAGATGTAAACGATACGGTTGCTTTACAAAGCCTTTTCAACAAACATTCTTTTGACGGGGTTATTCACTTTGCGGCATATAAGGCGGTAGGCGAGTCGGTAGAAAATCCAATCATGTATTATCAAAATAATGTTTCTGGATTAATTTCTGTGCTGGAGGCAATGAATACATTTAAGGTTTCTAACCTCATTTTCTCTTCTAGTTGTACCGTTTATGGAGCAGCTACCGATTTACCCGTTACTGAAAATACCTTAATTCAAAAAGCAGAAAGCCCTTATGGCACCACTAAAATTTTAGGCGAAGATATTATTCAAGATTTCGCAAAACACAAAGCGTTTAAGTCTATACTGCTACGCTACTTTAATCCTGTGGGAGCACATCCTAGTGCACAGATAGGTGAACTTCCCTTAGGTGTTCCTAGTAATTTAATTCCTTTTGTTACCCAAACAGCTGCTGGCATCAGAGCGCAGCTTACCGTGTATGGAGATGATTACGCTACCTTAGATGGCACCTGCATACGAGATTACATACATGTGGTAGACCTTGCAAAAGCACACGTAAAAGCACTAAAATATGCGGATGAAATGACTAAATCGGTAGATGTATTTAATGTAGGAACAGGAAACGGTACTACAGTACTAGAAGTAATACGTGCCTTTGAAAACATAAACGGGATCAAACTAAACTATAAAATAGGACCACGACGCCCTGGCGACGTAGAACAAATATGGGCAGATACGTCAAAAGTTACAGAAGCACTGGGCTGGAAGCCACAATATGGTATAGAAGATATGATGAAACATGCATGGGCATGGCAACAAGGGTTAACCAAGCTATAAAATCATTTTTTTACCACACAAAGGGTATTAATCTCTTTTTTGTCACCCTTTTATACTGAGTATATTCTGGATGTTTTTGTGTGATTTTATGCTCTTCAACTAAAACTTTAGTAAGGAGCATAATCCATAAAATGCCATAAATAGCCCAACTAAAAGGCCCATTAGCCCTAATTGCAACGGCCATAAAAAAAAGCAGTAAGGCCGTATACATAGGGTGCCGCACATAACGGTAAGCTCCTAATGATGAAATTGCACTCCCCTTGTTAGGCACAGGATAAACACTCCAATTATTATCACCGACACTTCTTATTGCCCAAAGACTCAAAACAATTGCGACAAGTTGCAGCAAGATCAAGACATCGAAAGCCAAAGCATCTCCAAAGTAAGACAGTATTGTGATGCATAAAAATTGAATGAATACGAAAACGTGTTTCATGGTTTTACAACAGATACTAGTGCTGGAAATATACTTATTACCAAGGGCTCCCGCCGCTTTGTAATTCTAGTTCGAGCCCATCTGATTTTTTTTCTTCTAGTTTTTCGATACCAAAATAGCGCATTACATATGATTTTTCGTAGGTGTCTACATCCCACTCTTTTTCTATTTTACCATTTTTAATAACCAATATGCGTGGATAGGTTTTACCTTCTAGCATTCGCTTAAAATGGGTAAAGTCTTCGGTTCTCGTATGTGGATCTTTTGAATCTCCTGCTTGGGAGAAAAAGTAGTTTTGTTCATACTCGCTTCCATAATTCACTAAATAGAGATTAGGCAATTTACCACTTGCTTTCATGGCGGATAAGTCTCTGTACACCTCCTGGCAATGGCTACACGTCATGCTAAAAAGGCACACCATCTTAGTTCCTATGGTTATATGCTGCGATTTTATTTCAGGAGCGTATTTACTCAGTAATTCTAGGGTTATGTCGCTTGGTGTTTTTACTGACGCCACTTTCGTCCTTTTAACTGAATCCGTATTTAACTTGCTTATTTCTGCTTCGAGAAGAATAATTTCTGGTTTAGCAAAAAAACTTTCTGATTCAGCAATTGCAGCCTCTGCAATACTATCTGCTTTATGTAATTCAATTCCGGACATGGTGCCTAACTCATCTAGAACACTTGGCGACTCTGCTTCGTAGCTTTTTATACCAAAACTTAACGTAAATAAGGTGATTACACCCAGTAATGTAGGTGCAACCCAAGACTTAAAAACATCTTCTTTTTTGAATGTAACCGAGACAAAAATGCCAATGAGCATACCTATCCCGTTTTTGATAATCGACTCTAGATTAGTCATAGGAAGTACATCCCCAAAACAACCGCAATTCCCTTCTATAAATCCGTTGACTTGTCTAAATCCTTCGTATAATAAGTGGATGGTAAAAAGGAGTAACATCCCCAACGTAGCGGGGAGCACTATTTTTTTAAACCATTTATTTTGAAGCAAAGCTAAACCCAGCACTAACTCTGCCGCAACCAGTATACGCGTGAGCCACTGCACCCAAATCATTCCTACGGGATTATCAAAATAGTCTTTGCCTAGTAACAGTTCAGCTACCATGCCGTCGAAAAACGGCATAGAAACGAGCTTACTAACTGCTCCAAAAACGAACAGAAAACTTAATAAGATGCGGCCGATTTGTGCGAGTGTATTTTTATTCATGTGTTGTGCAAACGCCCAAATATACGTTTAGTTGTGTTTTGCACAATAGGCTAAGCCACAACGGACACAACTATCGGTAGATTGGTTGTTTTTATAGCCCCAAAACCACCTGCTATATCGGTAAAATTGTGGTAGCCTCTCATCTTGAGAATGGAAGCTGCAATCACAGAACGATATCCGCCAGCACAATGAACATAGAAGTTTTTATCTTTAGGAAACTCAGCAAGGTGCTCATTTATACCGCTTAGGCAAACATGGTTTGCTTTGTCTATGTGACCGCTTGAAAATTCTCCTTCTTTACGCACATCAAAAACAGGCAAGCGGTTTTCGGTGACTTCTTTTTCAAAATCTGAAGCGTTAATGGAGTGGATAGAATCTATTTCTCTATTTTCTGCAACCCATGCTTCAAAACCACCTTTTAAATAGCCAATGGTATTGTCAAATCCTACTCGACTAAGTCGCGTAATTATTTCTTCGATTCTGTCTTCATCTGCCACTAAAAGAATAGGTTGTTTTACATCTTTTATTAAAGATCCAACCCAAGGAGCGAATCCTCCATCAATGCCTATGAAAATACTTTGAGGAATAAATCCTTTGACAAAAATGGTTTCTTTTCGGGTATCCAGTATTACTGCGTCGGTTTCATTAGCTGCTGCTTCAAAAGCCGCAGGAGAAAGTGATCTACTTCCTTGGGCAATTACGTCAGAAACATTAGCATACCCGTCTCTATTCATAGCTACATTCATAGGGAAATATGCTGGAGGTGGAGCTAAACCATCGGTTACTTCTGCAATAAACTCTTCCTTAGTCATATCTGCTCGTAAGGCATAATTCATTTGTTTTTGGTTACCTAATGAATCTACAGTCTCTTTCATCATGTTTTTACCACAGGAACT
>DGBH01000189.1:0-3467 GCA_002384205.1 Bacteroidetes bacterium UBA4009
CCTTATTTTTTGAGGTAGGTGCCTACGTGTCTAGCCTTTTTTTCTTCGTAGATATCATCTATTTTTACCAAAATCATAGTCTCTTCTACATCCCCGAAGTCCGGATTTATAGCGGTACCAAATGATTTCATGGTTGGAGACAAACTCATATAGCTATTGATAAGCGGCGGAATATTTTCACCACGTTCACGTACAAAACTGTTTAGTATCTTATGTGCTTCTTTATACTCCAAACCTGCCATGCTTTTTTTAAATACACTTATATCCGTGGTTATCGCTTGCCCGTTTATTGGCCGTGCTAACTCGTCTAGATCTGGAAAAAAATATTCCATGAAATACATTAGGGCATCACGAGCTTCGGTATTATAACTGGTATACATGGTGACTTTGCCTGAATAATATTTTATATGCGGAGTATCTACCACAATGGCCCCAAGCCCATCCCAAAGATTATCTAACGCAAAAATACCTTTGCGAGATCCCGCACTGGGCTGGAAGTTAGGCTGAACCCAACTTCTACCCAGTTCGACCGTATCTGCCAAATAATGCTGTTTAAAGTCCTCAGAAAAAGTAAAATAATGCCTAGTTGAGAGTGCGATAGGTTTGGTCCCCACTACCTTGGCACAATCTATAAAACGATAGCCTCCTATAATTTCCTGCGCATCAGGCGCCCATACAATTAACTGCTCGTAGCAATTCTCTGAAGTATCAAACTCATCTATGTCTAATGCCTTCCCCGTACCGCCACCTGCACTTGCAAATGTCATCTCGCGCAACCTCCCAATTTCTTGCATGACATTGGGGCTATTATGATGATTAACGATATAAATTTCGTTGTTACCCTTATTGGTTCTGCGCACAAATCTCTCTGGAGTTAACTCACTCTTAATCACTTCCAAGGGCAATGCTGGCGCTATGTAATCTAGGTTTATACTCACTTTGATTTTAGACTATACGCTTTTCTTTTTATGTCTTGTGCCAGTACTGTATCCTTAAGATCATTGTCTAAGTCCTTAGGGTAAATAGGCTTGCCAAAGATAATTTTTATCGTTGTATTTTTTTGCTTAAAAAGCTCATTTACTAAATAAAGCATTTCAATATTGGCCTGTATACCCAATTTTTCACGTAGGTTACTTAAGTTATAAAAGAAATTACTCAACTTACCATCAATGATTACGGGAACTATCGGCACATTGTGTTTTCTTGCTCTGGTAACAAATGTTTTTTTCCACTCTAGATCTTCTATAACGCCATTTTTACGGCGACTTACTAAACCCGCAGGAAATATTACTACGGACTCATCATTGGCAAGAACTGAATCTACATTTTTTAGCGAAGGCACTGCGGTAGCCCCCATCTTATTCACCCCTACAAAAATATCTTGCATAGGCTTTAAGTTAAGCAAAATATCATTGGCGATAAATTTTATATCACTTCTGTAATGGCTAAATTGATCGATAAAGGCAAGTGCATCCATGCCACCTAATGGATGATTACTAGCAAATGTCACCCCTCCTGTTTTAGGTGCATTTTCAATCCCTTCTATACTAGCCGTAATATTAAATTCTTTAATCACGTTACGGCAAAATTGCACTCCGCTAACACCTTCATTATCTTGAATAATACGGTTCACTTCATCTTGCCAGAGAATTCTTTTAAGATAATTAATTATAAACGTAGGAAGTCTTTTCAGTAATTTTGGGTTCTTGTCCGCAATAATCTTCTCTATATCTATAAACTTTTTTGTCATAAAGTTTGCGAAAATAGGCCATAACTTCACTTTAAGATTAAAAGCTGAGCCTCGACCTAGATTTTTTTTGCATTTTAATAATAAATAGGAGTAAACCACCCTCAGCCTATACCCATTGAATGCTCGCCAGTGATCTACGAAATTTTACGCCGATTTTTTCGTCTGTCCAGATAACTATTTTTTATATCTTTTGATACCACCATACATCTATCTTTCAATCTGTTTTTTTCACAAAAACTGTTTTTATTACACGTCTTATTTTCCTGCTCAGCGCAGAGGCTAATCTAGAAATACTATATTCGGCACACTAAAATGAAAGAAGCTATTTTCATTGTATTAGCAGCGAGCTTGATTTGGCTGGCAGCCTGTACTCCACAAACCGACCTTACCTACACGCAAGATATTGCCCCTATTATCTATCAAAATTGCACACCATGCCATCGCAGTGGTGGTGCCGCACCCTTTCTACTTACTGAATACCAGCACGTCTTTAGAAAGAAAAAAACTATACTAGCCGTTACCCAAAGCGGGCTCATGCCACCATGGCCAGCTGACCGCATGTACAGCCACTTTTTGGGAGAACGATACTTGAGCGACTCTGACAAGGATAAACTAAAAAGATGGATAGAAGGAGGCGCTCCAGAAGGAGATGTATCCCTACTCCCAGACTTACCTTCATTTAATGAATTCAGTTTAATTGGGAAGCCCGATACCACTCTCTGGTTTGACAGTATTTTAATAAAAGGAGATAGCAAAGATAAATTTTATATCGCAACACTACCCATAGAATTACCCGAAAATAAATTTGTACGCGCTATGGAATTTTTACCCAACCAGAATAACTTGGTGCATCACATGAACGGTCGATTACTCAATTATGATGAGGGTAAAAAAGCAAACATCAAAAGCGGTGAAAGACTTCTGAATCTTGAAGCCGATGAAGACGAATATATTCAGCAATTTAATGCCCTAAATCTAGCTAATGACGATGGCAGCAGACCACCTCAAATTAACTCAGCCACAAACTATCTTCCCGGGGTACAAGCACAGTTATATCCTGAAGGAATAGGTGGATTTGCCATGCATAAAAAATCTATTCTCCTAGCGGACGATATACATTTTGGCCCTATATCTCAAGATAAATGGGACCACAGCAGGGTTAATATTTTCTTTAGTAAAACGCCACCCAAACGCCCAATCAATGAAGTTATGATGGGAACCAATGGCGTTAGTAAAATTATTCCTCCGTTGGTTATTCGTGCAAATAAAGTCACAACACATACTACTTTTTTGAAAATTCCTCAAGACATTAGCGTACTTACCATCAATCCTCATATGCATTTACTAGGCAAGAGCTTTAAGGCCTATGCACTTACCCCAAATCAAGATACCATAAGACTTATAAGCATCCCCAAGTGGGACTTTAGATGGCAGTACTTTTATACATTTCCTAAAATGCTAAAAATACCTGCTCAAAGCGTGATTTATGTAGAAGCAACTTATGACAACACCACTCATAATTACAACAACCCTAATAATCCTCCAAAAGAAATAAGAGAACGACTCGGCAACGGTGGTGCCGGTATGCGTACAACGGATGAAATGCTTCAATTTATCATCACATGGCTACCTTACCAAGTAGGCGATGAGAATTTGAGCTTAGAAGCTAAATAAATCTATGTTACGAGCCTCTTTTATCTATAATAAAATGGTTAAA
>DGBH01000189.1:3638-5588 GCA_002384205.1 Bacteroidetes bacterium UBA4009
GCTTAAAGCTTCGAAAATCGTATTACTAGTAAAATGCATCTTAAAGGCCCAAAAATCACAAAGGCCCTTCTTGGTATGTATGCAATAGTTTTACAATAAACCCTTGAGCAAAGTTTTCATACTAACTTCTTGACTTATAATATGCTCTAGTTCAGCGATTGTTACACGGCGTTGTTCCATACTGTCTCTGAATCTAAGTGTTACCGAATTATCCGTTAAACTATCGTGATCTACCGTAATACATAGTGGTGTACCAATGGCATCTTGTCTTCTATAACGTTTGCCAATAGCATCTTTTTCTTCATAGAAGCAATTAAACTCTAAGCTCAAATCTTTCATTATTTTCTTAGCAATTTCGGGTAAGCCATCTTTTTTCGTTAATGGTAAAATAGCACATTGATAAGGTGCTAAAGCCGCAGGTAATTTTAATACTGTTCTGCTATTACCTTCTCCCAAATCTTCTTCTTGCAATGAATTACTCATGAGTACTAAGAACATTCGATCTAAGCCTATACTGGTTTCCACCACATACGGCACGTAACTCTCATTCGTCTCATTGTCAAAATATTGAAGTTTTTTACCTGTAAATTCTTCATGTTGCTTTAGGTCAAAATCAGTACGAGAGTGTATACCTTCAACCTCTTTAAATCCAAATGGGAAATCATATTCTATATCCACCGCTGCATTAGCATAGTGCGCTAATTTTACGTGGTCATGATACCTGTATTTACCCGCATCTGTGCCTAAGTTCTTATGCCACTTTAGTCTGTGTTCTTTCCAATACGCATACCATTCCATTTCAGTACCAGGACGCACAAAAAATTGCATTTCCATTTGCTCAAATTCTTTCATGCGCATGATGAATTGACGAGCAACTATCTCATTCCTAAAGGCTTTACCGGTTTGTGCTATACCAAAAGGAATTTTCATCCTGCCTGTTTTTTGCACGTTGAGGTAATTTACAAAAATCCCTTGAGCTGTTTCCGGTCTCAAGTATATTTGACTTTCGCCGTCGGTAGCACTCATTTGTGTGCTATACATCAGATTAAACTGACGAACATCTGTCCAATTTTTACTGCCACTCAAGGGGCAAGCTATCCCCAATTCAATGATCAGATCTCTAACTTTATCCAGTTCACCACTTTCCAATCCTTCTTTTAACTTGGCGTCAATTTCTGCAATCGTTGCATTGTTACGCACTATGTTAGGATTAGTGGCTACAAACTGTGCCTCTTCAAACGCATCACCAAACCTTGCTTTAGCTTTGTCTATTTCTTTTTTATTTTTAACCCTGTATTTTTCTTGATATTCCTCTATCAGTACATCTGCTCGATAACGTTTTTTTGAGTCTTTGTTATCAATCATAGGATCACTAAAACCATCCACATGGCCACTGGCTTTCCATACCTTAGGAGCCATAAAGATAGAGGCGTCTATTCCTACAATATTTTCGTGCAATTGCACCATACTCTTCCACCAATACTCTCGTATATTTTTTTTAAGCTCTACTCCATTTTGACCATAGTCATAAACGGCAGCAAGGCCATCGTATATTTCACTACTTGGGAAAACAAAACCGTACTCTTTACAATGGGAAATGACGTTTTTAAAATGCTCTTCGGACATATCTAATAAGTTGACGCAAAATTACCTATCAAAAATTGATAGCCTAACATAAATCCACTTTGATTACGTAAATGTGTATAGCGGATACATATTTCAACATCAATCTCATCATTTTTTACAGATAAGTAATAAGATCTGACTGTAACTCAGAATTACAATCATCTATTTTTAAGAATAATAGTTTTCTTTTGCTCGATTGAAATTAGTTAAAACAGATTTCTTAAAAAATGCGGGTACGCTATTTAGCGGTTCGTTGATAGCGCAAGCCATTGCTTTTGGAGCAATGATTTTTTTGGGCAGACTATATAGCCCTGTTCAATTTGG
>DGBH01000137.1 GCA_002384205.1 Bacteroidetes bacterium UBA4009
TTTAAACACGCTATACAGGACTTTGATTACGCCATAGAAATGGAAGATGATAATGCTTATTTTTATAGCTGCAGGGCCTATATCCGAGATAAAATAGGAGACTCTGAGGGTGCTATCGCCGATTACAGCAAAGCACTAGAATTAGATCCTGAAGATGCTATCATACTCAACAATCTTGGTCTTGCTGAGCAAAAGTTAGGTTATACCGCAAGAGCACGTGAGCGTTTCAAAAATAGCGATGATTTATTGGGTATAAAAACCATCGACTCACGCGAGGATCTCACTGAAAACGGCACCGGATTTACCCATAATGTCAAAAATACCACCACGGCAAAACCCTCGATTTGGTTAGAATTTAAGAAGATGTTGAGCATAGTAGGTTTTAAAGAATTTCTAAACGATTTAAGACGTAAATAATTTAGGCGTTTAGCCTACCGCATCTCAAAGCCCTATTGCGCAGGACACTTTCATTGAGCACAATTAAGAAATTCCCGAATCTAAAAGCAGCAAGTTGGAGTAATCTTAATCTCCACATATAAAGGTCTTCAAATCTCGCTACTGCATTGATTAAATAATTTTGTTAATTTGCACTTCAATGATTTCAATCATTTTACCTATTTATAATGAACAAGAGGGCATTGCAGCTTTTGTGCAATCCCTTGAAAATGAATTAACTAAATTAAAGGAAGATGTTGAAGTCATTTTTATAAACGATGGTAGCACCGATAATTCATTGGTTCTCATTAAAAACTACTGTGGCTCAAACATCACTTACAAGTACCTTGATTTAAGTAGGAATTTTGGGCATCAAATAGCCGTTACTGCAGGCATAGATCATGCTCTAGGCAACAAGATAGTTCTTATGGATGCCGATGGTCAAGATCCACCTTCGGTGATACACGAAATGTTAGCTAAAATGGAAGAAGGGTATGACGTAGTATACGCCAAACGCATAAAACGTCAAGATGAATCTTTTCTTAAGAAAATGACGGCTTCTTTTTTTTACAAACTGCTTAATAAAATCACCTCCATAGACATCCCCGTGGATACTGGCGATTTTAGAATTATGAATCGCAAGATTGTAGAAGGCCTAAAAAAAATGCCCGAAAAACAACGGTACTTGCGCGGTCAAATTGCCTGGTTAGGATACAAACAAACGAGCGTGAGTTATGAGCGACAAGGCAGAAATGCGGGCACTACAGGTTACACCTATCGTAAAATGATTCACTTGGCATTAGATGCTATAACGTCATTCTCAAATCTGCCACTTAGGCTAGCCACTATATCAGGTTTTGTTTGTGCATTAATCGGGTTTTTACTCATTCTGTACACCTTGTATTCTAGATTCATACTTCAAGTTTATGAACCGGGCTGGTCCTCACTTATGATAACCATTGTTTTTTTGGGCGGCATACAGTTGATGGGTATTGGCATTATTGGCGAGTACATCAGTAGAATAAATGATAATGTGAAAAATAGGCCTTTATACCTAATAGCCGAAACCAACATTACATTGAATGCATAACATTGAACCATTTTACCTTTGGCGAGATCTGTATAGTTCTGCCCAAGATCCTAATGCGTTAAACTATAACCAAGAGTATTCTGAATTTCATTATACCCATAAAGTGTACAACTACTTGTTGCATCCTCAGTGGGACGATTTTGGTAGTGAGACACTTTTTTACAAACTACTCTTTGCGGACTATGATGAAGGTTTTTGCATAATAGAACTTATAGGGGAATGGAATGATGCCATTAACAATGACATTATGCAGCTCAAAGTTGAGCTCATTGACCACTTGATAAGCTGTGGTATTCAAAATTTTGCTATTATTTTGGAGAATGTCCTCAATTATCATGGAGATTCTGATGATTATTATCAAGAATGGAAGGATGATATAGAAGGGGCTATTTATTTCATTAATGCTTTGCCTCATGTTCTGAGTGAGTTAGACCATTATCACTTGAAGTACAGCGTTAATTTTGGAGACCATTTAAACGACATTAATTGGAGAAGTACTAAGCCTTACGAGCTACTCGAATTGCTTGAAACGCGTTATTTAGATCTCTAAAACACACCATCTATAGTTGCCTTTTAGTCTATCTTTATATGTTGTTTCTTTTAAAATTAGTAACGACCCTCTATACTATTTAGCGTTTTCTCCAACACTCGTATATTGCACCATTTTTTAGGTTCATTTTTAAGTGAGAGTAGATAATCAACAAGCATATAAATTAATTTTTAGTATTTCGGTGCATCCTCGCATAGGTGTGCTGATACACCCCTATGTTATTGCTTTATCTACTCAACAAACACTTACACTTACCTATCAAAAAGTGTTTTCGGGCAACGCGGCTCATTATCATAAATTAAGTGTACAAGACTTAACTTTGATCGCTAGTCTTGACGACTTGATGGAGGAGTCTATCGTACGTAAGTTTTCACCTGAAAAAAAAATACGGCCTAAAGAATACTTCAATAAGCATCACACCGAATTATTGCAAGCCGAGGTCATTAGACCTTCAATCGAGAATCAAATTGCTAATTTTCTAGCCATTTTACCATTGGATGCAGACAATCTTTATGTGGCTGACGAAATAAACCCCGCTGCATTCCCGATAGAAATAAACCGAGATTTTACTAAAATTCTTTTTCATTTTCATAAGACCGAGTTAGGCACTAATTATTTTGTCACCCTTAAGCATAACGAAGAGCGCATTCCATTTATGAAAATAGGTGGCCTAATGTTAACTAAAAAACCTGCTAAAATGATAGTAAACGGTACACTTTATCGGTTTTATGACTTTGTAGATGGAGCCAAACTGGCGGTATTCCTGAACAAGAAACTTGTCTTTATTCCTAAGACCAGTGAAAAAAAATACTACACTACCTTTATAAAGCCATTACTTGAAACCTCACCTGTTTTTACCAAAGGTTTTGAGATTATTACGTTAAAAGAAGAGGCTAAGCCCAATCTATCATTAGCCTTACGAAATGGAAAATACGGCTTTAATGTAATGATTAACTATGGCGGCCTGAGTTTTCCTTTTCATCAAGACAAACTATTTCACGTAAAACTAGAATGGAACAGAGATCAGCCCATTTTTACCAAATATAAACGATCTCAAATATGGGAAGCCAACAGAATAAACGCGCTTAGCGAACTAGGCCTTACATTAGTTTCAGGATCATTTTTTAGTTTAATAGATAAAGATTTACAATCGTGTATTGAATGGCTCAGAACCCATAACGAGGTGCTGGCAGCTAGCTATTTTAACGTGACTGCCAGTATAGATGAAAAATACAGTATTTCACCCTATAAACTTCATTATAACATAGCAGATAAAATTGATTGGTTTGATCTAAATGCGCAAATTATCATTGGCGAGTACACCATCCCTTTTAGCCAGGTTGTCAATGAAATACGTCAAGGCAATAATCGAATAATACTGCCAAGCCACGAGGTTTTTCTATTCCCCAAAGAGTGGTTTGCTCTGGGAGAAGCCTTAGCTGGGCAAAGCACTAAGAGCAATACCTACAGTATAAAAAAGTATCAAGTAGACATCCTAGCGCTAATACAGTCTAGAGAAATCAAGCAACATCTTACCAAGCTAGTTGCCATAAGCGCTGAAAAACCTCATTCTAAATTTGTAGGCACCTTAAGAAAGTACCAACTAGATGGCCTAAGCTGGCTGATGTTTTTAAAAAACAACAACTTTGGAGGCGTACTTGCAGATGACATGGGCTTAGGAAAAACTGTTCAAACCATTTCATTCTTGCAAC
>DGBH01000097.1:0-3571 GCA_002384205.1 Bacteroidetes bacterium UBA4009
TACTTGATGCACTGGCAAAAAGTAAATATGCCGATAATACCATTGTGGTTTTATGGGGAGATCATGGCTGGCATTTGGGAGAAAAGTTGCGTTATAAAAAGGCTACATTATGGGAAGAAGCCTCTAAAATGCCATTGATTATTAAAGTACCTGGACTTACACAAGCAGGTTCACGTTGCTCAAGTCCTGTTAATTTATTAGATCTATATCCTACCCTTTCTGAATTGTGCGGAATTCCAAGTAATCCTGAAAATGAAGGAAATAGTATTGTTCCTCTTTTGGAAGATGTAAATACAGATTGGGATATTCCATCATTGACTACAGTGGGTTTAAATCGTCATAGCTTACGCAGTAAAAAATGGCGTTACATACGTCGTGAGGATGGGCAAGAGGAACTGTACGACCATGATGTTGATCCTATGGAATGGACTAATCTTGCAAATGACCCAAAATACCAGACCGTAAAAGATAAATTTGTAAAATACTTACCAAAAGTAAATGTTAATCCAGTACCAAAATCATATATAAGGAAAAATGATTAAGGTGCTTATAGATGAGAGGGTTAGAAGTGTACAAAAAGAAATTGTTCCTTGGAATGGACAATGGGTCTTGCCATATGGCGTAGTTAAGTATTACAATCCGAATGTACCGCCATATAGTGAATTTTCTAAATTGAGTCCCGAAGAACAAGATTTAATGAAAAGCAAACAGTGATTCAGATCTATTGGCTTTTAAGATTTCTTAATAAAGTTAAAGTTTTAATTGTTATAGAATAAAATATAAAAAATATGAAAACAAAATTTAAAATACGCAAACTTGTTTTTATAATAAGTATATGTACTGTCTGTCTTGGCTGTAATAAAATCATAGGTCAGGAGAAACCTAACATCATTATTATGATGGCAGATGATTTAGGGTATGGAGATGTGGGGTGTTTCGGCAATAAAATAATCGAGACCCCAAACATTGACCAACTGGCTTCCAAAGGAGCTAAATTTACTCAATTTTATTCAGGTCACTATACTTGTTCGCCAAGTAGAGCAGGCATGATGGCTGGCCGTACCCCTTATAGAAATGGAATATATACATTTATTGCTGATAACTCTGTGGTACATCTTAAAGATAAAGAGGTGACACTTGCTGAAATTTGTAAGGAACAGGGATATGATACTGGTTTCTTTGGCAAGTGGGGCTTGAATGGAAATATGGATGATAAAACTCAGCCCACTCCTAGTCAGCAAGGTTTTGATTCTTGGTTGGCAACAAACAATAATGCAATACCTTCTCATAAAAATCCGACAAACTTCTATTTCAATGGAAAAGCTATGGGTGAAATGAAAGGGTATAGTTCACAAATAGTAGTTGATAAAGCAATGCAATGGTTGGATTCTCGGAAAGATAAAACAAAACCATTTTTATTAGTATTGTGGTTTCACGAACCTCACACAGAATTAGCACAACCTGATAAGTTTACGCAAAAGTACGCCAAGTATGGGGAAGTTGCAGGAGAGTATTATGCCAATATTGATCACATGGATCATCAGATAGGAAGATTTATGAATTACATGAAAAAGGAAAATCTGGAGGATAATTCGTGGATTACCTTTACATCAGACAATGGCCCATTAAATAGAGAAGGACGCTCTACAAATGGATTGAGAGGCTATAAAGCAAGATTATATGAAGGTGGTCTCAGGGAACCAACAGTTATGTATTGGAAAGGTAAAATTGAAGGAGCAAAAGTGATTGATGATCAACTGACATTCTTCGATTTTGTGCCTACATTCTATGATTTATTTGGAATGGAACCAATGAATAATGAACCTTTGGATGGAGCAAGTATGTTACCAGCCCTTGAGGGGAAAAAGGTAGAACGTAAAACACTCCCTATTTGGGTGGGAAGATGGAAGACGACGCTTATAAATAATGAATGGAAAATTATTGGAAAATTTAAAGACTTTGTGCCGGGCACTTCATACAATTATTACCTGATAAATAGAAAAATAGTAAGTTATGAATTATTTAACCTCAAAAAAGATCCTTATGAGAAGCAAAATCTTTCTAAAGCAAATATCGATAAATTGAATGAAATGAAGCTTCTTATCGAAGAGAGGGTTAGAAGTGTACAAAAAGAGATTGTTCCTTGGAATGGGCAATGGGTCTTGCCATATGCCGTAGTTAAGTATTACAATCCGAATGTACCGCCATATAGTGAATTTTCTAAATTGAGTCCCGAAGAACAAGATTTAATGAAAAGCAAACAGTGATTCAGATCTATTGGCTTTTAAAATTTCTTAATAAAGTTAAAGTTTAATTGTTACAGAATAAAATATGAAAATATGAAAACAAAATTTAAAATCAGCAAACTCCTTTTTATCATAAGTATATGTACTGTCTGTCTTGGTTGTAATAAAACCACAGCACAGGAGAAACCTAACATCATTATTATGATGGCAGATGATTTAGGGTATGGAGATGTGGGGTGTTTCGGCAATAAAATAATCGAGACCCCAAACATTGATCAATTAGCTAGCGATGGAGTTAAATTTACTCAATTTTATGCTGGGCATCCCACATGTTCACCCAGTAGAGCAGGAATGATGGCAGGTCGCACACCCTTTCGTAATGGTGTTTATACTTATATTCCCGGTAATTCATGTGTTCATCTGAGGGATGAGCAGGTAACACTTGCCGAGATTTGCAAAAAACAGGGGTATGATACCGGTTTTTTTGGTAAATGGGGACTAATAGGTGATATGGAGGATAAGTCGCAGCCTTCTCCTAACGATCAAGGCTTTGATTATTGGTTAGCTACACATAATAATGCAGCACCTTCCCATAAAAACCCGACAAATTTTTATAGAAATGGTAAAGCAGAAGGAGAGATAAAAGGGTATAGTTCGCAGATTGTAGTGGATAATGCCATGGAATGGTTAAATAGTAGAAAGGATAAATCAAAACCTTTTTTATTAGTATTATGGTTTCATGAACCACATCGTAAGCTGGCTCAACCTGAATCTTTTACAAAAAAATATGAAAAACATGGCGAAATAGCAGGTGAGTACTATGCCAACATTAATCATATGGATTTTCAGATAGGTAGAATGATGAATTATTTAAATGATAATAAGCTTACTGATAAATCATGGATAACATTTACATCTGATAATGGACCTAAAGATTTAGCAGGTCGTTCTACTAATGGTCTAAGAGGAAGAAAAGGTTCATTATATGAAGGAGGCTACAAGGTTCCTACTGCTATGTATTGGAAAGGAAAACTTGAAGGAGGTAAAACCATAAATGAACCATTAGTCTTTTTTGATTTTGTACCTACTTTCTACGACCTTTTTGGGATGGAGCCTATGAGCCAAGACCCACTTGATGGTGTAAGTATGCTTCCTGTAATTGAAGGAGAAAAGCTGAATCGTGAAGATCCACCTGTTTGGATGGCTGTAAAACACATGGCTATTCGCAATGGAGACTGGAAAGTGTATGCCTATTTTGAAGATTATACGCCCGGAACATCATTTCAAAGTTATTTAAAGACTCGTAAAATAGAAAAATATGAACT
>DGBH01000097.1:3668-12663 GCA_002384205.1 Bacteroidetes bacterium UBA4009
GTAGCCACATGGTTTAATAAAAACATTCCACCTGCCAAGATCTTTAAAAAATTGTCAGCTGAAGAACAAGATTTATTAAAGAGTGTCGAGTGATTAGATAAACCATAATATTGCTTATCAAGCTCGAATTGATTATTCAAAATATAAAAGCTGGTTAAAAGATTTGAGATAGTGACTCTGTTATGAAGCAATTATAGGGTAAAGAAAATGATAGAATGATTTCTGAAAAATTGAGTTAAATAAATTAAAATGAGAAAACTGATAAACAATATTATTGGTAAGAACATAAGCATAGTAGTATTATTTTCAATACTGACTATTGGACTAAATGCACAGGTAATTCAGCCAAATATAGTTTTCATATTAGTTGACGATTTGGGCTATGGAGATTTATCTGTTAATGGAGGTACAGATATAAAAACACCAAACATTGACCAGCTTTTTAAATCCGGAGTAACATTTAATAATTTCTATTCCAATAGCACAGTCTGTTCCCCTACTAGAGCATCACTAATCACAGGGAGGTATCCTGATTTGGTCGGTGTGCCGGGAGTTATTCGAGGAGTTAAGGATCAAAGTTGGGGGTATTTATGTGAAGATGCCATAACATTGCCCGATATCCTGAACAAAGCAGGCTATGAAACCGCTCTTATTGGCAAATGGCACCTTGGGCTTGAAGGTCCTAATACACCAAACGAAAGGGGTTTTAAATTCTTTCACGGTTTTTTGGGAGGTATGATGCATGATTATTATAATCACCTACAACATGGGAACAACTATATGCGGAAGAACGACAGCGTAGTTAATGCCAAAGGACACGCAACTGATGTGTTTTCCGATTGGGCTATTGATTATATAAACGTTCAAAAAAACACGGACTCTCCTTTCTTTATGCTTCTGGCATATAATGCACCGCATTACCCCATTCAGCCTCCAAAAGAATGGTACGAAAAAGTAAAAAACAGAGAGAAAGATATAAGTGATAAGCGTGCTAAAAATGTAGCTTTAGTGGAGCATCTCGATGATGGAATTGGGAGAGTAATAAAAGCACTAAAAGCGTCGGGACAATATGAGAATACCATTATTGTTTTTTCATCTGATAATGGAGGGCATTTGCCAAGTGAGGCATCAAATGGGAATTTGCGTGGCGGTAAAATAGACATGTACGAAGGAGGAATAAAAGTCCCTACGTGTATGGTATGGAATAATAGAATAGAATCAAACTCTACATCTAATGTGATAGGGGTGACGATGGATTTTTATGCAACATTAACATATTTAGCAGGGATAGAAATCAATCACGAAGTTGATGCTATTAATCTAATGCCAGACATAGGTGATAAGACAATTAAAAAAGATGATCGAACCATTTATTTTGTAAGAAGAGCCGGTTATAAATATAGCGGATTGTGTTATTATGCTGTAAGAAAAGGGGATTATAAATTGGTTCAGAATAGTCCTTTTGAAGAATTCCAACTCTTCAATATAGTAGAGGATCCACTTGAAACAATTCCGCTTGATGATAATCCTAAAGAGTTTCACAATCTCCGCTATCAATTATCACAACACATTAGGAAAGCAGGTGCAATTCCATGGCAGAAAAAAGAAAAATAGCTGTTTATATTTTTATAGTATTAAAATAGGATTCAATATATTATAATACCAGTAACGAATTAAAATGAGAAAAACGAGAAACAATAATATTGGTAAGCACATAAGTGGTATGGCATTAGTTTTAATGCTGACTATTAGCCTAAATGCGCAGATAAATCAGCCAAATATAGTACTCATATTAGCTGATGATTTGGGATTCGAGTGTGTTACTGCAAATGGGGGTACATCATATCATACACCAAATATAGATTTGCTTGCTAATAAAGGTGCTAGGTTTGAGAATTGCCATTCGCAACCAGTATGTACGCCATCACGAGTACAGCTTATGACAGGCCAGTATAATGTTAGAAATTATACTGTTTTTGGTGAACTTGATAGAAGTCAGATAAGTTTTGGAAATCTTTTTAAAAATGCAGGTTACAAAACGGCTATAGCGGGTAAATGGCAGTTAGGGGAAGAAAAGGATTCGCCACAACATTTTGGTTTTGAGGAGTCTTGTCTTTGGCAGCAATCATATTCAAGAAAGGATACTGCTGGTCATGACACCAGATTCTCAAACCCAATTTTGGAATTTAATGGTGAAGTAAAACACTTTAATAATGGTGAATATGGACCAGATATAGTAAGTGATTTTATTTGCGACTTTATTGAGCAAAACAAAGACCAACCATTTTTTGCATACTATCCAATGATTCTCTCGCATTGTCCATTTGTTCCAACTCCTGATTCTAAAGACTGGGACTCACAAAATCTAGGGTCGTTAACCTACAAAGGCGAACCCAAATATTTTCCTGATATGATATCGTATATGGATAAATTAGTTGGTAAAATCGTCTCAAAAATTGAAGCATTAGGTATCAGTGAAAATACACTAATCATTTTTGCTGGGGATAATGGAACTGACAAACCCATTATTTCAATGTTTAAAGGAACAGATTATCCAGGAGGAAAAGGGAAAACAACAGATAATGGAACGCATGTACCCTTAATTGCGCGTTGGGATGGGAAAATTGAAAAGAATAGAACATGTTCAGACTTGATTGATTTTAGTGATTTTTTACCAACAATGTGCGATGCTGCCAATATTGATATTTCCTCTCAAACTACGATTGACGGTGTTAGCTTCCTGCCTCAGCTTCTTGGTAAAAAAGGGAAACCTAGAAAATGGATATACAGTTGGTACGATCCACGTGGAAAAGAATTGAAAGAGTTTGCCAGAAACACTAAATACAAGTTATATAGTACAGGTGAGTTTTATAATATCAAAGAGGATTTCTTTGAGAAGACTCCGCTCGCTTTGGTAACCATGAATAGAGATGCTAAACAATCCTATAATAAATTAATTAAGGCGCTAGATAAGTATAAAAATATTAGAGAAGAAAAAGCTAATACAAAAAGAGGTAAAAATTAAATACAGAAAAGAAACTATATTAATTCGTTTTAAAACATGAAAAATACAATATTAAATCTCTTGTTAGTGAGTATAGTCCTATCAAGTTACAGCCAAACCCAAGTCATCGCACAAAATGAGTCTAAACCCAATATTATTTTCATAGTAACTGATGATTTAGGTTGGTCAGATTTAGGTTGCTATGGCGCAGATTTAAACGAAACGCCTAATATTGACAAGCTTGCAGAGAAGAGTATGGTTTTTACTAATAGTTACGCAGCAGGTTCTGTATGCTCGCCAACACGAGCATCAATAATGACTGGTAAAACACCAGCAAAGTTAAACTATACTGTATGGAGCGAAGCGGCAACAGGAAACGCTGAAGAAAGGAGATTGAGAGGTTCTAAATACTTAGAACCGCTAACTCTAGAAAACCTTCCCCTTGAAGAAATATCAATCGCAGAGAAACTAAAAAGTAAAGATTACCTGACAGCACATGTTGGTAAATGGCATATCGGAGATTATATGCATTTTCCTAATACACAGGGTTTTGATGTAAGTGTAGCCTCTAGCCAACGAGGTGCTCCACCCTCTTTCTTCTATCCTTATACGGGTATTGTTTATGACGAATTTCGCTTTGTGGGCGATTTAGGGATGGATGCAGATGGGAAATATTTTACAAATAGAGAAGGTGAATACCTGACCGACAGGTTGACGGATGAAGCGATGAAAATGATTGAAGATGCTGGTTCTCGACCGTTTTTTCTGAATTTATCTTATTATAATGTACATGTTCCAATCGAGGCTAAAGCCGAAGACATTACTTACTTTAAAAATAAACTATCATCAGAGTACCATCATCAGAATGAAACCTATGCAGCTATGGTAAAAAATGTGGACGACAATGTTGGTCGCTTGCTCCATAAGTTGGATGAACTAGGTATTTCAGAAAATACAATAGTAGTGTTTACATCAGATAATGGAGGAGTCATTCAGAAGTATAAAGATAAGGTTGTTACCGATAACTTTCCGCTAAGGGAAGGAAAAGGCTCTTTATATGAGGGAGGAATTCGTATTCCAACTATGATTTTTTATCCCAAGAATCCAGGTAAGGGACAACAAATTGATGTCCCTATTAGTACAATCGATTATTTACCCACGGTGATGGAAATTGCTGGCATACCTAACGATTTAGATAATATTGAGGGGGAAAGCTTCTTGCCTTTACTAAAAGGTGAAGAGGCGAAATCTCTTGAAAACAGAGCTTTGTACTGGCATTTTCCACATTATTATTACGCAGTAAAGCCAGTTAGTTCGATTCGTGATGGTAACTGGAAATTATTAGAATATCTTGAGGATGGACACATCGAACTTTATAATCTAGCGGACGATTTAGAAGAGAAACATAATCTTGCTGATACCGAACCACTAAAAACTAATGAACTTTTAAGCAAACTCCGCAAATGGAAAACTAATGTAGGAGCAAAAGGTATAAGACAAAACCCTAATTATAAAAAGCAGTAAGAAAAAAATATTTTTTAAATACTAACAATCAAAAAAATGATCAAAAAAATAGTTTCGATAAAAAGAACACTAAGTAAGCAATTGAAAAATCTTATTTCATTGATTATTACAGGTTTACTATTGTCGGGATTATGCATTGCCCAGAATTCAGAAAAACCTAATGTCATTGTAATACTAACTGATGATCAGGGCAGCATTGACTTGAATTGTTATGGAGCCAATGATTTGCTTACACCTAATATAGATAAAATTGTCAATAGTGGAGTTAAATTCACTCAATTCTATGCCGCTCCGGTTTGTTCTCCAACACGTGCTTCGTTGCTCACAGGAAAAACACCGCAACACGTAAAAATAACAGAGGTTATTACGAGGTCAAAACTCAACGATGGCTTATCGAATGAAGAATACACTATGGCTGAGATGTTTAAGGATGCCGGATATACTGCAGGGCATCTTGGCAAGTGGCATCTTGGGCACTCTGAAGATAAGCAACCTAACGCACAAGGCTTTGATTACTCATTTGGGAATCTTGGTGGGTGTATTGATAATTTCTCTCACTCTTCCTACTGGCAAGATGGAGCCAATTATCATGATCTCTATTTGAATGGTGAGGAAATATATAGTGATGGTGAATTTTTCCCCGATATGATGTTGGAAGAAGCAAAAGACTTTATAGTGCAAAATAAAAACCATCCTTTTTTTATGTACTACGCACTTAATGTACCGCACTATCCCTATCAGGGAAGTAAAGATTGGTTAGATTATTACAACGAGAAAGGCGTGGAATATCCACGAAACCTATATGCCGCTTTTCTGTCCACAATGGATGATAACATAGGCAATTTAATAGCTAAACTTGAATCTCTTGGATTAAAAGAAAATACTATAATCGTATTTCAAAGCGATAACGGGTATGCCAATACTCAAAGAGCACATGGTGGAGGTGGAAGTTCAGGCCCATACAGAGGACACAAAGGAAGCCTTTTTGAAGGTGGTATCAGAGTGCCGGCTGCCATATCATGGACTAAAAACATCCAGCCAAATCAAACACGCCATCAGATGGCAGTAACAGCCGACTGGATGCCAACACTTGCCGATTTATGTGGAATTGAATTGAATAAAGATGATTTAGACGGAAAGAGCTTGGTTCCTATTTTAAAAAATGAAAATATTAAATCGATGCATGATGAGTACACTTGGCAATACCAAAAACAAAAAGCTGTTCGTAAAGGCGATTGGAAGTTATTGATTAACCCAGTTATAAAAGACCCTTTTTATAAAAATACGATTAAACAAAAATCGCCTTATTTTTTAGTAAATCTTAAAGATGATATTGGGGAAACTACAAACCTTGCCGAAAAATATCCTAAAAAGATTAAGGAACTAGAGACCATATTTAACAAGCATAACATTAGAAACCATAAAAGAAAATGAAAAACAGTTTGTTAACATATATTATGCTTTTTATTTCAACCATAGCGTTTGGGGCAGATTATGATAGTATTGGCGATAGTACTATTGTAAGAAAAAGAAGTGATCTTACACAGAAACTTTACGATACATTGCTTTCAATTAAAGGAAATGGCATCTTCTTTGGAATGCAGCATGCCACTGGCTATGGTGTTGGATGGCAGAATAATAACGATAGTTGCGACATTGAGAAAGTGACAGGAGACTATCCGGCTTTTGCAGGATGGGGGGCCAGCGTTACAGATTGTAATATAGCGCAGGGAGAAGGATTTGAAGATGCTCGTTATAAAATTAAACTATTTCACGATATGGGAGGGTTTAATACAATGGAGTGGCACGCTGATAATCCATTTGGCGGCAATTGCTATTGGGAGAGACGTCATGATAAGACAAAAGATGTGGTTGCATCCATTTTGCCTAGTGGTGAAAAACATCAAGAATTTTTAACTCAATTAGACAATATAGCCTCTTTTTTCAATTCACTCATAGATGACGATGGTAAAAAAATACCAATCATTTTCAGGCCATGGCACGAACATACAGGTGCTTGGTTTTGGTGGGGCAAGGGAAACTGTTCTAAAGAGGATTATATCTCATTATGGCAATTTACAGTAAATTATTTGTCTGATGAAAAAGGGGTAGATAACCTCTTGTACGCCTATTCTCCTGCTAAAAATGATAGTAGGGAGGAATATCTTTATGGGTATCCAGGTGATGGGTATGTAGATGTTTTAGGACAGGACAATTATTACGATTTACGCCAAGGTGCCACAAATATGCCAAGATTCGTAAAAATGTTAGAAACCTTAGTATCTATAGCCAATGAGAAAAAAAAACCTGCTGCATTGACGGAAACAGGAGCGTTTACCATAGATGCTAAGGCCACAATGCCTGAGGATAATTGGTTTACCGAGAAGTTGTTAAAGCTTATCATGTACAATGATAAAACACGTCAAATTAGCTATGCAATGGTTTGGCGTAACGAAAGTACGAGCCATTTTCACGCACCATATCCAGGTCACTCTAGCGTGCCAGATTTTTTAGATTTTTACAACGATCCATACACACTATTTATGTTTAATACACCTAGTGTAAGTATCACTACTACTGTAAATCCCAAAAGTTTAACGTTTAGTGGTTTAAATATGGACCTTGTAAGTAAAGTCATTTTTCCAGGTAACGTAGAAGTGACTGCAGCTGCATTTACTTCTCAAACAGAAAATGCGATTGAAGTTGAATTCCCTGCGGATATTGCAGAGGGTATGGGTGCTGTAACAATAGTGCATTCTGAGCGAAGTATTATTACGGAAAGCTTGTTTTTTGGTTCATTGGAAGAAGTTGCAGAAACTAATTATGTGTTCTTTGATTTTAATGGTACAGGTAAAGATGTGTTTATCCATGGAAATGAAATTGGCAATATGACATCTTCTACAGAAACATCACATGATAACACTTTCTTTTTTAACTCAGATTATAGCTTTCCAGGGAGCTGGAACTGGGAAGCAGGATACTTGTTTGGTAAAAATGACACTGACGGGAATCCACTATTTTTTGAAGGAATAGACCCAAGTACAGACACTGTAAAGTTTGATGTTTATATTAAGGATGGCTTGCCTGAAGGATTATTAAAAGTTGGTTTAGGTAATAACTATTTCTATGTTTGGGATATTACTAGCATTGCCCCTTCTGAAGGTTTGAAAACCGCTGGCTGGATAACTAAAACTTGCCCTATTAGTGAGTTTATTCAAGATGGTACAGGTAATGTGTTTACAGATTTAGAAGAAGCAAGATCTAGCTACAGTATGGTTTGGACCTCTAATGGTGCTGTAGACGTTAATATAGCCATCGACAATTTAAGATTTGTTTCGAGTTCTGGCTCACTATCAACTGATAATCTGTCTTTAAAAAATGTGGTATTATATCCAAATCCGTTTTCAAATACAATTACAATAAACGTAATGCAGCAAGCTGAGAAAGTTGTCAAAATCGAAATATTTAGTACAAATGGAGTTTTGGTAAATACAACTGTTACCAATAACGATATAACCACAATAGATACAAGTAATTTAACAAAAGGCATGTACTTTTTAAGATTAAGTTCAAATAGCGGTAAGTATGTTGTAAATAAAATGATAAAAAATTAATAACTAAATATACTTATGAAAAACAAACTACTTTTCTTTTTATTTTTTATAAATCATTTTGTGACTATAAGCCAGTGTGAAGCTGTTTCTGTGCAACTCACGACTAATTTTAGTCCTTTTGAAATAAGTTCAATAATAGAATCTGACGGATTAAGAAATGGAGATAATTATAATGATGCAACCCTATATTTTCCAATAAATAATACTGAAAATTTGAAAAGTATTATTCTGGTTCCAGGTTATCAAGCAACCCAAAGTTCGGTTGCCCTTTGGGCTGAATATTTAGCTGAACGAGGAATGGTTTCTATGACAATCGGGACTAATACATTAAACGATTTGCCAGCAGTAAGAGCTGACGCTTTAATCGATGCTATGGAAACAATTCGTCAAGAAAATGAAAGAGTTTCTTCTCCCCTTTATCATAAAATTGACACAAACAGGATAGCAGTTGGAGGTTGGTCTATGGGAGGAGGAGGAGCTCAATTGGCTGCAAAAATAGACTCCAGAATAAAAGCAGTTTTATCTATAACTCCTTGGTTGTGGCCAAATACATTATCTGAGTCAGATTTAAATCACAATACTCCAGTGCTAATAATTAGTGGGGAAGTGGATCCAATAGCACCAAATAATCAACACTCTAATGTACATTATAATTATACTCCAAATTCCACACCCAAATTACTTTTTGAAGTTTCAGAAGCGGACCATAATATTCCCTTAGATCCATCCATTGGTAAAGGAGATCTTGGAAATGTTGCTTACGCATGGTTACAATTATTTTTATATGGAGATATGTGTTATTGTGAGCTTCTTGAAACGGATTTATTAGACCAAAATTTAACAGCATCAAATT
>DGBH01000153.1 GCA_002384205.1 Bacteroidetes bacterium UBA4009
CAGACATTTTAATAATATGAAATGGATAGCCTTAATACTTTTTTTTTACACTGCTACTGTATCGCAGTATAGAGCAGTATATCAATCACAAAACGAGGATAAAGTAATAGCCGCATTGAAGGTGCTAGAATCAAAGTCGAGTCTTACTTCCGATGAGCTCTGTTATAAAGCGGTTTTTCAATGTATGAAAGCAGAGTATGTATACAATCCGTATCAAAAACTAAACTCATTTAAAAAAGGGTATAGTACACTGAATAACCTGATATCAAAAAACGCCACTAATGTGGAATATAAATACCATAGGTATATGATTGAAAAACATACTCCATCTTGGCTTATGGACGTGAATCACATGGCTGCAGACAAGGCCTACGTGAAAGCTAATCTAAAAACGAATCATCCGATGTATAGCTTTATTACCAAAACCATAGATTAGTACTTATTTTTGCTCGCAATGAAACGAGCTTATGTAGTAGATGCCGCGCGCACAGCGGTAGGTAAATTTGGAGGAACGCTTTCATCCGTAAGGCCTGATGATTTGGGTGCTGACGTTATAAAAGCATTGGTCGCAAGGAATTTGAGTATTGATCTAAATGAAATTGAAGACGTTGTTTTTGGTGCCGCTAATCAAGCAGGAGAAGATAATCGTAATGTTGCGCGTATGAGTCTATTAATGGCTGGATTACCCGTAACAGTTCCTGGCCTTACTATAAATCGATTGTGTGCTAGTAGTCTTCAAGCGATTGCTGATGTTTCTAAGAATATTGCCATTGGCTACGGTGATATGTTTATAGCTGGAGGAGTAGAAAGCATGACACGTGCACCATTTGTGTTTCCTAAAGCAGAATCCGCTTATAGCAGAGCGGGTCAAGTGTACGATACTTCTATAGGTTGGCGATTTATTAATCCCAAACTATCAGCTTTATATTATCCTTTCACGATGGGCGAAACCGCAGAGAATGTGGCCGAAAAATATGGAATTACCCGCCAGGAGCAAGACGAATTTGCATTTCAAACCCAATTAAATTATCAGAATGCGTTGAACGCTAATAAATTTGAGAATGAAATAATTCCTGTTTATATACCGCAACGTAAGGGTGATGCTTTGGTGTTTCAGCAAGATGAGCATCCAAGAATGAGTACAGTCGATCAGCTTTCTAACTTGTCTGCAGCCTTTAAAAGTGGAGGTACTGTAACGGCAGGAAACTCTAGCGGTATCAATGATGGTGCTGCAGCTTTGCTCATAGTCAGTGAAGAAGCCTTAAAAAGATATAATCTTGAACCAATAGCTGAAGTAGTGAGCAGTGCAGCAGCTGGTGTACCACCTGAAATAATGGGAATAGGACCCGTTCCCGCCACACAAAAAGCATTGAAAAGAGCTGGTATAGGAGTTAAAGATCTCGATCTGGTTGAGCTAAATGAGGCTTTTGCGGCACAAGCCATCGCTTGCATGCGAGATTTAGATCTAAATCCAGACATAGTTAATGTGAACGGCGGTTCTATTGCTATAGGTCATCCTTTAGGAGCCTCCGGAGCGAGAATTACAAGTACTTTGTTACATGAACTTAAACGTCGTCCTAGTGCTCAATATGCATTGGCTACCATGTGCATAGGAGTAGGGCAAGGAGTTGCTGTCGTTTTCAAGCGTTGTTAAGATTAGGTATATAACCCACAAAAAAAGCATCCGTCTAGCTAGGCGGATGCTTTTTTTTAGGACTAGTGTCCTAGTCATCTCTAATTTTTTTGAGCTTTGAAAGCGTCAATATCAAATAAGATACTGAATCTAATGGTGTTTTGAAGAGGGTGTCTTCTCGCAAATGGCTGCAAATAAGCTGCGTCTATTTGGAAGACGTTATACTTTAATCCTGCTCCAAAAGTTAAATACTGACGAGCTCCTTTGGTTTGAGCTTCATGAAAGTATCCTGCTCTAAGCGCAAACTGTTTTGCATACCAGTATTCAAAACCAGCAGAAACGGTAAACTCATTAAGCTCTTCTCTAAAGCCACCCGGAGCGTCATTTAAAGAGGATATCATTCCACTTATTACAGGGCCATCATTTAGGGTTCTTCCTGTAATATTTCCCAATGAGTCAAACAAATACTGTGGCGTAGGTACTAATAACTTATTAAAATCAACACCAAAGCCTACTTCGTTATATTCGTCTAATTGCGTTTTCCAAAAAGTTCCTAAACGTAAGTTAACAGGGATATAATCTCTATTAGCTTCATTCGTATAGGTTATTTTATTACCAATATTGCTTATGTTTCCTCCTAAAGTATAGTCGAACTTTTTATCGGCTATTTTGGTGTCATTTCGATAGGTCATAGAAACATCACCTGCTCCTGCAATTCCTGCTTTTATTTCAGAACCGCTAGAGCCAGTTTGACCACGTGCTAGGTCAGAAAAAATGAAACGAAGTGCAATGCCTAAGGCAAGATTTTCAGATAATTTACGGGCGTAAGCGCCGTCAAGCGCAAATTCTTTAGGTTCGTAATTCCCAGCAGGGTTTCCTAATTGATCTGTAAATTGTATTTGTCCTAAAGTAAAGTAACGTAATGATCCTGCTATTGTACTTTGTTTGTCAATTCGTTTATAGCCACTTAAGTAGTAAAACCATATATCTGGAACTAATTGACGTAGCCAAGGAGCAGCAGATAAAGCTAATCCTGCGTCATCTTCAATAAACGCAAGCTTAGAGGGATTCCAATGTATGGAATTAG
>DGBH01000091.1:0-12340 GCA_002384205.1 Bacteroidetes bacterium UBA4009
CTTTTTTAATACCATCTCTAAAACGGAAAGGACTTGTGAATTCACCTTCGACCAAAACTGCTGCTATCTGATTTCCTTTATTAAAATTAGCAGGATCCGGGGTAATCTTCAACAAATCTAAGGATATGAGTACAGGATTATGTGCAACCCTGCTCTTGGGTGAAGATCGAAGAAGGACAGTATGTTTAAGTGCCTTACGAGTGGTAGTATCCAAGGTACTACTGTATTGTCCCCAAACATTTTCTAGGTTTTTAGACACCGGGTTATCATCCACGGCGCTATATAGCGGATAGAACATCCAAGGAAAAAATCCAGGTCGGTTAGTTTGTTGATTTATAGCTGGAATGCCGTGGCATTGTAAATCTTGGACCAATGTAGGCTGAACTTTTACCCCATAGTGAAAAAGCAAGTCATCCAAATTATGGCTGTGATTAATTGTCGAAACTTGACCATACTTAGCGACTGAATCCATTTCGGCGAGGAGGTTTTCAACTAAAAAAATCACCCTTCCACCATTCATCACATATTGATCTAAAACATACTTTTCTGGCTCAGTGAAGGGTTTTGTAGGTTTGGCTATAACTATGCCGTTAAATTTTTTAAGTTCTCTAATTAGGCCTTCTACTAGAATAGTAAAAACAGGTTTGTCAGGTTGAGCTACTACATCTTTAGCAAATATTTTATAGCAATTCGAATCGGATAGGTTTAAATTGATCTGGTTAATACTATAATATCCGCTTAGTTCTTTACCGATATCTGCTGTTTCAAGAGCGGTTAGCTCGCCATGGCCCGTAGTAAAGCCTAATTTTACATCTTTTCCCACAATCGCCTTTCTGATGGCATTCCCTATTTCATATTCTAAAAGTTCAATGGAGCCATTTATTTCTTCTTCTAGTGGTTTTCCGAATTCTCTTTTTAGCAAGTTAAAAGGATATTCCTGTCCTTTGTAAAATACTATACCCGCAGGAATTATATATTTTTCAGATGGAGCTTCATCTGGTGCTGTTTCCGCTCTTTCAATTCGCAAACCTTTCCCGTAGATTTCTCCTAAGATTTTTTCTTTGTCCTTAAGCTCCATGTCTTCCAGTACGTCTTCAAAATCAAAACTAATCTTTCCGGAAGAAGTTAATCTATACTCATTGAGCATATCCCTTGTCGCCGATTGCAACCTTTTATAGTCCACAGGGATGTCGCCATCCAAGAAAACGGTAATATATAAATCGTCTTCAATCTTATCTATCAACTTTTCTGTAGAGTTCGATAGCGTAAACCTTCCTTCTTTCGTCAGATCTAACCTGGTATAAAATGAATCGGCAAGTATATTCAGTAAAATTATACTCATAAAACCTATGCCCATTTTCTTAATTAGCATACCTTTCCGAGTGTTGGTTTTAATCCTTTTTACCATTTTCTACTATCCAACGTTAAATATGTTAAACCTAAAAAAAAGGTAATCAATGACCCAAAATACACTAGATCCCGAGTATCTACCACTCCTCTGCTTATAGAATCATAATGATATTGAATACCAACTGATTGCACAATGCTATCGTTACTTCCAAATAAGTTAAGATTACTTAGCTGCTGAAAACCAACATAAAAAAAGAAACAAAGAACCATGCTAAAAATAAACGCCACGATCTGATTAGGCGTAATAGCAGAAGCAAAAAGACCAATGGCGGCATAACACGCGCCCAATAAAATAAGTCCAATGTATGAGCCCCAAGTTGCTCCAACGTCAATATTTCCTTTAGGTAAACCAAGTTGGTAAATCGAATAAAAATAAATAAAGGTTGGCACTATGGCAAAAAATACTAAAACAACTGCGGCAAAATACTTACCTAAAATAATACTTAGGTCTGTAAGGGGCTTAGTCCCCAAAATTTCATAGGTACCTTGTTTTATCTCTTCAGAAATAGCTCTCATGGTAATGGCTGAAATAAGAAAAATAAAAATCCACGGCGCCATGTAAAACAACACATCTAAATTGGCATATCCTAGGGTAAGCACATTCCCATCGGCAAAAACCCAGGTAAAGAGCCCATTAAGCAATAAGAATACGATAATGACAACATATGCTATTAGCGAACTTAAGAAGCTTCGAATTTCTTTTTTAAATATGCTATACATTTTTGGTCAACTGATGAAATACGTTTTCTAAAGATTCTGACAACTCTATTTGTTCCGTAATAATTGTATTTGAGGCAATGGCAAATTTAAATAATAGCTCGGCTAAGTCTGTTCCATTGCTTGCCGTAACCTCATACACATTGGTCTCCATACTAACGACAGCTTCAACACCTAACTGACCTTTTAATTTGGTAATTTCAATGGTATCTCTAAATTTTACGCGAATTGTTTTAGAGGCATTCTTTAATCTATTTTTAATATTACCCACTTGGTCATCGGCAACAATCTTACCCTTATTTATAATAATAACCCTACTACACATAGCTTCCACCTCCTGCATAATATGAGTAGATAGAAGAATAGTTTTATTCTTACCTAATTCTACAATCAGCTTTCGGATTTCCGTCATTTGATTTGGATCAAGACCTGAAGTTGGCTCGTCCAAGATTAACACATCCGGATTATTAAGCAATGCCTGAGCGAGTCCCACACGCTGCTTATACCCTTTAGATAATTGGCCTATTTTTTTTTTTCTTTCTAGCGCCAATCCTGTTATTTCTATAACATGTTCGATGGCCTCTTTGGCATTTTTAATTTTGTAAATATCTGCATTAAACTGTAGATATTCCTTGATATACATTTCATTGTACAAGGGATTAAGTTCAGGCAAATAACCTACACGTTGTTTTATTTTGAGTGGCTCTTTTGCAACATCCATACCCAAAATACTTGCGTTGCCAGAAGTTTGAGGAATGTAGCCACTCAATATTTTCATCGTGGTGCTCTTTCCTGCTCCGTTAGGACCTAAAAACCCAACTATTTCACCTGCGCCAATGCTAAATGAAATACCGTCAATGGCTTTTTGAGCTCCATAAACTTTGGTAAGATTTTTAATCTCTATAGACATAAATTAATGTGCAATCATCACGTTAAAGCTAAGTGCTTTTTCGTCCGCAGAAATAATCACGCGATATAATCCAGCTGGTAATTCTTTTACATTTATCTTTTCCATACCATTAAATGATCTGTTGCTATAAACTGTTTTACCTAAAGCGTCCATTATGCTTATAGCACTTTTAGTCAACTTGCTGCCTCCTTCTATGTGAAGCAAGTCATTTACAGGATTTGGGTATACACTATAACGAACACCATTGATCTGATTTATCTCTGCTGTTTTATTAATATATATTTCGGCATAGGCAGAGCAACCGCTACTGTCCAATACAGTAACAGAATATCTTCCGGTATCTGTAACTTGTAAAATTTCAGAAGATGCTCCTGTGCTCCAAGTATAAGACTTAAAGCCTGCACCGGGGGTAAGATCTAAAACTCCGCTTGCGGGTATTTTAGTCTCAGCACCAAGCGATATAGTAGGACTTTGTGATAATGTTACATTTACGGTATCTCTGAATTCGCACATGTTATCGTCTACTATTTTTAGGTGATAAATACCCACCATATCAATCGTTAAGTTTTGATTTGTCGAGCTATCTGACCAAAGGTAATTTTTCTTTCCTGACGGACCCGTAATGGTATAATTTATCTCATCGCAAAAGCCGAGATCCGCGCCTAAACTAAATGCCGAACTCGAGAAAAATGAAATATCTACAGTATCATAACTGGGACAACCAAAACTATTATACGCTTCTGCCCAATATTTTCCAGCAATATTTACCGTTTTGCTTGCCAATGCAGACGACACATTATTCCATTTATAAAATTTAAGTGCTGATGGTCCAAAAATGGTATAATTAGATCCAGGACAAACCAATGTGTCCGGACCAAGAGAAAAAGGAGAATTGGGAACAGTTAAAATCTCTATATTGTTAGTGAATTTACATCCAAATGAGTCTACCACACTAAGTTTATGAATTTTAGAAACATTTGTAGTATAGCTACTAGAGCCCGTACTAACGTTATTCCACATATACGTCTTCATATTAAGCGGACCGTTAAGTGTTATCATTAAATTTTCACAAATCGTCGTATCGACTCCCAAACTAAATTGAGGAAGTGCTTTTTGTACGACGCTAAATGTATCTCTGTACGTACATGAATTATTATCTATAGTAAACAGACGTATATTAGGAGACGTAACCTTAACATAGATAGAAGGTTGAGTTACTTTACCCGTTGGGGTATTCCACTCATAATAATTCATTCCGGAGGTCGCAGTAATTAAAATACTGTCTCCGATACACACAAAAGTGTCGCTAATTGGGGTTACATTTAATTTTTGATTTACCTTTAAATATACCAGCGCTGAATCTGGAGTGCATAAGCCGTCTGCTGAAGACACCACTAATTTATACAAGGTAGATGTCGAAGGGGATACTGATGGATTTGCCGAACTACTTGAAAAACTAGCCCCACTTATGGAAGTCCAGCTATACTGATATCCGCTTATGGATTGTCTCCCTAAACTTATAGATTCGTTTCCGCATATAGAAAGCGAATCCCCACTTGTTCTAGCTTCTAATTGACAACAAAGTACTGTGTCATTATTCGAAACACTACTGCGTGTAAACAATGCCCCGCCGTAGATAGTGTATGATGCGCTATTCGCAAAAATACCGGAACTCACTGTTAGTGTCCCAAAATTAATATTGTCTTGAGAGAATCCACATTGGTTATCAAATAATTCATTCAATTTAGAAATATAAATATCTTCTGTATTGGTTCCGCCTAAAGAATAACCTGAAGAAACCAAGGTGTATCCCGTAAGCTCCCTGCCCGCTAGAATTGCTCTTGAGTTAGCATCTGAATCACTTCCACCAATCACAAAGGCAAGGTTTGCGGCACCTGTCGCAGGGTCATATTCAAAAACATAAGCATCGCGAGGACTTGAGGTGCCAACCGTTGATGAACTCAACAAAATTTTTCCATTTGCCAAGAGTTTTAAACTTTCAAGTCTGTCATCATCTAATCCACCTAGCCATCTAGAATTTGAAGCACTAAAATTTGAATCTAATGCTAAAATCATTCCGTTGGCGCCCATACCAACACCATTTTGAGTAGAACCTGCTACATAATATGTTTTTCCTGGAGCTAAAATTATGGCAGTTCCTTCATCGTCTGTCGACGTTCCGATATTTCGTATTCTTAATATCGCACCTGTGGTATTGAGTGCCATAATACTTAAGTCTTTGTCTCCTGAACTACCCACATTTGTTGAGTCATTGGCCATGCTGCCTACTACCACGATTCTGTTTAAATCATCCTCAATTATGGCATTCCCAATATCATCACCATCACCTCCATACGTCTTTACCCAGAGAGCTGCCCCAGAACTATTAAATCTCGCTACCACTATGTTAAGATCCATAGTATCCATCTTCATATAACCAGTTAAATAATATTCACCTGATTTACTCTGGATAACATCCGTTGCCCGCTCCATGCTATCACTTCGGATGTACTGTGTCCACTCCTGTACTCCTGCAGAACTGATTTTGGTAATAAATATGTCATCATCCCCTTGACCGGTTAGACTATCTGAGTAACCGCAAATTATAGCTCCACCGTCTGTGGTAGGTTTCATATTTGTACCCACATCATTACCCGTACTTCCATAGGTATATGACCATTGAGTAGCACCTAAACCATCGGTCTTGGTAACCTGAAAATCCTTTTTACCTTGACCACTACTATTTGTTGTGCTAAGAATGTAATAATCACCCGAAGTATTTTGAAATACCGCTTGTAATTGATCTGTAGAGTCGTTATTTATAACTCTAGTAAATGTGGTGTTTTGAGAGAATCCCAAAAAAGAAAAGGCCATTAAAATGGCAACTAAAAATTGTTTCATGTTGCTTGACTATTTAAGTCCGCAAATTAAAAGTTTTCAGCTAGTTGCGTGCCATCTTTTTGCAACTTTAAGAGAATAATCTATAAAGGCCTTAAAACCCTGGTTAAACTTCTCATTATCAAGTAGATTGCCTTCAACATCAATACATGTAGTTACTTCCTGTGCTTCAAATGTGCGAGGGCTGGTTATGCTATTTAGGTCAAATACATTAAAAATTTTGTTGAAAACGTACCCTAATTGTACCGCGGGCATTCTTCCTCCTCTTCCAGTACTAACACCCACCGTAGCAACCACTTTATTATCAAAAATATGCTTGTATGTATTACCCGCCAGTTGATGAATAGTATTAATTACCTCTGCACTAGGAAACCAATTATACTCTGGGGTAAGTACAATTAGTAAATCTGAGTTGTCTACTGCATCGATTAACTCCTTCTGAAAACTTGTTTCTTGGCCCAAAACAATATACTGATCTGAAAATGATGGAATATCATACATCTGATAATCGATTATAGTCGTTTCTATGTAAATCTTCTTAATAGCCTTGGCTACTCTCAACGTATTATTCCCCTTTCTGGCAGATCCAGATAACACTGTTATTTTCATTTTCCTAATTTTATGAACGTTGCAATGCCTTTTACACTTTTAAAATTACGACCAAAATCAATAAACCACCAAGACGCAAATGGCTTACTATGGATGGCGTATACATTTCCATTTGCTGTAATTTCAATTTTATCTGCGTTCAATAAATGCACTTTTCTACGGGCAAGAAGTGAAGCTCCAACTAGTCGGACATCTTTATATTTAGTATCTGCATTTAAAAACTCCTCCAAAATAGGTAATGAACAATCACCTTCGACAGAAACGAGTTGATCTGCCTTCATAAAATTTTCATCTGGCGCTCCTTCGATCTCTTCAAAACTAACCGCATGATATAGTGAAATCAAAAATGCTAACGCAAACGAAATGAAGATTGCTACGCTCATGTTATTTTGAATAAACGTGAAGCCGTATTTCCAACCACCTTCCTTGGCTAAAACCCCAACAGTGACTACAGGTAGGACAACTAAGCCTAAACGCAGTATATAGGAACAAATAATGACAAACTTGAATAGGAATTTGGATAGATTCATTTATAATAGTTTAGATAGAACAGCATATGCCGTAATTGGTTTATTAGCAGTTAATAATTGCTTGGCAAATCGGATACTAAGATTTTCAGATAAATTGGTAAGTTCATGAGTCATCTCTTCATCGTTTGGAATTGACTGTAAATTCCCTAAGATTCCCAAGTCATTGCCTGTAAGTTCTTTACACATTTTTATTTTAGCTGGAAGTGCATCTACTCCAATCCCAATTGCGGTTAGCGGTTTGTCCACTTCGAATAATGACTCACCGTTTGCTCGGCAATACCAATTGCCACCCATCCTACTCACCAAATCAATCTTTTCTTGATCAATCATTCCTTTTTGATCCAAAACACTTTCACTGATGTGGATTTTTAAAACCTCACAAATAACTAGATTTCCTGCACCTCCATTTTCACCTAATTCCTTCACTTCTAAAACTTTACACTCTAATTGAACGGGTGATTCTTTCACTCTAAAGGGACGAATAGTATCGGAAGCAACCGGCGTAAATCCGGCTTTTTCAAATTCATCTACCCCAGCTTCAAAGGGAGAACTTGCCAAACTCATCTGATGCACCATATCATAGGTAACCACGTTTATAACCACTTCTGCTACTTCCTTTACGTTGTTATGAGTATCCTTGGTAGTATTCATTCGGCCACTTCTTGCAGGCGAGAAAATAAGAATCGGTGGATTCGCACTGAATACATTAAAAAAGCTGAACGGCGCTAAGTTTCTATTCCCCTCCTTATCTACTGTGCTCGCAAAAGCAATAGGACGAGGACCTATACTTCCCAGCAAATACTGATGCAATATGGGAACAGATAATTCTTTAGGATCGAGTGATACCATTTTATTTTTTTAGAATTAGAAATTTATTCTTCTTTCCTCTTTGTAACAAAATATACTTGCCATTTAGTAAGTCAGTATTGCTAAACGTAAAATCTTCGTTAACCTTTTCGCTATTTACAGATATAGAGTTCTCTTTTAGTGCTCTTCTGGCTTCACTTTTACTTGCCAAAAAACCGGTTTCTCCACACAAATCAACTATGTTAACTCCCTCTATTTCTTCTACTTCTGATTTTTTTACGCCATCAAAAACAGAAAGAAAATCTTTTTCAGAAAGACTTCTCAAACTTTCCGATGTGCCATTACCAAATAAGATCTCTGTTGCCGCTAATGCAGTCGCATAACCTGACTCACCATGAACCCAATTAGTCACATATTTAGCCAATTCCTTTTGCAGTGCTCTTTGATGAGGCGCTTCCTGATGAGCAACTATCATGTTGTCTATCAATGACTTGCTATGTAAAGTAAATATTTTTATGTACCGTTCGGCATCGGCATCTGTCGTGTTCATCCAAAATTGGTAAAATTCATAGGGGCTCGTTTTTTCAGCATCAAGCCAAACATTACCCCCTTCACTTTTACCAAACTTACTACCATCCGCTTTTGTAATAAGGGGAGCCGTAAGAGAGTATCCTTTCGCATCGTCCCCTTCCCCTTTTCTGCGAATAAGCTCCGTTCCGGTCACAATATTACCCCATTGATCGCTACCTCCCATTTGCAGCTTAACATTCTTTTCTTTCCAGAGATAATAAAAATCATATCCTTGAACCAATTGGTAACTAAACTCCGTAAAACTCATACCCTCTTCTAGCCTATTTTTTACAGAATCTTTAGCCATCATGTAATTCACAGAAATATGTTTTCCAACATCTCTAATAAACTCAAGAAATCCAAAATTTTGAAACCAATCATAATTATTAACCACCTCGGCACTATTTCTATCCGCATTAAAATCCAGGAACTGCTCTAGTTGTCTTTTTTGACAAGCTAAATTATGATTGAGCGTTTCTAAATCTAAAAGCGTTCTTTCTGATTTTTTACCACTTGGGTCTCCAACCATACCTGTGGCTCCTCCCACAAGGGCATATGGCTTATGTCCTGCTCTTTGCAAATGAACCAATAGAATAATCGGAACCATATTACCAATGTGAAGCGAATCAGCCGTTGGATCAAAGCCCACGTATCCACTCACCATTTCCTTCATGAGTAACTCTTCTGTGCCTGGCACATCTTGGTGAAAAAGACCGCGCCACTTTAATTCTTCTATTAAATTATATTCGGGGATAAAAGCCATTTTTAGTATAAGATATACGGCAAATTTAGGATTTAGAATGATGTAGTTATAAAATACATTTCTTTATCCATTAGATAATAGGTTAAAAATACACTAACGCTGTTTTATTTAGGATTTAAACCAAGCCATATTTTTATAGATTTTTACCTCAATAACATAGAGAAACAAAAATAATTCAAGAAAAAAATAATACTATTGTCTTACTAAATCAATACTAATATGTACAACGAATCATCTCAATTATTTTTAAATCAAGCTTCAGTAGAAGAAAAAACCACCTTTTATCGTAAAACCTATTTGCACGTAGCGCTAGCATTTCTAGCCTTCGTTCTTGTGGAGTATGTTTTTTTAAGTACTCCTGCCATTGTAAGCATCGGACTAAAAATGACACAAGGCTGGACTTGGTTATTCGTACTAGGAGGCTTTATGTTTATAACCAGCTATGCTGAAAAGTTAGCTGCGAACTATGACGACAAACGCACTCAATACCTCGGCTTTGGATTATACATCATAGCGGAGGCTTTTATTTTTGTTCCATTACTCTATATCGCTATGATGTACAGCGGCGGTACTGCTATTTTAGAACAAGCATTTCTTGTAACACTTGCATTATTTGTTGCTTTATCTGCCGTAGTCTTAATTTCTAAAAAGGATTTCTCTTTTATAAGAACAGCGCTCACTGTCGGAAGTATTGTTGCCATTGGCATTATCTTGGCAGGAATGGCATTTGGGTTTGACCTTGGTCTTGCATTCTCTGGATTTATGGTACTACTAGCGGCTGGATCTATTTTATATCAAACTTCTAATATGGTGCATCGGTATACCGCAGATCAATATGTTATTGCATCCCTTGGTCTATTCGCGTCATTTATGTTGATGTTGTGGTACGTCATTCAATTCTTTATGAGCAGGGATTAAGTCCATACTCTGTATAAAATAAAAGCGCGTTTATTCAGAAAATAGACACGCTTTTTATTATTCTTTTTTTACACCTACACATCAAGATACAAAAAAACCTATTAAAGGCTCCATTTTAAGTTTGAACCAATCTTATTATAATCGTAATTAAAGAATCAAAACACTAATATTGACGAGATAGTTCTACTTTTGACCACCTATCATGTCATCCGAAAAAAAACTTTTCCTTCTTGATGCATATGCACTCATTTTTCGATCGTATTATGCATTTATAAAAACCCCAAGAATAACATCTTACGGCCTGAATACCAATGCTATATTTGGTTTTACGACCACTCTCTTAGAAATATTAGAAAAGTACGACCCAAGTCATATTGCCGTTTGTTTTGATCATAAATCGGAGAATATACGCAAGCAAGAATACCCCTTATATAAAGCAAACAGAGATGAAACTCCCGAAGATATCAAACGATCAGAACCATTTATTCGACAGATTATAGATGCGTTCAATATTCCTCTTATCGAAAAAGCGGGCTACGAAGCAGATGATGTAATTGTTACGCTAGCCACTAGAGCAGAAAAAGAAGGATACATCACCTATATGATGACTCCTGACAAAGATTTTGGTCAAGCCGTAACTGAAAAAATCCTGATGTTTAAGCCTGCAAGAGGTGGTAACCCGCCAGAGGTTATGGGGCCCAAAGAAGTATGTCAAAAGTTTGGACTGCACCATACGAAGCAAATTATTGACTACTTGGGACTTATGGGAGACGCGGTAGACAATATACCTGGGGTGCCAGGCGTAGGTGCAAAAACAGCTTCTAAGCTTTTATTAGAGTTTGGAAGTATGGATGGTATATACGAGAATATAGATAAAGTGAAAGGTAAACTGGCTGAAAACCTGATTACCTTTAAGGACCAAGCGTATCTATCTAAAAGCCTTGCGACTATTATCACTGACGTTCCTGTTGAATTTAACGAGGAATCCTTATTGCGAGAAGAGCCTAATAAAGAACGCATCAACCAGCTTTTTACAGAGCTAGAGTTTAGAACCTTAACCAAGCGGGTTTTTCAAGAAACCATGAGCACTCCCGTTTCTGTTCAAGGTGATCTATTTTCAAGCAGCAGTTCGCTCAATTCCAGTTCGCCATTATTACCCAACAAAACAGAAACATTAGTTGTTCTTAAGAACATTGATTCAACCCAACACGACTACCAATTGATTGATAGTCAAGAAAAAAGGAATATTTTAATCTCCGAATTAAAAAAAATAAAATCATTTTGTTTTGATACCGAAACTACATCGCTAGAAGAGATGGATGCAGAAGTACTTGGTCTTGCTATTTCATACGAGAATAGCAAAGCGTATTATGTCTCAATGCCCAAAGACTTTGAAGAGACCAAAGCTATTTTAGGGGAATTCAAGCATCTATTCTCGGATACCTCTATCGAAAAGATAGCTCAAAACTTAAAATATGATTTAAAAGTACTGTTAAAGTACGACATTCAACTAGCTGGTCCTCAGTTTGATACCATGTTAGCGCATTATCTCTCAAATCCTGACGGAAGACATAGTATGGATATCCTTTCAGAAAAATACCTCAATTATAAACCTGTATCCATTACAGAATTAATTGGCAAGAAAGGTAAAGGACAACTCAATTTTAGAGACGTTCCCTTAGAAAAAGCAACGGAGTACGCTGCCGAAGATGCTGATGTTACCTTCCAATTAAAAGACATCTTGCAAAAAGAACTCATAGATAAGCAAGTGGCGCATCTTATGCAACGACTTGAGATGCCTTTGGTGCCAGTGCTGGCAGATATGGAAATGGAGGGTATTCGCGTAGATGCTGACTTCTTAAATATTTATTCTGACGAGCTGAAGATAATGTCAAACGATCTAGAAAAAATCATTTACGAAAAATCGGGTTGTAATTTTAACATTGCTAGCCCAAAGCAAATGGGTGAAGTCCTGTTTGATGTAATGAAAATAGATCCTAAAGCTAAAAAAACAGCAACAGGTCAATACAAAACCGATGAAGCAACACTTACTAAACTAGCTGCTGAGCACGAGATTGTAAGCAAAATAGTAGATTATAGAAAGGTCAACAAATTACGATCTACCTACGTAGATGCTTTACCTAAACTTATACATCCCAAAACAGGCAGAGTACATACTAGCTATGCACAAGCCGTGGCTGCAACTGG
>DGBH01000091.1:12592-13516 GCA_002384205.1 Bacteroidetes bacterium UBA4009
TTGTCACAAAATCTCGGAATAAAACGCGGTGAAGCTGCCGAACTGATTGAAGCATACTTTGCTCAATTTGGTGGGGTGAAAAAATATATGGATGACTCTGTAAAATTTTGCCGAGAAAATGGATTCGTAAAAACGATTATGGGTCGTAAGCGATTTATTCCAGACATTAACTCAAGCAATCAAACCGTAGTAGGATTTGCAGAACGAAACGCCATAAACGCACCCATACAAGGCAGTGCTGCTGATATGATAAAGCTTGCCATGATCAATATTCATGCAAGACTAGGAAAAATGAAAGTGGGTACCAAAATGCTGCTTCAAGTTCATGACGAACTTCTATTTGATGTTCCTAAAACAGAATTGGAAGAAATGACCGCGGTAATCAAAGAAGAAATGGAAAGAGCTATGCCACTTAAAGTGCCCGTAATAGCCGAAGCTGGACATGGAGATAATTGGCTAGAAGCTCATTAAACAAAAAAGCATTATCACAGTGACTAATTTGAATCCTTAAACACCAAAAAGACTTTTTAACGTAATTTCGCAACGCAAGAATGGGTAAAGCATATTTCGCATCTGATTTTCATTTAGGTTCTCCCGGTTACGAAACCTCTCTAAAAAGAGAAAAAAATGTAGTAAGCTGGTTGAAGAGTATTGAGCATGATTGCGAGACCTTATTCTTAATGGGTGACGTTTTTGATTTTTGGTACGAATACAAAACTGTCATCCCAAAAAACTATTCAAGATTATTAGGTCAACTCGCTAATATGACCGATAATGGTATAAAAATCTATTTCTTTAAAGGCAACCACGACATGTGGACCTTTGATTATTTACAAAAAGAGATTGGCATGACCATTATTGATGAAGAACTAATGCTGACTATGGACAACAAAAAGTTCTTCATGCATCACGGTGATGGACTTT
>DGBH01000183.1 GCA_002384205.1 Bacteroidetes bacterium UBA4009
GTTCGACTCCCGGCAGCTCCACTTTTAAAAAGCATAATCATCTAATTTTCATTTAATTATGCTTTTTTATTTGTTCTTTTAGTCCAATATTAGTTCACAATTTGATTATTACTTTTATCAAGCACTAAAAAAAATATCATAGGATTTGGATTGTTGAAATAGGTGGAGTAATCTGACAACCATAAACGCCTGAGCACTATATTTGTGTATCATTGATATAAAGTGGATCGAAGATATAAAATCTACGAGACCAATGCGAGAATTAGATATACAAAACTCACTTGATAGAGTATCGTGCACAGAAATAGCAAGGTGGGTATTACTTTCTTTTGTTTCACTTGGGCAAAAGCAAAGGAGTATAGCTCTATGATGGGCAAGAGTATGGGAAACATAAATAGTACTTTCATAAAACTAAAGTCTCTGAAATCGTAGGTGTATTTAATCACAAATGCCAAGAAAAAAGCGAGCAAAAGCACGTTGATAAACTGGCTATGTTTTAGGATGTTCCTAGGATTTTTAGATACTAAAAATAGCGGTATAAAAATAAAAATAATGAGTGCCGTGTGCAGCACAAAATTGACTCGGGCAAAGTTGTACTGGTCATTGTTGATGCAAGACCACTCGGCAGGCCATCGCTCGAAAACGTAATGCGAAAACTGACCAACGAACTGCGTCCATAGATTCTGACGATGCGCTTGGTCATTTTCCGTGCCGTTCTTGTTATATGGCGTTTCAAGCAAGCTCATCAGCGGGTAGTCAAAATAGGCACTTTTTACGGTGGCTACTCCTTTTCTGAAAACCATTTCGCCTTCCTCGTCCCAACTGGCTAGCTGGTAGGCTGGATCTACGTTGGTCATAAAAGGGTTGTTGTACTTCTCGTACTTTTCGTAGTATCTGCCCACGGTTGCTATAGCGGTAAGTACTATGGCGTATATGGACAGCTGTCTGACTATTTTTGGAATTTTCCAATCACGGTCTCTTATATTTTTAAAGAAAATAATACACGGAAAGGCGATGCTAAAAACCAGGCCATTCCCTTTGGTAATACCTAATAGGATAAGAAAAATTGCGATAGCGATTTCGAGTTTCAAACTGTCTTTTTTCCAGTATTTATAAAATAGCAGGATGGTTATGGAGCTTAAGAAAATGAGCAGTAAGTCGTTGCTAGCAAGTGCTCCAGCGCTAATTAGCTCGGGGTTGAGCATCCAGAATAACATGCTCGATATACTGAGCCACTTGGGAAGCAGTAGATTTTCTATAAAACGCAAGATGAGCCAAACTAACCCCAAGGATATAAAGAAGTTGAAAAACTGAACGAGGTAAAAATACTCGACCCACGTCTTGGCGTGATAAGCCGTGTTCATGATTTTGATAATGCTGTAAAAAAGCGGCGGCTGAAAACATTCCCAACAGTCACGCGCTTCGGGTAGCTCACCGGTTTGGTCCCACAAGAGTACGGCAGTTATATGGTCGTCGTTGAACTGTTCATTGACAAAGAATAGCACAATGCGCGGAATCATGACGAGCGCCAAAACCCAATAGAGCCATTGGTTTTTTGGTTTTAGTTTGTGCATATACCGCTTGAGCATCTAGATAATATTTAGTGAGAATGGCTACGTAATCTCTCAGAATGAATTTAGAAGACAAACATATAACTTATTTTTCGCATAAGTTTTATAAATAGAACTCGTATTACTCGTCATCCTTACGCTCATCTTATCAGCATTTTTCTCTGTAAAGGATTAATCTAGAACGGGTAGGTTATCGGATTTACTTTGTGTCATAGTAGCTTTTTAACCTTGTAAATTGTTAAACGGTTTTTACCTGTAATTTTTGCTACGTCTGAGGTTTTCATCCTAGAATTTATGCACGTAACAATAACCTGATGTTTTTTTAAAGTGCGGTTACGGTCATCCGTTGTTTCTTTCTTTCTCCCAACGTAAATCCCTTTTGCTTTTGCAACTTCAACTCCTCCCTACAACGTTCTTTTATGACTTGACGCTCATGTTCTGCATGAGCTCCAAGCTCCGAATAACATCAATTACCATCGATCGCTATAATGCAATAAAAATGCCCCCAACGCAATAAGCACAATAGCTACTATATTTTTCCATATTAGCTTTTCTTTAAAGAAAATAAAACTAAACAGTATGGTGGTTAAGGGCAACGCTAAATACAACAAACTAGATTTAAAAGGATCCGTTATTTTAAGGCCAAGAAGTCCTAAGAATGACGCTAAGAGAATTACAATACTCATTAACACAACGGGTTTAAAAAAAATCTTGGATTGTCCGATAACGTCCATGTTTTTTCTTTGCCTAAGAACCAATACAATACCCAAAAACAGAACCATTAATTCTTGATTTGCTATAATCAATAGTGGCGAAATATCGGCAGTTAGGTTTTCCCACTGTATGATAGATCCACTCGAGAAACTTAAGGTCATTATTAGTAGAAGCATATGCTCTCTCACCGTTATTTTTAACTGGGATTTACCCGATGCAAGCAGAAATACCACGAACCCCACGGTAATAATAAAGCCACCCACAAGCGATACATAAACACTAATATGCTTTACAAACACAAGGTATACTGTAGCAAAAAAAACGCCTAAGAGATTATATATTCCAACCCACTGTAACGAGGCCCTTTTCATCACCAGCAACATACAAATAAGTCCTATAACCCCTATAAAAGAACCTGTCGATATTCTCCATAGTTCAGCATTACTTATCCATTCTATATCCAAAACAACAATGCATACCGCTGTTATCAAGCTCGTAAAAACGGCTCTGTATGCCATTAAAAATGAAACAGAACCATTTTCTAGGCTCCTTTTCCAAAGTACATTGTTTAACGCATACAATAGGATAGAAAAAAACAGGTACCCCATTTAGCGCTTAGTTGAGGATGAATTCAATATATATGGGATAGAAATCTTTTTAAAGTACTTAAACCCAGTTAACGTTATGAGTTTATTTAATTCTTCTAATGAAGATGCATTATCCTTACTGTTGTTTTCTGTGAAACTAATTTTTAAATATGTAAAGTGGTAAAAAAGAGACAGATAATTGTGATAACTCATTTCTACCTTTTCCAGTTCCACTATTTCCAAGTTTCTTCGTGCAGGTGCTAAATCATTGGTATATAAGTTCAAATTAGCGAGGCTAATTAAGGCAATCGCAGTGGTTGTTTTTGCATTCCAACGATCGGACTCCAATAATTCTTCATAGTATAAATCGAGAATCGTAGCTAACGTATTCATCTCATTTTTAAGAATAAGTGCTAGGAACAACTCTTGTGAAAAGTGAGTCATATTGCGCTGTTTACACTGCCTAAGAATTTCTTTAAGTAAGACAGGATCTCTGGTTTCACTCGCCATTATTTTATAGCCGTAGTATCTTCCCAATAATGCGTGATGCAGAGAATTACTATTTTTAGGCAATTGAATCTCCTTGTTTTGAAACCCACTGCCGTTGAAAAAATGCCTATATTCGAGGATTAGATTCGTAAAAAAGACATCAGATACGTTGGAATTAAGCGCTCTAATCAAAATTACAACATCGCCGTATAACGTGTTAAGATTTGAATAATCTATATACGTTAAAGGAACCATATTTCTGAATGAACCTATGGGTAAAAGCTCTTTGTAGAGTGCTAACGCCGTTTCTCTCGATATCCTGAGGAACGCATGAGACAGTATAGTTCCCAATTTCATTTGAGGACCTTCAGGCACTTTATCTAACGCTAAACCACTAAAAATTACCGAAAGACTCTTCACGTCATATCTCTCCACAACCGAACCAATGAAGCTAGCAATTGGTGCTATATTCAAGGTGTTTAATAAGCCAATGTTCAAGAGTTTGACATCTTCAGCGCTTATGTTGCCTGAAGTCTGCATATGAAGTAACTTCTGGTAAAAATACCAATCGTCAAAATTACTCTTGTTGTTTAGATAGTTTGCGTAGGACTTAAACCCGAGATATTGAGATAATATGTTAAGTGTAATTAACGATGGGGTGGTCCTCTCTAAAAAGCCAAATAATCTGCGAAGTGTGTTGTAGCTAATCGTTAATCCCGTAACAGACTCTATATCCTCTTTTAGTAATTTGATATCTCGAACACTTCTTACCGATATGACAGCCTTTTTTTGTACATCTTCTATTAACTGAGAATATTCAAATTTCATACATTTCCGTGGGCTTACTGTGGGCCAAATATAACACTTTTAGTTCTTGAGCATAATAAATAATTAGAATATATTCCGAATATTAACCATTTATATACCAAGTTGTTACGTGGCGCATGGGCTATATCTGGGCTAAACAATAGCGTCTTATTAATACCTTTGTATAACTATTTAAAAATATCGTAACACATGATAAAGCAACACGTCTCAATAACTTCTGAAATTACCCACAATGAGCTTACCAATATTATTAATAACTGGCACGCATACCAAGTAGCAACCGTGCTGAAATCCTACCAAGAAATTTCCAGAAGGATACTTCAAGCGCCAAGTTTATTAAGTGTTTTAGTGGAAATAAAATTACAAAAGAATTTGACTGAATTTTGTCAAGAAAACCAATTTTCTAAAATTGAAGACTTCCTTGAATCGTTTAAAAAAGTTCAAAAAAACAAGGTAAAAACAAAGAATAAAAATTCTCCCGATGAATTTGGTCTATACTGGGTATAATACTAATTTCCTCCGTGCTTAAAACTTTTTATCTTGCGAAATTATCGCGGTTTTAACTCCTAATCGATCTCATTCGAATCTACATCAAGCATTGCTACTGCAATTCCTTGCTGCGCTAGCTTTGTTTGGAGTGCCACGTAATTAATAAATACGGTGTAGCCTAGCTTTAGACTTGGATTTGTCTCATTAGCAACGGCAACTATCCTTTCTACATCATACACATAAAATGCATACTCTTTAGTCGCAAAAAACTTATCAAAGTATTCTTTTTCCGCATTATATGACACCGTAGACAACGGTGGCTTATCGGTGCAATCTGAACCCTTTATTCCTTTAAACATAACGCTGTGAATTGCCCGCTCTTTAGCCTGTTGTATAGCTAAAGTTTCATCCCAATTGGACATGTATACGGCCACTTTATATCCACCCTTAGCATCTTGACCTTGACAAACTACTTCATAATTAGTGTCATTGTAATTAATTCTTGAGGCACAGCCCACCGATAAAATGGCAAATACGCCTGCTAGCACTATACTTTTGTTCATTTTTAGCTCTAATAGTATACCTAATTGGTAAACAACCAAATATAAAAAACTATTCACTACATCGCATAAATAATAAGCGAAACTATAGTTTCGTGCAATAGGAACTGACCTTTAGTAGGTTACAAAACACATTTTGCTCAAAGTGACGCTTTTTTCGCATTATTTATAGCTAATTATGATCGTATAGGAAATCCAATTAGATAAATTTCTCCCAAAATTCACATAACTATTTAGTCGCAATACTAACTTAACAACTAAATCAATCATGACTAAAATAAAAATAGTAAGATTGATCTTTTTTCTTCATTTTTGAACTATGATAAATAAAAAATCGATTTTAAGCGTTTTGCTCTTTTCGCTTCTCATCATTGCAGGATGTAAAGAAGAAGAAACCGCAGTGGTGCCAGCACCTACTAAAACTGCATTACTAAGTGCGTCACCTTGGATAACAACTGCCATTACCATCAGCCCGGGTTTAGATTTAGGCGGAATTATTATTACGGATATCTATGCACTTTCGGATGCATGTGATAATGATAATTTAGCTATATACAAAAACGATGGAACAGGTAATTATGATGAAGGTACTACAAAATGTGATCCTTTAGATCCTCAAACCTCTGCATTTAACTGGTCTTTTAATGCCGATGAAACACAACTAATAGAAGATGGTCAAACCATCTACACTCTTAATGAGCTTACGGCGACTAGCATGAAACT
>DGBH01000069.1:0-5374 GCA_002384205.1 Bacteroidetes bacterium UBA4009
GCAAATAATTCAGATTCTTGAATTTCTAAATTATCCGAAAGACCATAATTTAAAGAATAGTGTAATTTAATTTCTGAATCATTTAAAGGTCCTAACGAAAAAGGCATTCCGCTACTAACCAAGGTACTACTACTAAAAATAGCATTTTGTAAAGAAACAGGATACGAACTCTTATGATCTAAGACGAATTTACACTTCAGGGCATTGTCTTTATTATACACTTGATAAACTACTTTCTCTTTAAAAAGGCTTACCATAAGCCGATCACTCACGGCATTGATATAGGCGGCTTGTTCGGTCACGCCTACTTTTTCTACTTCCAGTTTCCGTTATAGTTCACCTCAAAAAGAGACCCTACTCTAAGTGGATCATTCTTCTTGACACGTTCTTTACTAAACGGATAAGGATCTTTTATTTCGAATACGGGTACTACCACATTATTCTTTTTGATTTCACCAGAAGCTATGATAAATACGGCAGTATCTGTCTCGGGTAAAAATTTAAGTCCATTAATATCAACATTCTTATACAAAGAATCTTTTACGCTATATTCTATGGTGCGTGAGCTAAAGACTGTAGTAGAGTCATCTTTGTCCCCTTCAAGAATCATAGTCTTTATGGTGCCTTCTTCTAAAAATTTAAAAAGTTCTTCAAATGTATTTGCAAACTTTCCGTTAGCGTCTTTGTAAAGCAACTCAGCATCTCTAAGTGCTTCTAATTTTTCAATTACCGCATCTTCCTTTAATTCTACCTCATCGGCATAAACCAGATCAGCATTGACGGTATCAACCGTTTTATAGGCTAAAAAGGCAATTACAACTATAAGTCCAATTCTAATAAAGGATTTATACTTTTCATAAACTTCAAAAATATTTTTTAAGTCGGCGTATTTCATTTATGCTAATGTGTTTCTTGAGTGGCAATATTACGTAAAATCAGTTAAATATATTTTGACTTTGCATTTTTTATTGATGACAGGGGCTCTTCAGGTGACGAAAGGTTTGAAGCACCCAACGATACGGTCATAATGGTGTATTCTTCTTTACTCCTCCCAGACGTACTTAAACAATACCACGGAAAGAACCAATTGCATCGCGAGCAATAATAATAACACTAACCAATCTTGAAAAAATAGATTCGTATCTAACGGAGAAATGGCTTTACTCGCTGATTTTAAACTTACTAAAAGGCTTGGAATAAGTAACGGTAAACTTAATATCATAGCAACCAGACTGCTATTTTTTGCGCCGAGTGCTAAGGCAGAGTTAAAGGTAAATACAGCAGAATTACAAAGGGTAAACAATAATGCTGTTACCATATATTGCCAGAAGTGTGGAATACTTTGGGGCAGCCAAAAATTCATTAAAACGCAAAGCACTGCCAAAAAAAAGGCATTGACTAAAAACTGATAGGCAATTTTAGAGACTATAATAGCCCGGCTATCTACCAAGAATTTATAGTACAGTAAACTTCCTTTATTTTCCATCAGAAAACTTCGCCCAATGTTTTGTACTACTCCAAAGATAAGAACGACATAAAATAAACTGTGCCATACCATGTTACTAGCTTGCTTCTGAATCGTGTAGATGATAAAAACGGAAACAACCAATAGCAGCACCAGTGACCACAAGGCATACTTATTTTTAAGCTCCATTTTGAGCTCTTTTAGAAAAAGTTGTTTTATCTGCTTAATAAGTGCAGTTTGCATAAATTTGCTGTCGCAAAAGTACATTTAATGTTATACCAATTACAGAAGTTATCAGAACAAGAAAGATTAGCCGTTCAACAGTCACCAGTTTGGGTCACCTTACTTATTGCCTGCGCTAATCACGATATAGAAGAATCGGAAATAGATAGAGCAAAAGAAATAGTGCATATCAAATCATTTGCTACTCAAAATGACGTCAAACATCTATACAAGAATCTAGACGGCCACATTGATCAAGCCATAGATGATGCATTAAGAATATTGCCGGCCAACGGAAACGATAGATTAGTTCTTCTCGAAAAACACATTTCCGATCTTAATAACATCCTTCCTAAATTAGACAGCACCTATGCTTCACAACTATATGATAGCCTTATAAGTCTAGCTATTTCAGTGGCGCAATCTGAAGGAGGAGTGTTTGGAATTAAACGAATAAGCCAAGACGAGAAAAAGTACATTCACTTACCTATGCTGCATAAGCCTTGAAAAAAATATTAATAGCAAACCGTGGCGAAATTGCCGTAAGAGTGATAAAAACTTGTCGAAAGATGGGTATCTCCACCGTAGCTATTTACTCGGAGGCAGACAGAGATTCTAAACATGTGCAAATGGCTGATGAGGCTTTTTGCGTAGGACCTGCACCTAGTGCAGAGAGTTATCTGCAAGCCGCCAAAATAATACAAATCTGCAAAGAAAACAACGTAGATGGGATACATCCTGGCTATGGTTTTTTATCTGAAAATGCAGGTTTTGTAAAAGCCGTTAAGAATGCCGGTATAACCTTTATAGGACCTAGTCCTGAGGCTATAGACCTAATGGGAAGTAAAATTGCCAGCAAGCAAGCCGTAGAAAAGTACGGTGTACCTCTCGTTCCAGGCATTAATCACGCCGTGGAAGACATTAGTGAGGCTGCTGACGTGGCCAATCAAATAGGCTACCCTGTGCTGGTAAAAGCCAGTGCCGGAGGCGGCGGAAAGGGAATGCGTATTGTGCACGACCCGAAAGATTTAGAAAGCCAAATGAGAACCGCACAAAGTGAAGCTCAAAGTGCTTTTGGAGATCGTTCTGTTTTTATAGAAAAGTTTGTTACCAAGCCAAGACATATAGAAATACAGCTCATCGCAGATAATCATGGCAACGTAATTTACTTGCTAGAGCGCGAGTGTTCTATACAAAGACGTCACCAAAAACTAGTAGAAGAAGCTCCTAGTATAGTGCTTACTCCAGCACTACGAAAAGCAATGGGAGAAGCAGCCGTTAATGTGGCTAAAGCCTGCAACTATTCAGGAGCCGGCACTGTTGAATTCTTATTAGATGCAGACCATCATTTTTATTTCTTAGAAATGAATACACGCCTGCAAGTGGAGCATCCTGTTACGGAACTAATAACGGGATTAGACCTTGTGGCAGAACAAATAAAAGTAGCGCGTAACGAGAAACTTACGTATTCCCAAGACGATATAAAGGCCAATGGACATGCCATTGAACTTCGCTTGACCGCGGAAGAAACTGAGAATGACTTTACGCCAGCCATTGGAACGATTAACACCTACCAAGCACCTAAAGACGAGTGGGTACGTTTAGATGATTTTGTATATGAGGGATATGAAATACCTATATATTATGATAACATGTTTGCTAAACTTATCGTTTGGGGAGCAGATCGTACGGAAGCTATACAACGCATGATTAAAGCCTGCAATGATTTTAAAATTGAGGGAGTTCCAACTACCTTAGATTTTGGACGGTTTGTCATGCAACATCCTAAATTTATTGAAGGAGATTTTGACACCAATTTTATAGCACAATACTACACACCTGAAGCACGTGCTGAACAAGATTACGAAATCAATAAAGCGGCATCACTATTTACGTACTTGGAATTTAACGAACACAAAGAGGTTATAGTCGCCAAGCATACCAGTAGTAATTGGAATAAACGAAATCTTTAGAATTATAGGGTTACACCCTTACTATTTCTTAGATCACAACTTAATTTCTAGCACAACATAATATATTCGCTTCTATCTTGGAACGACGTATAGCACAACTAACCAATATTAACGAAAAGCAGGTCGCTGCAGTTTTAAAATTACTTGCCGAAGGGGGAACGATACCTTTTATAGCTCGCTATAGAAAAGAAGCCACCGGAAGTTTAGATGAGGTTGCTATCGAAAAAATAGATGTAGCACAGACAAAATTTATCGAACTCGAAAAAAGAAAACAGTCTATTCTGGATCGATTAGCAGAACTTAACGTACATAAACCTGAACTCATAGCACAAATTCAAAACTGCTATGATCCCAGAGAACTCGAAGACCTATACCTTCCCTATAAGCAAAAACGAAAAACCAAAGCTACCGTTGCCATAGAGCAAGGATTAGAACCGCTGGCTAAGCTAATTATGGCTCAACGCCAAAGCGATATAATGGCACAAGCCTATCGCTTTTCCAAAAATGGACTTACGGCAGACGACGCACTAGAAGGCGCACGTCATATTATAGCAGAATGGGTAAGCGAGAGTACCGCGGCACGACACGCCATACGCACTAGCTATGAACGACATGCTACGCTTACCTCCAAAATAGATAAGAAAAAAACAGCCGACGCACAGAAATATTTAGACTATTTTGATTTCTCCCAGAGTATTAACCGTATTCCCAGTCATAGATTACTGGCTATACTGCGTGCAGAAAAAGAAGGTTTACTAAAAGTAAAAATAGAAATAGATAATGAACGTGCACTTGAACGACTTGAACGCATATTTATTCGCTCCAATGCCGATGCCGCTCATCACATACAACTCGCCGTAAAAGACAGCTACAAACGTCTCTTAGCGCCAAGCATAGAAACCGAAATTCGCAAAGAAGCAAAAGAAAAAGCAGACCTAGAAGCAATCGGAATATTTGCCCATAATCTTACCCAATTACTAATGGCGCCTCCACTCGGCACAAAGCGTATATTGGCGTTAGACCCCGGTTTTAGAACAGGCTGCAAATTGACATGCCTAGACCTGCAAAGTAACTTAGTGCACCATAGCACCATTTACCCACATGAACCACAAAATGATAAAGACAACGCTCGTCACCGTATCGAAAGCCTCATTCCCAAGTACGGTATAGAAGCCATAGCTATAGGAAACGGAACAGCTGGCAGAGAAACCGAACAATTTATTAAAAGCATATTACCCAAAGATTCTGCCATAGAAGTATATCTGATAAGTGAAGCAGGCGCATCCATATACTCTGCAAGTGAGGCCGCTAGAGAAGAATTCCCAGACTTAGATTTAACCGTGAGAGGATCTATTTCTATCGGGCGCAGACTTATTGACCCATTAGCCGAATTGGTAAAAATAGAACCTAAAAGTATAGGCGTAGGACAATACCAGCACGATGTAGATCAAAGTAAACTAAAAACCACACTAGATAACGTAGTATGTTTTGCCGTAAATAAAGTGGGCGTAAATGTAAATACAGCCAGCAAACATTTGTTGCAATATGTTGCCGGATTGGGGCCTAAACTCGCACAAAATGTAGTAAATCATCGCCAAGAAAACGGGGCATTTAAAAGTATAGATCAACTAAAAAAAATAAAAGGATTTGGAGCCAAGGCTTACGAACAGTCTGCAGGATTTTTACGCGTGCTAGATGGTGACAATCCTTTAGA
>DGBH01000069.1:5583-6245 GCA_002384205.1 Bacteroidetes bacterium UBA4009
AAAACTAAACCTTCCTACCCATAAATTAATAGGAAATACAGTTACTACCACGCTTCAATTGGAGGGTTTTGTGACCGAAGAGGTGGGATTAATCACGCTTACGGACATTATAAACGAACTGCAAAAACCAGGATTAGATCCTCGTGGAGCTGCAAAGACAATGGAATTTGACGACCGCATACGTGATATAAAAGACATTCGTACGGGTATGATCTTACAAGGAAAAGTAAGCAATCTTACTAAGTTTGGGGCCTTTGTAGACATAGGCGTAAAAGAGAATGGACTAATACACGTATCCCAAATAACCGACAAATACATTACCGATCCCGCCGAACACCTGAGTCTGGAACAAGTAGTCACCGTAAAAGTGATAGAAGTAGACTTAGATCGAAAACGAATCGCTTTGAGCATGAAGATGTAGGCCGAGAAGATTACGCTTAACACTAGAATCAAATTTACGACATCCTATCAATCAACTTCGCCGATAGCACATAAAGCTTACCTTTGCTGCACATAATGGAGTCCTTCGAAGAACTAAACATTTCCAAACAACTGCTCAATGCCATTACAGACATGGGCTTTGAAAAACCTACTCCTATACAAGAAGAGGCTTTCCCTATTGCTATGTCTGGTAAAAATATTGTGGGTATAGCCCAAACCGG
>DGBH01000069.1:6542-12875 GCA_002384205.1 Bacteroidetes bacterium UBA4009
GTAAATATTAAAACTCAAATGGGGCAACTTACCCAAGGAGTAGATATCGTAGTAGGTACACCGGGCAGATTATATGACCTTGCAGCCAATCGTTCATTGTTGCTTCAAAACGTTAAAAAACTGGTGATAGACGAGGTAGACGTAATGCTTGATTTAGGTTTCCGTTTTCAGTTAAATAATATTTTTGAACTGCTACCCGAAAAACGTCAAAACAGTATGTTTTCGGCAACTATGACGGAAGATGTCGAAATTCTAATCAACGATAATTTTATAGAACCTGAATTTATTGCAATTGCACTTAGTGGCACACCGCTAGAAAATATTGCACAAAGTTGTTATCCTGCGCCTAATTTCTATACCAAGGTAAATTTGTTGGCACACTTACTAAAAGACAAGAGCAAATACCAAAAGGTTCTTATTTTTATGGACAGCAAGAAAAATGCAGATCGCCTTTTTGAAGCGTTGGAAGAGGAATTCTGGAAAGACCTAGGGATAATTCACTCCAATAAGAGTCAAAACAATAGAATGGCTGCGATAGAACGTTTTAATGATAACGCTAGCCGTATTTTAATTGCTTCTGATTTGATAGCCCGTGGTTTAGACTTAGCAAACATCTCACATGTTATTAGTTTTGACACCCCTAAATACCCGGAAAACTATATGCACCGCATTGGTCGTACAGGTAGAGCTGAAAAACTAGGTGAGTCTATACTATTTTATACCGAAGAAGAAGAAGAATGGAAGCAAGCTATCGAAAAATTAATGGAATATACTATTCCTGAACTTCCTTTCCCAGAAGAGATAAAGGTTTCCAAACAACTTACCTTGGAAGAACAGCCGCGCATTATTGAGAAGAATCCACACAAAAAAACACAACGAGAAGCAGGTCCTGGATTTCACGAAAAGAAAGACAGTAATAAGAAAACTACGAATTTAGGTGGTGGACAAAAACTAAAAATTAAGAAAGCCAAGAAATACAAGAAACCTATCACGCGAGGAAGTAAAGAGATGAATATGAAGAAACGCAAGTAACCAGGTTTTATGAGTTAGCACTTACCCATAAAGTGAATTAGTTGTAGGTCTATTTTCGGCGAATAAAATGAAATAAAAATAAAAAAACCAATAAGCCAAATACGGATTACATTTGCACTTTAATAAAACAATACCATGAACAAAGGAACAGTAAAATTCTTCAATGATGAAAAAGGCTTTGGCTTTATCACTCCAGAAGATGGAAGTAAAGATGTATTTGTACACAAAACAGGTACTAGAACTAGAATCAACGAGGGAGACCAAGTTACCTACGAAGTAGAAGACGGTCAAAAAGGCCCAAGTGCCGTAAATGTAAATTTAGTATAAGCATTTACTAATAAAAATTTTACAACTGAAAGGCTTACCGTATGGTAAGCCTTTTTTTGTAGTTAAATTTGCAACAGAATTGAAACGCAACGAAGACACCGAACAAGAACAACCAAACAACCCGCTTCACGGAATGAAATTAAAAGAGGTACTTGAATTTCTTATTTCATACTATGGTTGGGAAGGATTAGGTGAACGTATAAAAATAAACTGTTTTACGATGAATCCTACCATGGGGAGTAGTCTTAAATTCTTACGCAGAACCCCATGGGCCCGCGAAAAAGTAGAGAAACTCTATAGCCAAACCATTCCTAAATTTAAATAATGTCTACCAATGACACCACAACATACTTTCATTAAGTACCTTAAATCATTATTTAGACCCTAATATGGAATTCTGATGAAAGCTGTAACCGTTACCACCATCAAAAAAGAGCTCCAACATCTTGAAAAAGAGCAGTTGGTAGAATTAGCATTACGCGTAACCAAGTATAAGATTGAGAATAAGGAACTAATGACCTACCTCTTATTTGAGGAGCATGATGAGGACCATTTTATAGAAACCATTAAAGCGGAGATGGATGATCAATTTGAAGATATCAATACCACTAGTTATCATTTCATCAAAAAAAGTATTCGCAAGATTTTAAGAGGTGTAAAAAAGCATGTACGCTACTCCAAAAAACTGGAAACAGAAGCAGCACTAACCATTCATTTTTGCCGTAAGCTAAAACAAATGGATCCTTCGTACCGATACAACACAGTACTTACCAATATGTATGACAGGCAGCTCGGTTTAGCCGAAAAAATAATTAATAAGATGCACGAAGACTTGCAATATGATTACCAGTTAGAAATCGAAGATTTTTCCTAACAGAACAAAAGGTAATCATTATCTGAGTCTACTCCCTAATCTTTATTGCTAAGCTGAGCAATTTTAATCTGAAAAGCGGCAAAGAGCAAGGTCATAAAAGGACTTAAGTAATTAAATACCGCATAACCAATATATTCACTTACACTGACACCAAGCACACCACTCTGATACGCGCCACACGTATTCCAAGGAATAAGTGCAGAGGTTACTGTGCCACTATCTTCTAAGGTCCTACTCAAGTTTTCGGGGGCAAGCCCTTTGTCTTTATACGCTTTTTCAAACATTTTACCCGGCACCACAATCGCTAAATACTGATCACTTGCGGTAAGGTTAATCGCTAAACAACTCGCTACCGTACTCGCAAACAATCCAAAAATAGATGTTGCAAAACTCAATAAAGCTGAACTTATACGTGCTAATGCTCCGATTGCTTCCATAATGCCACCAAAAACCATAGCGCATATAATTAGCCAAACCGTGCCCAGCATACCTGACATGCCTCCTGCAGAGAACAAATCATTAAGCGAAGCGTTACTGGTTTCGATAGCTACACCTTGGGTAATAGATTGCATAAGAAATGCATAGTTTGGAGCTGTTGAATGCATAGTGGCAAAATCACTTAGGATAGCCGGCTGGGTAAGCAAACATGCAACACAACCCAAAAGGGTGCCTGCTAACAAAGCCACAACGGGATTTACTTTTTTTATAATGAGCACTATAACCAGCAAAGGCACTACAAAAAGCCACGGTGTGATATTAAATTTGGTGGAAATAGCTGCGAGCAGTTGCTCAGTACCTTGTACATCCCCTACTTGGTAGGTTAAGCTTAGCACAGCAAATACGACTAGGGTAATTATAATAGTAGGAACCGTAGTATACGCCATATACTTAATATGGGTGAAGAGTTTTGTTCCTGCCATTGCCGAAGCAAGATTGGTGGTATCGCTAAGCGGACTCATTTTGTCTCCGAAGTAAGCGCCACTTATTACAGCTCCGGCTACCATTCCTGCTGGTAAACCGATAGCTTTGCCTATGGCCACTAGTGCTATACCTATAGTAGCACTGGTAGTCCAAGAACTCCCTGTAGCCATTGAAATAATAGCAGAAATAACCACAGCAGTAGGCAAAAATATAGCAGGGTTAATCAACTTAATACCATAGAATATCATAGCAGGAATCACGCCACTTATAAGCCAAGCCGCCGAAAGTGAACCTACTAAAAGTAAGATAAGAATAGCTCCTGCTACCGATTTTAGATTACTCCCTACAGTATCTAGCATTGTTTCTAGACTCACTTTATTAAAATAACCAACCAAAGCCGCCACTGCGCCTCCCATAAGTAAGATAAATTGATTACTACCACTTATTGCATCGTCCTCAAAGACGTATACATTAAAAGCGAGCATGCTAACTAGTGCAATTATGGGGATTAATGCCTCCCAAATATTAAGTTCTTTATTACGTACTATTTTATGCTCTTCCATTGGTTTGCCAAATAAACAGAAAAAAATCTTAAACTACCTTAAGCCATCCCGTTATACTTAGATAACTCAACCTGTTAATCCCTATAGCTGTCAAAATAGTATTTTCGCAGAGCATGATTCAAAATCTTATTATTGGCGCCGGACCTGCAGGTTTGGCCATGGCAGGCTCATTACGTCATGCTAAAAGAGACTTTTATATAATTGAACAAAGCAATCATATAGCATCTAAATGGCATGCCCATTACGATAGGCTACACTTACATACCATCAAAGAGTACTCTCATTTGCCGTATATGCCATTCCCCGATGAATATCCGACTTACATCCATAAGTCTGATCTTATAGCCTACTACGAGTCGTATGCAGCTCAATGGGATATAAAACCTCACTATAATACAGAAGCTACTACGATTATTAAACACGATAATGAATGGCATGTGCACTGCGGTAATCAGCTACTTATAGCCAAAAATGTAATTGTAGCTACGGGCATAAACCGCATTCCCAACATTCCTAAATGGGAAGGGCAAGAAAATTTTAACGGTGAGATAATTCACGCAAACAAGTACAGGAATGCTATACCCTACCAAGATAAAAGAGTACTGATCATCGGCATGGGAAATACCGGTGCTGAGATAGCCTTAGACTTGGCAGAACATAATGTACACGTAGGTATTTCTATACGCAGTAAACAGAGTATCGTACCACGAGATTTGTTTGGCAGACCCATTCAGAAAACAGCTAAAATACTAGATAAACTTCCATTTGATCTTGGCGCTCATATAGGAAACATTGTAAGAAAACTCTATTTCGGGAACCTTGCCAAGTATAATATTCCTATCCACTCGGAACCGCCAATAAAAATCCTTCGAGAAACAGGAAAAACGCCTACCATTGACCTAGGTACCGTTGCTCGAATTAAAGATGGAAGTATACACATACATGCAGATGTTTCTCACTTTGATAAAAAGACAGTTTATTTTACCAACGGGGATTCAGCGGTTATAGATGCTGTCATTTTGGCTACTGGATACCTTACCCACTTAGATACCTTAATTGCAGATAGTAAAAACTGTATTGACCAAAAAGGTGAGCCTATAAAAAAATGTGATCCGGAAAATCAGCAGGGACTCTATTTTATAGGTTTTGATAATTATAAAACTGGCGGTATACTTGGCACCTTGCGAGATGACAGTGATATAATAACTAGAAGTATAGTTGCTACAAACTAATAAATCATTCGTTCACTATTCATCTACCGATATACTTTTATCAAAAGGAACTTTTAGTTGATAGGCTAAATCTTCAGAGCGAGAATTATCTAATACATCTAGACCATACTTTATATCACGGGAATCTCCAAACACCAACGTGCCAAACATACGATCCCAAATACTGAGAATATTTCCAAAGTTAGAGTCTGTCCAGGGTCTTTGATAGTGATGATGAAACTTATGCATTCGCGGAGTGACAATCAGGTAGCTTAGTATTTTGTCTACTCCATTAGGAAGTTCAAAATTAGCATGGGTCCAATAGGTAAACAACACGGTTATGATGCGATAAACCAGATAAAATGCAAAAGGCAAGCCTCCTATTACCACTGCAAGTAGAGAAAATAATTCTCTAAATACGTAATCACCTGGATGATGACGTGTTCCAGAAGTCACGTCTAAATGGGTGTCGCTGTGATGCACCATATGAAAACGCCATAGAGGACCAAACTTATGTAAAATGTAATGAACGCCAAATTGCGCCACAAAGTCAAGTAGCATTATTCCCACTATAAGTTCTACCCACGTGGGCCAGATTACCCAATTTAAAAGTCCGAAAGAATGCGAACCAACCCAAACAAAAACGCCAGCAGTTATAATTCCAAAAATAGCATTGATGAGAATGGTAGAGCCTAATAATACTAGGTTCACTTTTGCATGGCGCCATTTTTTATAACCTAGTACTACCGCAGGAAATGCTCCTTCTATCAGCCAAAAAAAAGTCATACAGATAATGACCCAACTTATCTTTTGGAGGTTTGACAACGCTTCAAAGAAGGATAAAAATGTGTTCATATTAAACTCGAATATACCTTATTTAAAACAAAATTTTATTCTTTTAAAGGTTTTGTAAAAGCACTGTAACACATAACACGTTCATCTGCCAAAATCTGTTTGGCAACCTTTTTGCATTTTTACACCTAGAATATCGAAATAATATGAATCAAATTATAAAATTCCTAGCTCTTGGAGGTGTAATATTCCTTTGCGGCAAGCATCTAGATGGCATTACTATAACAGGTGGATATCAGTATGCGGTAACCGCTGCCATTGTGCTTGCCATAGTCAATAGCTTTATCAGACCCATTCTTGCCATTCTTACTTTTCCGATAACGGTGTTTTCATTTGGCATATTTAGTTTTGTGCTAACCGCACTTATGGTAATGGTTATGGATTATTTTGTAGATCACGTATACATAGCCTCATTTTGGAATGCTATGCTACTGGGCCTAATTATATCCTTTGCAAGTTCTACCTTAGATAAATTTTTAAGTCGACCTAAACGAGTATATAAGAGCGAAGCTGAAACAAGTAACTACACAGATTATACAGAAGTAGATTAACA